>JBJOLU010000212.1:0-5658 GCA_046052705.1 Bacteroidota bacterium | reverse complement strand
GGGAACAAGAAAATCTGCGCTCAGCGGAATAACCGCACATAAAGCATGCGCTGATGCTTCCGCAATCGGAGCAGGACTGCAAAGCAGGGTAGAGGTATCAATCAATGCCGAAAGATCTTCGCTTGCCACGAGCAGAGGCGCGCCTGTAGCCTCCCCACGCAGGTTGAATCGCTGTGCATAGAATTGTCCGCGCTGCGACGGGTATGCTGCCACTATGTGCGAATAGCCACCGGCTGAATCCCCGCTAATATCTCTGCTTGAATCCTCGCTTATATCCCCGCTCATACCTCCGGCAATAATGCGCGAACTTGCTTCCAGTGCTAGAGCCTGTAGCGTAGGAACGCCGATCAGCGCCGGCTGATTTGTTACACACAGCGCTTTTGCAAACGACACTCCAATTCGTAAACCGGTAAACGAGCCCGGCCCGGCCGATACCGCTACCGCATGTATCTGTTCCCACCGCAGAGCATGATCGGCCATTAGTCGCTCTACCATCGTTGCCAGCATGCGGTCGTGAATATGGGGAACATGGAATGTTACCGATGCCAAAAGCTCGTAGCCCTTTGCAAGCGCAACACTACAAGCCACTCCGCTGGTCTCTATAGCCAGCAGCAATGCCGGGCCGGGGGCCGGACCTTCATGTGCGATGTGAGATGGTGGATTAGTGTGCATGAGAAAAACGATCATAGCGGTGCCGAATCCCGGGCACTCGTGGTGTTCTTTCTTTGTTATTCGTCGGAATTGCCTGAGGTATTACCTGAATTGTTGCCCGGTGCGTTCATATCAAGCAAGCCGTCGGGCGGATTAACATATACGCAGTGTGGATTGCTCGTTACCTTCAAAACAATACTCGGCACCACCGGTATCATGATCTCGTAGCCATCTGCATGATCCACCACAAGCATGCGTTGAGCAGGCGCAGACCACACCTCGCGAACTGTGCCCAGCAACCGGCCGGTAGCATCCACTATTACCTGAGCACCTGTCAACGATGTGCTCAAGAGTTCTTTATCGTGGTCGGCAATCAACGACTCTTGTACAAACACGCCCTGTTCCCGCAGTGCTTCAACTTGTTCTACGGTGTTTACACCTCGCAATCGTAGTAGTGCCCCGTTACGATACGGCTGAATGCTCTCGAGCACCGCCTGTGTGCCATATGCGGCGCTGAATCCCAGATGCACCTTGGTGCCGGCCGTAAGCGTTGGAATTATATCCACGTCCGTCACGAAGCATTCACCGTGTATGCCATGAGGTTTGGTAATAGTGCCGAGATAGGTAAGAGCCATGAAGTCCTAAAGGAAAGTTGTGCAAAGATAGAGGGCAGGGATTTTCTAAGTTTGCCGCAATTACCAACGTGCTTATGCCTATGTTTTCTCAAGATCGAATTGCTGCTGTAATTGAGCGCTCACTGCAGGTAAAGCAGCAGGTACTTCAGCACTGCCTGCCTCAGATAGAAGCAACCGGAAATATTCTTTGTACTGCATTGAAGGCCGGTAACAAAGTTCTCCTATGTGGTAACGGCGGTTCGGCTGCCGATGCTCAACATATAGCGGCTGAACTTGTGATTCGATTTCGTGGCGGCGTGGAACGTAGGGCACTGCCGGCTATGTCGCTGGCGGTGGATCCCTCGCTCATGACGGCCGGCGGAAACGACTACGGGTACGAGAATGTCTTTGCCCGTGCGGTAGAGGCCTTTGGGCAGCCGGGCGACGTGCTTGTAGCTATCAGCACCAGCGGCACGTCCAAGAACGTGGTTCGCGCCGTGGAGAAGGCTTTGAGCGTAGGCATGCCGGTTGTGGGACTGCTTGGCGGCAGCGGCGGAGTGCTGAAAGAACAATGCACGGCATCGGTGGTAATACCGTCGTCCATCACAGCGCATATTCAGGAGTGCCACATCATGACGGGGCACATTTGGTGCGAGATGATCGAGGAGTATTTGTTTCCGGAGTTGTTTGGTTCCGGCCAATCGACGTAAAACCTGCGTTCTTCGCAGTATTTTTTAGGAACGTTTGCGCGCAATGGCACCGACGTGTATTTTTGCCGCTCGCTTTGGCAGCGGTTTTGGTTATCAGCCACATCCAATCCATCGTGAATGCCACTTTAGCTCAGCTGGTAGAGCAGCTGATTTGTAATCAGCAGGTCGTTGGTTCGAGTCCGACAAGTGGCTCAGAGAAATAGCCCTTTCACGAACATGTGAAGGGGCTTTTTGTTTTGCATTGGGGAGTTTAAGAACGTTTTCGGGAGTTGCTTCTCCTGACTGCATCTCCTGACTGTTACTCCCAACAGTTTCAAGCACCCAATCTGCTCCCATGATAACTCCGGCGCGATGGTGTGGAAAACAAATTCCACTCTACGTATCTCTACGTATTGAGCTGAGTAGCGCTTCTCTGTATATTCATCTATGCATTGATACCGGACGCCGGTGCCGCATGAGCGTCTTGGATTTAATGGAATAACACAACACCACTGCACACAGGAATATGTTCGAGGACAACGAGGACGCGGGAGAGGGCCTAAGAGGGAACTTGGGAAACATGGATGAATCGGTACGAAAGTACCGGGATGCCTTGCGCCGAGGGCAGGCAGACCAAGTGCGTCACGCACTGGGGATTGAATCTCTGGAAACGCTTGTGCGCTATTGCTTGGACTACCAGCGATACGATGATGCTCTGGCGTTCGCTTCAATGCTTGCCGACAGCCTGCCGTATAGCCACGAAGCGTGGCATAAAAAAGGAATCGCTCTTGCCGGTCTTCATCGTACAAGCGACGCGCTGGAGTGCTATCGCAAAGCCCTTTCTCTGCAACCGCTCGATGCCGATATTCTGGTGAATTATGCCGTGTGCCTTGATCAAGCAGGCCACGTGGAAGAGGCATTGCAGACCTTCGATCAAGCTCTTTCCGTAGATCCCGGAAACGAAGAAGCGTTGTACAACAAAGCTGTAATGTGCGAGCATCGCGGCTGGTATCGCGAGGCTATACCGTTGTTTGAATACGTAGCAGACTCCGAGCGTCTCGGCAAAGAAGCTCTGTTCGAACTTGGCTATTGCTATGATGCAGCGCAAGACTACCCTTCGGCTATACGTGCTTATGATCGCTGCATCGACAAGGATCCCTACGACTTCAACGCGTGGTTTAATCGCTCGGTGGTGCTTGGCCGCCAGGGTAAGCACAACGACGCACTTCAGAGCTACGACATGACTATTGCCATCAAGTCGGATTTTGCTTCGGCTTGGTATAATCGCGGGAACACTCTGGTACAGCTCGGTAAAATGACCGATGCAGTAGAGAGCTACCGCGAGGCGCTACGCTACGATATAGCTGATGTTCCGGCCTGGCACAACATGGCCAGCGCACTGGAGGAAAGCGGCAAGTACGCCGACGCCATTGAGGCATTTTCCAAAGCGTTGCTCATCGACCCTAACCACTTTGAATCATACTTTGGGCGCGGCACCTGCTTTGATGCGTTATCGAAATATGCAAAAGCACTCGAGGACTATAACGCTGCTCTTGCACTAAAGTCCGATAGGGCGGACATTTGGTATGCAAAGGCCGATGCGCTCGTGCAGTGCGGACGCCGAAGCGAAGCGCTGTTGTGCTTTAAGACTTCTCTGGAGCTTCGGGACAACGACCCCGAGTGTTGGTATGATTACGGCATGGCCTTGCTCGAATCCGCGCGTACCTTCGACGCTCTGGACTCATTCCGATATGCGCTGCGTCATGCTCCTCAATGGATAGATGCATACGTAGCACTAGCCCGCACCCATGCCCTGCTGGGCGATTTTTCCGAGGCTTCCCTGTGCCTGATCAAGGCCAATGCCTTGGATCCTTCGAAGAAAGATCAGATACAGGCCTATCTGCAAACAGTGCTGCCCCAAGCCACGTTAGACTCCATTACAGAGGCTGCACGCAACGGGCGTTAGTGCTTGGTTCAGAGCGTTCTAAATCCCTTCGATTCCGCTTTCATCAAGCAGTTCGCCCTTCCGTGAGAAGGTATAGCCATTTTTGCCGTTTTTATGACAATAATGACGAATTGCACGCGTTTGAGTGAACAAAAATTAAGATGTTGACTGCTCAATGATGCATAGTTTCCCGCGCGGAAAGAAGCGGCGTTTGTCGGGTGGCAGTAGGCACATACTATTAAATCGGCAGCGATGTAAAAGCTATTGTGACAAAGCCGTTTTTCAGTGAACAATTTTCGTAGAAATTGCGCGTCGTTTTCGCAGTTACTTAGCGTTGCTTGAACATCGCGCGAACGTTACAAGGGGATACGGTTCTGTTCGTCTTAGAAAGCGTTGAACAGAGTCGAGGTGGGTTTTTCAATTCCGGATATCAATTCTTCTATTATACTTTTAGGTACACTTTTATGAAGCAACAAAATCGCTTTTTGTGCTCTCTCTTTCTGGTACTTGTAGTAGGCGTGGTTGCGTCGATGCAAGTTCGCGCCGGCGCATCAGAATTGCTGAAGAGCAGCGGCTTTATCCAAAACAATGGTCAATGGGGAAATGAGTTTTCCTACCTGACCAAGAACGGCAATCTTTCAACGTGGATTACCCGCACGGGCCTTGTGTTCGATGTTCGCGGCGAAGCATTTGCCACAGGCAAAATGGTTTCGGCTCCGTCGAAGTTTCGCAGTCTTACCAACGAGATTGTTCCGGAAATGATGATACCTCATCATGCGTTTGCGGTGCGTTTCAACGGCGCGGCAGCACAGGCTTTTGAGCCCCAGGGCGAGCTTGAGGGCAGCTATTCGTATTTGATGGGAAAGAACGAGCAAGCATGGCTAAAGCAGGTTCCGCATTTCACGTCGGTAACGATGAAGAACGTGTATCCCGGTGTAGATGCTTTGGTAACCATGGTAGACCATGCTCCCCAATACAATTTTGTGGTTGCTCCTTTTGCGTCTCCGGACGTTATCTCGCTAAGTATCGATGGCGCGCAATCGGTGTCCACTAACGCTTCCGGCGAATTAGTTATCAAGACTACCTGCGGTGATGTTCGCAACGGCGCATTGTTTGCGTATCAGGAAGTACAAGGAATGAGACGTCAGGTTCCGTGCTCGTTTGTGGTAAATGGAAACAACGTTCGTTTCTCCATTGCGAATTACGATCGCTCCAAGGCTTTGGTGATCGATCCCATTGTGTACGCAACCTTTGTGGGTGGTGATGACGCAGACGAGATTACATCGTCGGTGCGTAATCCTGCTAACGGTGAACTCATTGTTGTGGGATTTACCAGCTCGTCGAATTTCCCCAAGACAACCGGCGCCTACGTTTCTCCGGCATCGGGTGCTGAGGATGCATTCGTAGCAAAGTTCGATAGCAAACTGTCTAAAATGGTCTTTGCTGCCTACGTGGGTGGCGCTTCCACAGACAAGCCCTGGGATGTAGCATTGGCGCGTAACGATGGCTCTAATGATATCTTCGTTACCGGCGAAACCTCATCGGCAAACTTTCCTACAAAGTCGGGTTCGTACAAGCAAACCCAACAAGGTGGAGTGGATGCATTTGTGTTTCGTATGAATAGCACCGGCACAGACCTCAAGTACTCCACCTACTTTGGCGGTGCAGCCGGCGACGATCGTGCGTATTCACTTGGCGTGAGTGCATCAAATCAGGTGCTAATCTGCGGTGTTACCAACTCCAACAATATGCCCACAAC
>JBJOLU010000211.1:0-2920 GCA_046052705.1 Bacteroidota bacterium | reverse complement strand
ATTGCTCATGAGTCCTATGTGAATTTTGCTACCTGTTATGTAGAGTTGTTTGCAACTCGTTATCTCTCACGCCAACAACAATCTGCGATGTTTAGCGTACCGGCTAACAACGAGATTACATCAAACGTTCAAAGGGAACGTGGAGCAATCATTTTAAGTGCACATATAGGTAACTGGGAGCTAGCCGTTCCGGTAACGGCGGAGTTGCTTTCTATTACCGCTATTTCCATTGCCAAGACACAGCGGAACAAGAGCATCAACGAGTACATCAACACATGCAGATCCTCGGATCGCGTTCGTGTGGTGCCTATGGACACCGCTGCCAAAGACATTGTTAAAACTCTTTCGAGCGGTGGTTTTGTTTGCATGATGCTCGATCAAGCGGCTGATCCTCACAAGGATGTTTTTGTAGATTTTTTCGGACGTCCCGCAGTAACCTTCGAGGCTCCTGCCACTCTGGCTCTGCGCTTTCATGCCGATATCATCGCTGCTTTTGCCATTCGCACAAGTGCAGGGAAGTACCAAGTGCACACGGTACGTATCGACACAAGTAATATTGAAGATACCGAACAGGGGCGTAGGGAATTGGTACAGCGATGCACCTCGGTGATTGAAGACAAGATTCGCGAGTTTCCCGGACAATGGTCGTGGCAACACAAGCGATGGAAGTACAACCCAAGTGATTATCCCAAAGGAAAATACTATGAATCTGAACCTTCAGGGGCGTAAGGCCTTGGTATGCGGCGCTACGGACGGTATTGGTAGGGCTGTGGCAATTGCACTGGCAGAGTCCGGAGCTTCTATCGTGGCGTTTGCTCGCTCCGAAGAGAAGCTGCGGGAGTTTGTTCAGATCCTGCCGGGAACGGGTCATCACATGCTCGTTGCGGATTTCGACGATCCCGCTGTGGTGCAGACTGTTCTGAAAGAACATCTAGCTGCTCTCGGCACTCCTGATATTGTCGTCAACAATTCAGGCGGACCTCCCGGTGGTGCCTTGAGCGAGGCCTCCTCACAGAGTTTCATAACAGCTATGAACAGGTTGTTACTAAGTAGCCATGAGATCGTGAAGCTTTGTTTGCCGGGAATGAAAGCTCAAGGATTTGGTCGTATTATCAATGTGATTTCTACCTCCGTTCGCCAGCCACTGGATAATCTTGGTGTGTCGAACACCATTCGTTCAGCCACCTCGGCTTGGGCCAAAACACTATCCAGAGAAGTTGCCGAATATGGTGTTACGGTAAACAACGTGCTTCCCGGAGCTACTGCAACCTCCAGGTTGTCGTCAATTATTACAAATACAGCCAATCGAACAGGACGATCAGAGGATGAAGTGCGCGCTGAAATGCAGAAAGAAATTCCGATGAAACGATTTGCAGCTCCCGAAGAAATTGCCGCCGGAGCGGTGTTTCTTGCCTCGGAACAAGCGGCCTACATTACAGGCATCAATCTTACCATCGATGGTGGAAGAACACGTTCGCTGTTGTAGTTCCCGGAGAAAGCAGGATTACGGAATGTATACTCAAGGAATGTATGCTCAAGGTATGGTGCCCGGGGCGGGACTTGAACCCGCACGAGGTTGCCCTCTCAGGATTTTAAGTCCTGTGCGTCTGCCATTTCGCCACCCGGGCGGATGACGGGCAAAAATACGGATCGCAGACCAGCCAATAAGAATCTTTGTAACTCAAACTTAGTTCGACGTATTGCTGAGCATGCCGCGAAGTCCACCTACGTCACCGTTGGACAGCAGCAAGATCACCGCATCATGAAGCTGCGCTTGAACAAAGTGCTCAAGCACATACGACCCCCACGCCGACACTCCTTCTTGGGGAACAACAAAAACATTTTTGCCACGCTCGCGCAAAGCACTTGCCAGCGTTTCTCTGTCTAATCGATCTTCGGGTGCATAGCGTTCAGGCCTGTTCAGTCTGCCAAGTACCACATCGTCCGCTTCGTCGAAAGCTGCAACAAGTTCATTCTGAAAGACGCTACGCGTGGTGGTATTGGAGCGCGGCTCAAAGCAAGCAACGATGCGGCGTCCGGGATACTTTTGACGCGCTGCTCCCAGTGTTAATCGAATAGCAGTAGGGTGATGACCAAAGTCGTCGATCACAACATTTCCTGCAAAAGAAGCAATCTCTTCTAAACGACGCTTTGGTGCCACGAACGAATCGAAGCCTTGCTGAATACTCTCCGGGCTCAGACCGGCGCGCAAGGCAACAGCTACCACTGCCAGAGCGTTGCGAACATTATGTTCCCCCAAGATGCTTAGCGAAAATCGTGCTATGATGATTCCGTTTTTGAGCACCGTAAAACTCGTTCCATCGGGACGGTAATCTATGTCCACCGCACGCCATACGTTCGAGGTTTCAAAGCCAAAGGTCTCTACGGGTGCGGGTGTATCACCACAGGCTTTTTGCACATTTGGGTCGTCGCCGTTTGCGTAAATAATACCGTTCGTTGGTACTAGTCGGGCAAAGAGCCTAAACGATGCTATAATGTCGTCCAACGATTTGAATATATCAGCGTGGTCGAATTCCAGATTGTTGATCACAGCGATATCAGGCCGATAAGAAAGAAACTTACTTCTCTTATCGAAGTAGGCAGCGTCGTACTCATCGCCTTCGCTAACGAAGAAACTTTCGGAGGAATGGGCACTGCTGCTTACGGGTACGCAACGCGCACCTGTACCAAAGTTTCCGGTAACAGCTCCAATGAAAAACCCCGTCCGCACGCCGCCGTTATGCAGCACCCAAGCACATAGAGACGAGGTGGTAGTTTTACCATGCGTTCCCGCAATCACCACGGAGGTATGCCGCGCAATAAACTCATCGCGAAGAAGTTCCGGCATAGAGCGTATCACGAATCGATTGTTCAACGCGCTCTCAAGTTCAGGGTTTCCTCTGCTGATAGCATTGCCAAC
>JBJOLU010000210.1:0-13947 GCA_046052705.1 Bacteroidota bacterium | reverse complement strand
CAAAGGGAGGTCCGCTACCGCTGGAAGGAACCACCACTACACTCGTGTACGAAGTGTACAAGAATGCATTCGAGAAAACGGACTCGCTGGGGTACGCTTCTGCATTCGCGTTTGTGTTGTTTGTTTTCCTGCTCTCGCTCTCCCTTGTGCAGATTCGGTTTTTCCGAGGCACCGCCAAATAGGCGACGAACTTTGCTATTCAAAATCCTTAGGAAGTTGGCTCATACTCATGGCTGAACAATTGTTGGTTGTTGGCGATGTGCATGGTTGCTATCAAACATTTAGAACGTTGATAGCGCAGCACTGGAGGCCCCAAGACGAAGTAATGGTACAGGTTGGAGATCTTATTGATCGTGGTAATTATAGCCCGGAGTGCGTTGCCACCGCGCGCTCGCTTAACGAGCGCTTTCCGAACAAGGCGATTTTTCTCAAGGGCAATCACGAGTTCGAATGCGTTCTCTATAACGTGAAGCGCTCGAATCCGGGGTGGTTGAATCAGGGAGGGCGCGAGACCTTGCAGCAGTATAAAATTGCAGGCCGGTCCATGGAAGGTGATATACCCTGGTTTAAGAACCTCCCCTTGTTTTACGAAAACGAACATGTGATGATTTCCCATGCCGGCGTAACATCTACTCCTAATCCTTTTTCGGAGCTGAACTCGTATGGTGTGTTGTGGAATAGAGTGCCGCTGAAGAACATCGGGAAAATTCAAGTGATAGGCCATACGCCTGTGGATGGCGAGCCCGACTTCCGCGATGCGGAGAATGCATGGAACATTGATACAGGTGCGTATCGCGGCAACGCTCTTTCTGCCTTGCGAATCGATGCCTCCGGCAGAGTGATGGAAATCATCAGTGTGCCAACCGTCGATTCAGACTATATTGGATCGCGCGAGTAGGAGTAGCATGTAATTGCCCTTGCAGTGGTCCCTTTCACTCTTGCCTCCGCGATCACATCACGTACACTTATCGCTTTAAGCTTACTGCCATGAATGCATCACAACTTGGCGCTGCCATCGACCACACCCTTCTGCAACCCGCGTATCTCGATCATCAAATTGCTCAGCTATGCGACGAAGCTCGCCATTTCGGCTTTGCTACCGTGTGTGTGTTTCCCTCTGCTGTTGCTCGTGCCAATAGTCTGCTCGACGGCTCCACAGTAAAAGTGTGCACGGTGGTGGGCTTCCCCTTCGGTGCCACCTTTGGTATGGTGAAAGCTCACGAGGCCCGCGAAGCTATTGCCCGCGGTGCTTCAGAGATTGATATGGTGATTGATATCGCTGCGCTGAAAAATAACAGACCGGATGATGTACTTATTGATATCAAGGAAGTGGTAGAGGTGGCGTACTCTCTGGGCGCTTCTACCAAAGTGATTATCGAAACTGCGTTGCTTACCGACGATGAGAAGAAATCGGCCTGCGAACTCATCACTCGCGCCGAAGCCGATTACGTAAAAACATCGACGGGTTTTGCCTCGCATGGCGCAACCGCTGCCGACGTGAGGTTGTTACGCGCTCACTCGGGGCCATCGGTGCGGGTAAAAGCGTCCGGCGGCATTCGCACACTAGATGCAGCGCTTGAAATGATCGAGGCCGGTGCCGACCGCCTTGGTATGAGCGCAGGTGTAGCAGTGATGAACGAGTGGAATGCTCGCCATCCACAAGCATAAACGCCTGCCTTTAAAGAGATCGTTGTATTTCGCCGCATAACCCCGATTTGAAGAATCAATAACAAACTGCTCGTTGCGCGCAGGAACTCTCTATTTTGCGGCAGAGATTTTTCAACATCGGTGTTCACCACACTCCGTGTTATGCCTCATTTTGTTTCGAACAGAGACGAGACCGTTCGTTTGTTCAAGAATCCCATTCTTGAATACTTCTCTCACATACACCCGGCCACTCCCATAATGGTGTATGTACCCACGGTAGCTTTTTGCGCGTATACCGCAGCTACTCTTCACGGCGCCGGTGCCACCGCGCTACTCTTTGCGGCAGGTGTGCTGCTCTGGACTCTCTTTGAATATGTGCTTCACCGCTGGGCATTTCATTACCAACCAAAAACCTACCTGGGTAAGAAAGCGCATTTTCTTGTGCACGGCATTCATCATGATTATCCCAGAGACCGCACTCGCCTTGTAATGCCGCTCACCGTGAGCGTTCCCCTAGCCGTTATCATTTTTGTTGCGCTCAAGTCCGTGATGGGTACGGCGGCCTTCGGGCTGTTTGCCGGTTTTATTCTGGGCTATGTGGTGTACGATTCCATTCACTATGCCACCCATCATTTTACTATGCGATCCGGCATTGGAAAGTTCCTCAAAGAATATCATCTGCGCCATCACTATCACGACGACCACACCGCCTACGGCGTAAGCTCGCCATTGTGGGATGTTGTGTTTGGAACGAAGCCGAAGGGCTGAGGTCAGCTTAGAAGGGGTTAGATTTACTCAATGCATTGAGTAATTTTACTCTGTCTTCAACTTATGTAGTTGCAATAAAAAAAGCCCGAACTCATCGTTCGGGCTTTTTTACTACCGTGCAGAAGGTGGGAGTCGAACCCACACGAATTTAAGGTTCACTGGATTTTGAGTCCAGCGCGTCTGCCAGTTCCGCCACTCCTGCGTGCGTGCATTGACGCATCGATTGGCTGCGCTGCAAGCTTAGCAATGCTGCTTGCAAGGGTGGCAAAAATAGGGAAGGAGAGCGGCGTGGGCAATAGGTACGGCCTGCGCGCAAAAAATCCTTTAGTTTTGCCTTCCGCCGTAGTGCAGAGTGCCCGTAGGGGCAAGTCTGCGGCGCTGTGTCCCTTGTTTGAATTCTCCCCTGTTCATGTCATTCGAATCCGAAATCGCGCGGCGTCGCACGCTCGCCATTATCTCTCACCCCGATGCGGGGAAGACCACACTTACCGAGAAACTCCTTCTCTACTCCGGAGCTATTCGTAAAGCAGGTGCGGTTACGGGTGGTAAACACACGGCCACAACGTCGGACTGGATGAGTATAGAAAAAGAACGTGGTATCTCGGTGTCCTCCAGCGCCATGCGCGTTGAGTACGATGGTTACCTGCTGAATATCCTGGACACGCCGGGTCACCAAGACTTCAGCGAAGACACCTACCGCACGCTGATGGCAGTGGATTGTGCGATCATGCTTGTCGATGCCGCCAAGGGCGTGGAGGAGCAGACTATCAAGCTGTTCAAAGTGTGTAGAGACCGCGGCATTCCCATTATCACCTTCGTCAACAAAATGGACAGGCCCGCACTGAGTCCATTCGAGGTAATGGACAACGTTGAAAAAGTGCTGGGAATTACTCCCGTGCCGCTGACCTTTCCCATTGGAAGCGGTTCGGATTTTCGCGGTGTGTACGAGCGCAGCACACGCCAACTGCATTCCTTCGAGCGTACTGTGGGCAATGCCTTTATGGCACCATCTACCGTGGCCGATCTTCACGATGCGCAGATACGCGAGCGCCTTGGCGATTCCTACCACGCGCAGCTTATCGAGGATCTTGAACTTGTGGAGCACGTGTTGCCGCAGTTTGAGCGCGAAGCATTTTTAGAAGAGAAAATCACGCCCGTATTTTTTGGTTCGGCAATCACGAACTTCGGCGTGGAGAATTTTCTTCGTCATCTTATAGAACTTGCGCCGCCGCCGCAGGGCATGGATACCTCTCTAGGCCGCATAGAACCTAGCTCCGAAGTGTTTACCGGCTTCATGTACAAGATGCA
The DNA here is from genome assembly GCA_046052705.1 of Bacteroidota bacterium. Classification (GTDB taxonomy): domain Bacteria; phylum Bacteroidota; class Ignavibacteria; order Kapaibacteriales; family NICIL-2; genus JBBATK01. The sequence goes on along the minus strand of JBJOLU010000210.1, from coordinate 10,224 downwards.
GGCAAACATGAACAAAGCGCACCGAGACAGAATCTCGTTCTTCCGAATTATTTCCGGAAAGTTCGAACGGGGAATGACGGCGCGTCACCCGCGCACCGGCAAAGAGGTAAAGCTGAATTATCCTTTTCAAATTTTCGGGCAAGACCGCGACATCATCGATGAAGCTTTTCCCGGTGATGTGATTGGCCTTTCCAATCCCGGTACTTTCCGCGTAGGTGATACACTTACCACCGGACGCGACTACACCATACCGCAGTTTCCGCGCTTTGCTCCCGAGATTTTTGCGCGCGTGCAGCCGGCATCGGGATCCTTCTCCAAAGGATTTCGCAAGGGCATAGAGCAGCTTGGCGAAGAAGGTGTGATACAGATTTTTCAAGACTCGCATCGTAGTCCTACTCCTGTGGTTGCTGCCGTTGGAGACTTGCAGCTGCAGGTGTTTCAAGCCCGCATGGAGTCTGAATATCAAGAGGTAATTTCTTTGGACCGCCTGGGCTACACCCGCTCCCGCTGGATAGGAAGCAGTGTGATGCCCGGCTCGGCCGTGCCTGTTTTTTACGACGACATGAACAGGCCTGTAGCACTCTTTAAGTCCGACTGGGAAATGCAATACCATGCCGATCGCACCGAAGGTCTGGTGCTGCTGGATACTCCGCCGCGATAGCGGCCGCTTGAATAATTGAGATCATTGAGATCACTGCGATATCTGCCTTACCTGCGCTCATGAAATCACCGCTGCACATACTCAACACCGTGTTTGGTCACGACGCTTTTCGTGATAGCCAAGAAGACATCGTGGAGTCTGTGCTGGATGGCCGTGATACCCTTGTAGTGATGCCTACAGGAAGCGGAAAGTCCATGTGCTACCAGGTTCCCGCGCTGTGCATGCAGGGAGTTACCGTGGTGGTATCTCCATTGCTTGCCTTGATGAAAGATCAAGTGGATGCCTTGCGCGCCCGCGGTGTGGAAGCCGAGTTCATGAGTTCGGCGCAGACTGTGGAAGAGCAAAAGCGTGTTGTGCGTCGCGTTGAATCGGGACGAACAGAACTGTTGTATATCTCTCCCGAGCGTGTGTTTGCCGATGGTTTCCCCGAGTGGCTGCGCAAACGTTCGGTTTCTTTGATAGCAATAGACGAAGCGCATTGCATCGCTCAGTGGGGCAATGATTTTCGCCCCGAGTATGCGCAGCTGTCGGTGCTTCGCGATGAACTTCCCACGGTACCCATTATTGCGCTTACCGCCACTGCCGACATATCAACCAGGCAGTATATCATCGAACGATTACAACTTCGAAACCCGAAGATCTTCGTGGGTTCCTTCCAGCGCACAAACATTATGTATCGCGTAGAACCCAAGCGCACTGCCCTTGCAAAGGTGCAGGCAATGATAGACCAATACCGTGGACAAAGCGGAATCATCTACACCTTATCCAGAACTTCGGCAGAGAATCTTGCAGCTAAACTCGCGGCCTCCGGAGTGAGCGCAGCCTCCTACCACGCAGGGCTTGATGCACAAACGCGTAGTGCCAGGCACGACGACTTCGTGAGCAACCGTGTTACTGTTATGGTGGCGACGGTGGCCTTTGGAATGGGCATCGACAAGCCCGATGTGCGCTTTGTGATTCACTACGACATGCCCAAAAGTTTAGAGGCCTATTATCAGGAAACCGGTCGTGCCGGACGCGATGGATTGCCCTGCACGGCGCTGCTGCTCTACAGTACGCGGGATGCGCGCACCTTGCGTGAATTCACGGAGTCCGAGCCGGACCCTGACGTTGCGCTCGTTCAGCGCGAGCGTTTAAACGCCGTTGTTGATTTCTGTGAGTCTGTTCTTTGCCGCCGTGAACTTCTGCTCGCCGCCTTCAACGAAGTGTTCACGCCTCCCTGCGGTGCCTGTGATATTTGCTGCGAGCCGCAGGACACCTACGATGCAACTATTGATGCGCAAAAGGCATTCTCTGCTATTGCGCGCACGCAAGAACGATACGGCATAACTACTATTATCGATATTCTCACCGGCGCATCAACCGCACGCCCCGAACACAAAGAGCTCAAAACCTTTGGTGTGGGAAGATCGATTACACGATCCCGATGGCGCGCGATTATCAAGGAACTTATTGCGCGTGAGTATGTACAAAGCACACATGGTACCTACCCGGTGCTGCTTCTCACCGATGCCGCTCGCGATGTGCTCTACGGTAAAAATACCTTGCAGCTGCGGGCCCATCCTGATTCGGATACACATTCAAGTACAACGCCGGCAAATACAAAGCCGGAACGATCTGCGCGCAGAACACGTAAGCAACACACGACCGTATCGACGGATGCATCAGAGGCCCAATCACCTCACGCCCAAGCATCTCACGCCCAAGCACCGCATCAGCGCTCGCTTTTTGAGCACTTGCGCGAACTGCGGCGTACGCTTGCAGAGAAAGCGGACACGCCTGCATACATGGTGCTTAGCGATGCCACACTGCTGGAGATAGCGCGGCTACAGCCGCAGTCCGAGCGGGAACTGCAGACGGTGCATGGTTTCGGTGAAGTGAAAATGCGCCGCTATGGTAACGACATTCTGCAGTTGATAGAGAGATATCGTCGTGGCTTGTTGGTCGGCAACGAATAGCGCCCCTTGCCTGCGATGTATTTTTGCCGCCGTAGTATTTCAACCACAACCACCTATTCTCATGACCGGATTTATACAAACCAATGGGCGAGCATCCGTGGCAGGTACAGCAGTAGTGCATAGATCGGCAGTGACTGCCACCATTCTTCTTGGCTCTGCTCTTCTCTGCTTATTGCTGATGAATGGATGCGCAAGTTCATCGGCCTCGACCAAGGAAAAAACCATGATGTCGGCTCCGGCTCTTAGCAGCGCGTCGCCTGCATTGATACGATGCGGTGAATTGTATGCCATGCATTGCCAGCGTTGTCATGACCTGCCTGTAGCATCGCAATACTCCGAAGAAAAGTGGAAACGTATTATGCCTGCCATGGCGCGTAAAGCCAAGATCGACGCTATGACTCAAGATTCCATTGCCGGTTTTGTGTTTGCCGCTCGAAGCGAAGGGAAATGATATTCTGAAGAGGTGCTACACACTACTCTTGAAGAGTAGCAAAGCACCAATCACAAAGAGAACATGCTGCCATTATCAATTGCCATCATAGCCAAGAACGAGGAGCAGAGTCTGCAAAGACTCTTGCCGGTGGTATGCGCGCTTGCAAAGCAGGTGGTGGTGGTGGCAGATAGTGCAAGTACCGACGCAACGGTAAAGGTGTGCCGTGATTACGGCGTGATGGTTGTTGAAGAGCCGTGGCGAGGAAGTATAGAGCAGAAGAATAGAGCGATAGATTTATGCACTGAGGAATGGATTTGGAGTTTAGATGCCGATGAAGTTCCCGACCATCAGTTGCTTGCTTCTGTTCGGGCATTTATCAGCACAACGAACGCCGGTGCAGCGCGGGTGCAGCGCCGCACGGTGTATCTGGGAAAGAAGCTTCGTTATGCGTGGCAACCGGATGTGCATTTGCGCTTGGTGCATCGTTCGTTGCAGCCCCGCTTTGTGAATCACAATGGCCACGACAAGATGCAGTGCAGTGCGCAGCAGGCCTTGCTGCTCCGTGGCTGGCTGGATCATTATTCCTTTAGCTCCATCGCGCATCATTTCGAGAAGACAGTGTATTACGCCAGGCTGGGAGCCGACGATTACTATGCGCGTGGACGCCGCGCGGGAGTGTTGAATCTCATTGTTAATCCTGCTGTGGCCTGGTTAAAAATGAGTGTGATGCGAGGTGCATTGCTCGATGGATTTCCCGGTGTGCTTGCCGGCCTTAGCGCGTGGCTGCACGTGTTTTTGAAGTATGCAATGCTGATACAAAAACAACGCGGCGAACATCGATCGTGAGTTGCACGATACTGTTCGCCGCGAGAGTGTGGTCTATGTGGTATTCCTTTTCTTCCTGACCTTAACGCGTGAGTTTGCGATAGGTGATACGATGCGGACGATCGGCACTGGTGCCCATGCGCTTGTGATAGTCTTCCTCGTACTCGGTGTAATTGCCGTCGAAGAAGCGTACTTGTGAATCGCCTTCGAACGCCAGAATGTGAGTAGCGATGCGGTCCAGGAACCATCTGTCGTGGCTGATGACCACAGCGCATCCGGCAAAATTCTCCAGCGCTTCTTCCAGCGCGCGCAGGGTGTTTACATCCAAGTCGTTGGTGGGCTCGTCCAGTAGAAGCACGTTCGCGCCTTCGCGAAGCATTTTAGCAAGGTGAACACGATTACGCTCACCGCCGCTGAGCATGGTAACTTTCTTTTGTTGATCGCTGCCGCTGAAGTTGAAACTGCCAACGTAAGCGCGCGAGTTCATTTCGCGATTACCTACCATTATCAAATCCATACCGCCGCTTATTTCTTCCCACACCGATTTGGTGGGATCCAGCGGTCTGTTCTGATCGATGTACCCAAGCTTCACAGTGTCGCCTACCTTGAACGAGCCGTTGTCGGGCTGCATGTCTCCGGTAATCATTTTGAACATCGTGGTCTTACCCGCACCATTGGGACCAATCACGCCGATGATTCCGCCGGGAGGAAGAGAGAAGTTTACGTGTTCGTAGAGGAGTTTATCTCCGAATGCTTTGCTGATATCATTGGCTTCGATAACGATATCGCCAAGGCGCGGTCCCGGAGGAATAGTAATCTCGATTTCCTCGTTGCGCTTGGTTTGCTGTTCTTCCAGCATGCGCTCGTAGCTGGTGATACGGGCTTTACTTTTTGCGTGACGTCCCTTAGGATTCATGCGCACCCACTCCAGCTCGCGCTTGAGCACTTTCTGACGAGCACTTTCGGTTTTCTCTTCTTGAGCAAGACGTTTGGATTTCAGATCCAGCCATGTGGAGTAATTGCCTTCAAAGGGAATTCCTTCGCCGCGATCCAGCTCCAAAATCCATCCTGCCACGTTGTCAAGGAAATAACGGTCGTGCGTTACGGCGATCACCGTTCCGGGATACTTTGCTAAGTGTTGTTCCAGCCATGCTATCGACTCAGCATCCAGGTGGTTGGTGGGCTCGTCGAGCAAGAGTACATCGGGCTGTTGAAGCAGCAAGCGTACCAAAGCAACGCGGCGCTTCTCACCACCGGAAAGGTGCTCCACGGGTTCATCGCCGGGCGGACAGCGAAGCGCATCCATAGCCATCTCCAGCTTGGAGTCCAGATCCCATGCGCCGAGCGCGTCGATACGATCCTGAAGCTTGGCCTGCTTATCCATGAGTGCGTCGAAGTCTGCATCGGGTTCGGCAAAAGCCGCAGACACAGCTTCGTATTCTTTGATAAGGTTCACAGTATCCTGCACGCCTTCTTCCACCACTTGCTTTACCGTCTTGGTGGCATCAAGCTCCGGCTCCTGCGGAAGGTAGCCAAAGGTTATACCATCGTTCTTTGTGATCTTGCCGATGTAATCGTCGTCGATGCCGGCGATGATGCGCAAAAGAGTGGACTTACCGGCACCGTTTAAACCCAGCACGCCAATTTTTGCGCCGTAATAAAACGATAGATAGATGTCCTTGAGAACTTGCTTGTTGGGCTTGTGTACTTTGCCCACACCAACCATCGAAAAGATGATCTTATTGTCTGCCATGGAAACGTGAGTAAGGGTTGTGAACGATGATGATGAAGTCGAGCGCCGGCCGTGATGATCGGCGGCGCCGCACTTCAGTCACAAAAATACACAGCAAGCCGTGCTTGCCGCGTGTGAATGCCACACACATGCGCGGCCGGCAGCCAACTATCACCATAATGTGTACCATAGTGTGTGCCAATAAATCCGGACAAACAACTACGAGTTGTGATGTTGTAGAGAGTTTTTTTTGGCGCGCGCAAAAAGTTCTTTTTTTGTTTGCAACAGGGCTGATTATTTTCGCGCGCACTTAGAGTGAAGCCGCCCCAAACCTAGTATTCATGCGGATTTTTGGGGAGTGGATTCGAGAGAAGGCGTAGAATCGCAAGCAAAATCACCAATGTAATTACGGAGTACCTATGTTTTGGACACCTGAACTGGCGCAGTTTTTAGAGGATGCGCCGTGGCCGGCAACAAAAGAAGAGTTGCTAGACTATGCAAACAGAACCGGAGCTCCTCAGCAGGTATTGGATAATCTGGGCGAACTCGACGACACCGAAGAGCAGTACGAGAATATCGAGGATCTGTGGCCCGAGTATGAGAACGAAACGGATTCGTTGTTCTACAACGAAGACGAAGACGACGACAACATGTACTAGTGTGTGCGAAGAATCAGCGTTGAGAAACGAGCTGAAGGAACTGCCTGAAGGAATTGCTTGAAGGAACTACCCGAAGAGACTTCCGAAGAGACCACAAAAGGCTGTATTCAGTACACGACCGCAAGACTATTCAACAGAAACCGGAGCACATCACTCCGGTTTTTTTTGTTGTTCAAATTTTAGTCGCTCAACACTCTGGAGCGAAACGAAGTGAGATACCACAGCGAATCAATGCGCCGTGTTTGCGCTAAGTACATATCGTGGTAGTCCATCTCTACCAGCAGACGGCAAATACTGTCGCTCTCAATTTCCACCAGCATATCACTAAGCACCGCACCGTGCAACACACGCTGCCAGCGAGATATGTCGTCGCGAAGTTCGTATGCTTCCACTGCCACGTACCGCCTGCCCGAAGGATGCGCCATCAGGGAGATGGCTTGCGGTACATTGCCGGAGTCCAGTTGGGATTTCCATGCTCGCACCACGTTTTGCGACGCAACGCTTGGGCGCAGCATCATATCCGATCCCGTACCGCAAGCGCAGATCATAACACTAAGCGCGAGTAAGCAACGCAGTATAGCAGTGTGTGATTTCATGTGGTCGAAGATAGGGAATTGCCATTCATGCGCACAGCCGGGTGTGAACTCGCTGCATTGAATACATCCGTGGTAACGCGCACTGCTTCAATGCACGCAGGGCTCAGCGGCGCATCATAATCGGGCATGCCGAAGGTATGACCGGTGGCCGGAATCTCGGTAAGAGAGCATCTTCCGGGAGGTGCAGCAGCAAAGAGTTCCCGCGCTTCGGCCGGCGGCGTGGCTAGGTCCTGCGTTCCCACAATAATGGCGGAGGCTCCGCTATACGTCGTCATTGCATTTGTCAGGGAATACGCATCACGATGCTGTTCAAGATCATCCAGAAACTCTATATTCATTCGAAAAGCGGGGCCGCGATCCGACTCCGGAACCCTAACATATCCACGAGCGCGCCATAATTGCTTTTGTCGCTCCGTGTAGCGGTTCAATCGAGCAATGGGCGACCATAGTGCGCAGGCCGAAATGCTCTGCGATCCGGCGGCCGTGAGTAAGGCAATTGCACTACCACGTGAATGCCCCACCATCATGATCTCGCCGTTGCTTGAGTAACCTGATGGAAGCAAGGTGTGGTTCTCGGCAGCCGATAGTATAGCATGGGCATCTTCCAATTCCTTTTCAATGGTATTAAGAGCAAACACATCTTCGCTGAAACGCTCCGAGCGCTCACCTGAATATCCGTTGTAGCGGCTATTGTACGACACCACGTGTGCGCCTGAGCGCGCCAGCGCGGCGCACACGCGTGGAATAAAACCCCAGTCTTTGTGCACTCTGAATCCATGAATAAACACTACTATAGGGAGCTGCTGTGGCTGGCCCTGCTCCTGCTCTCCATTCTTATCCCTATCCCGTTTCGAATCAATTGCCGTTCGCACATCGATAGTAATCGGAAGTGACGAGTCCGAGTGAAACAACGTGCGTGTGATGCACTGTACGCCTGTGTCCATGTGTGGTTGTGAATGGTTGAGTGCTCGTCAATACTCCGCATGCGGTTAGCGCGTGTTCGTTCCGGCATTGCCTGCCGGCACTTTCAGGCCGCTCGCGATGCGATCGAGCATGGGCTGCGGTACGGCAAAGCCGCCGGCCGCCATGCGCTGTGCGTAGGCATTGGCTTCGTCGTATCGGCCTATGTCGCAGCAAATCAACAGCAGATTGTTGTTGCCCATATCATCCATAGGATTCAACTCGTAGTGGCGCTCCAGCATGTTCTTTGCGCTCGCTAAATCGCGGCGCTCCAGCGCACATCGCGCCAAGCGGAAATACAACTCCGCCCACTGCGGATTAAACTTCAGCTCTTTCTGCAAATACGGCTCCGACTCCTGAATCTTATCATTATTCCACAACAGCAGTGCCATGTAGTAATTGATATACTTGATGTTGGGGTCGATGCTATAGGATTGTTCAATAAGCTTGCGGCCTTCCCGCATTCGTGGGTTCGTCTTGTCCAGAAAATACCGCGATCCCAGCATCATCGTAGTGAAGGCCGATTTGGGAGACGTGGCTACGGCACTCTCCCAGAACACGATGCGATTGGAGAACAAATCCGTGCGGAGGTACGACATTACAAAAAGCGCCGCGCACAGCGGTACTGCGGCCACCAGCACTTTGCGTTCGTTGAATCGCCGCGTTAAATCTGTTTGCGCCAGCAAAAACAGAATGCCGATCATCGGTACATACAAACGGTGTTCGTATGCTTCGTTGTTCAGCGATTTAGGAACAATAAGCGCAGGCAGCAGGAACACGATAAACCATACTGCACCGGTGATTATGGGGCGCCATTGCTTCACGCGCGACCACGCTATGGCTGTTGCTATCAAAGCCAATGCACCCACACCATACCATATCGTGGTCTGATCTTGATAGGGCACCACTGCAAGGTTGAAGGGTAGAAGAATCTTCCCCAGGTACTGCAGTATCAGCGGCAATCTTTCCACAAACCCGCCAAGCAGAGCTTGTGTTTGAATATCTTGATTGAGTACGGTTGCTTTTGCGCGCACTGCCAACCACACTGCGGTGGCAAGAACCCACGAACCGGCAAGTATCAGTACGCGGCGGTCGCGCAGCGGAAGCCCATGAAAGTACACCAGAATAAACAGAGCCATGGGCGCTGCTATCACGGCAGTTTCTTTGGTGAAGAAGGCAGCCAGCAAACACAGGAATTGTACCACATAGAGCGGCACGCGATGTTTCTCTGCCGCAGCAAAGGCCGAGAGCATGAACGAAAAAATCCATACGGCCAGCAGTGAGTCGTTGCGCCCGGGAATCCATGCTACTGCCTGCACCAGCGCCGGATGAACGGCAAAGATCACGGCAATCACAAATGCTACGGAGTTGTTACAGCGCATCAGCCGCAAGAGAAAGAACAAGAGCAGCACAGCAATGCCATGCAGCAATACATTGCTCAAGTGATAGGTGCTGATAGAGTCGGTGGCTGCTGATTCGCTATGAAGCGTGCTTTGCAGTTTGCCTTCGCGATGGCGATCGAATACAAACGAGGCAAGCAGTAAGGGGCGATAGTAAGTGTCCGATGTTTCGCTAAAAACGCCGCGGCGAAAACTGTGCACATACGACGAGTCTTGTTTGTTGTATTGCTCGAACTCCCGTATGAATATACTGTCGTCCAACTCGGTGTAACCATAGGATGTGGTGTGCAGGTACAGCACCCCGCATGCTGCCACGAGTATCAGGCAATACACCCATGCCGGCAAAATGCTTTTGATCGACGAACGCATGTACACAGCTTGCATAGTGGTATATCGGTATGGAGTTTGGGAAATTCGGTGCTTCCTATGATACTGCTCGAAAATCTTCGGAACTGCTCCGGAATGTTTAGGGTAAATCGCAGTGCTGACTGCCGCAGTTTTGTTCACCATCCCGGGCTTTTCATTTCTGTAGTCTCTGCTCTAGTCTCTTCCGTATTCTCTTCTGTAGTTTCTGCTCTAGTCTCTGCGAATTTACGGCCTACGGGCCATAGCCTTTGTGTGGCGCATCAGCCACGATTACTATCCGGTACAGGCTACTTTTTGCCCCCGTATGCGTGTTTTACCAAAACGTAACATTGGCGAGTGGCCGCCGCCGTTTGGCGCGCCGTAGTTTTGCACCCAACGGATTTTATTCACTATTTCATGTACTCATGAAAAAACTTTTCTTGCTGAGCCTGTATGCGTGTGCAGTGCTTGGCGCCGTTCCTCTTGCAGCTCAACTTCAACTCAATGGCGCAGGAGCAACGTTTCCGTATGTACTCTATTCAAAATGGTTTGAGGTGTACAAAAACAAAACGGGCATTCAATTCAATTATCAGTCCATCGGTTCGGGTGGCGGTATCAAGCAGATCACCGAAGGCACCGTAGATTTTGGTGCGTC
>JBJOLU010000209.1:0-12368 GCA_046052705.1 Bacteroidota bacterium | reverse complement strand
CGTGCACGCTGAAACTGAGCCAGGATGCGGGCTCCAGCTGAATTCGGTGAGACGAGATAAACTTGTTGCTGATAGTAGAGCCGTCCAAATTTGTTCCGTCTACAGCTGCGTGTATAGAGGTGAACCGAACTGAGCGATAGGGCACATCCAGCATAACGCCATCCATGTGTGGTGCATAGCGTGAGTGCACCAGGTTGTCTATGGGCGAATACCCTGTGGCAAACACATCGCGTCCTACACGTAGCGTCATCACATCCGATTGATACTGAATGTACCCCAGATACCTGTCGAAGTATTTCTTTTCCAGGCTGGTAAACTTCAGTGTGCGAGCAAGCAAGGGGTCGGTCTCGCGAACGTTGTCCGGATCGCCGCTCAGCAACACACCGTTCGAGAGATACAACATAAATCCCAAGTTCGAGCCTACAGAGCCCATGGCGCGCGCCGTGAGATTGCCCAGCATGAATTTGTCGGAGCTTCCGCCAGTGTGTGTAAATCCCGATCGCAGCATACCGCCTATGTCGCACTGCAAAAGCACCAGCGAGTCCGAGAACACATAGGGATGAAAGCGAGAGTCGGTAGCCTGAGCACTTTGCGCGCGGGATGTTTGCGATCTGCTAAGAAGCAAGGGAGCATATGCGCTTTGCAATTCGCTTCGCAATTCTTTCAGGGTAATCTGCGCGCCTGCGTCTTCGGCCATGGCCGGCGAATACAATAATCGCAGGGGAGTAACGGCATACGAACCAAAGGGCGCTCTACCATGAAGCGCACGTAGCAGGAGCAAATCGTCTCCCATGCGTTCGGCAAAAGCGTCGTTGTTTTGAGCAACGCATACCGCCGACGGCACAAGAAACATCATGCAGAACACCGCAACAAAAACAGCAGTGATGCCGGCCGTAAACAACCGGGGAAGTGAGTGTGTTTTCATGGGTGCAATATGCCACCCTGCGCTTGAGTGGCAAGATGGCCGCGTGGCGTGCTTGCATGGTTCGAGCGCCGCAACAACGCAGCGTCCCGGTGCTATATTTGTTTGATCATAATTCGAGGCAGTATGAAGAACATTGTTGCTCTGATCGGAGCTTTGGCGGTTGGAATTTTTGCCATCGGTATTTTTTACTGGCTGATGGGGCAAATATTCTGGATTGCGTTTCAAATCACGAAACTCATCGTTGCAATGGTGATTGCCGTGCCCATCTTTTTCTACATTCGACGCAAACTTTTGCGTTGAACAAAACATGAGGAGAAACTCGTGGAGAAACCTGTGAAAAATCTGACGCTGTTCTGCGTTGTCGTGCTGCTTGCACTTTGTGCGGAAGTGGATGTGCGCGCGCAGAAAAACTATGATACCAACTCGGTTATTATTACGCGCTCACTTATGCATGAATTGTTCAACGCGAACAGTGTGCCGTTTATGCAGCCCTTGGTTACCACCATTAATGCCACATCCAACTCACGGTTTTTCTCGCAGGCCTATGTACCTACCTCTGTGGACAAACCGTACTTCCGCTTCGGCATTCACACCATGATGGGATTTGTTCGCGACGATCAGCGCCTGTACACACCATCGCTTCCCACGGAGGCGCGTCCCTATGCGTTCCTGGACTCGCAGTATGTGAAGGTGATTCTGTTTCCGCAGCCCTCGTTTCAGATTCGCGACACCGCCGGGCTTGCTCTGAGTTTGGTCAAGCGATTGTTCCACAAAGGTCTGGAACGCGGGTTTGTAACTATTCCATCCAAGGCAGCTACCATTTTTGGTAATGCTCCGGGCACGGTGAATATTCAGCGAGATTCCCTGGTAACGATACTCTCTACCGATGCCGAGTTCAGTGCAATTTTCTCGCAACTCGATTCTGCCAACAAGGCCTTCCTTGTGAGTGCGGTGTCGAAGCTGCCGGCAGCGCTGTCGTTGCCGCCCGGACAAAACATGAACTCGCTCTTTGCGGCCGTGCCGCAGCTGGAGATCGGCTCGTGGCATGGCACCGAATTGCTGCTGCGCTATGTTCCGCCGGTAAAGTGGGATACCAGCGTTGGCGATTTTTCCTTTTTTGGCATTGCCATTAAGCACTCGTTATCACAGTACTTCAACGACCCACTATTCCATGCCGCCGTGCAAGTGGGTTATCAGGGAACGAGTCTTGCCAATACCGTTGGAGTCACAGAGGCCAAACTGGAAGCCAACGCGAACTTCTACGATGTGAACATTCACATCAGCAAGGAGTTCGACGGTATCTGCGAGGTGTATACGGGTGTGGATTATGCAGCCGTTGATATCAATTCGTCCTACTCCTACGTGCTTCCCCAAGAAGTGCAGATAAGCTTAGGGCTGCTGGGTGTGGACCCTGCTACAAATAAAGTGATCAAAGACCCTTCCAGGGGCTGGCCCGGCGATGATGTTCTTCAGGTAAGTAAGTCGAGGTTTACGGACAGTATGCTGAAGTGGACCTTTGGCCTGCAAAAAACACTGGGCCGATTTGCCGTGTTTGCCGATTACTCCGTGAGCCAATTCAATCTATTTACCGGCGGGCTTTCGTATCGCTTTTAACATCGAGAGCAATTCTTAAGCGTGGTTCACGCCGCGTATTCCCCGGCTCTTCACTCTATGCACATGTTCGCACATCACGACCACTCGCACGGTCATCATCATTCACACGGCCATCATCACCATGCTCACGGTGATGAGCACAACACGCAGCGCGACTCCCGCGCTTTAGTCATCGCGATGATCATGACGGGTGTGATCTTTTGTGTGCAATTGGTGGGCAGCATGCTGTCGAACTCACTGGCATTGCTCTCTGATAGCGGGCACATGCTGGTAGATTTTGCCTCTATACTAATCTCGTTTGTTGGTTTGCGTTTGGCTGCAAAGCGCAGTCAGTCTCATCGCTTCAACTACGGCTGGCGCCGCGTGGAGATTCTGGCAGCACTGCTGAATGGAACTATACTGTTTATCATGTGTGGTTTTATTTTCTTTGAAGCAGTACAGCGCTTTGCGTCGCCGGAGGCGGTGCATGCGCACGAGATGCTCGTGGTTGCTGTGATAGGTTTTATTGCCAACGGAATTTCGCTGTACTTCTTGCATGGCTCCGAGCATCTTACCACGCGCAGCGCGTATTTGCATGTGCTCACGGATTTGCTGTCGTCGCTGGGAGTGATTGTGGGCGCTGTGCTCATTCAGTGGACGGGCTGGGAGCTGGTGGATCCATTGATCTCCATTTTGATAACGGTGTTTATTACCCGCAGCGCATACTCACTTATTAAACGTGCTGTTGTGATTCTCATGGAATCCACACCGGAGCATCTGAATATCGAGGATATTCGTTCATCAATGCAAGAACACGATTCCGTGACAAGCGTGCACGATGTGCATGTGTGGCATATAGGCGCGCACACACATGCGTTGAGTGCGCATGTGGTGATTCGCCCCGAGCATAGCAGCGATGCGGTGTTGCACGACCTTCGCTCCGAACTGCATTCACGCTTCGGGTTAACGCATACCACTTTGCAAATAGAGACACCTGCTTTTCTTGATAAGCATGTGTGTCAGTCCTGCGATGGCGAGCATGCCATTGCTGATGACAGGAAACCGCAACAATCGTCGGATTGACAAAGGTCGTTTTGCATTGAACATTCTCCGGTATCGCATTGTGTTTCGTTTGCCGGTATTTTTCTTACGTACTCCATTGCCCTTATCATGAATACTGTTTCCGTTTCTCTTTGCCGAGTGTCTGCGAGTGCGGACGATTTGCCGTTGCCGGTGTATGCCACCAAGGGCTCGGCCGGTATGGATGTGCATGCTGCAGTAGATGGCGAGCTCACCATCGCACCGGGCGCTGTAGCGCTTGTGCCCACGGGTGTAGCCATCGCCTTGCCCGCAGGATATGAATGCCAGGTGCGAAGCCGCAGCGGCCTTGCTGCAAAGAATGCGGTGTTTTGCCTGAATGCTCCAGGAACTATAGATAGCGACTATCGCGGCGAGATCAAAGTGATTTTGGCCAATATGGGAGCGGAGCCCTTTACCATTCGCCGTGGCGATCGCATTGCGCAGCTGGTGGTGGCGCGCTACGAAACCGTATCATGGAATGTTGTAGAAGAGCTGGATCAAACTTCGCGCGGTGCCGGAGGATTTGGCAGCACGGGCCTGGGCGCATCGCCGGCTGTGAGTGCCTAAGTAGAGGTATGAACTACGACGTGGTTTTAAGGAGCAGGCGTTAGTTGAACTCAAAATCATACTCATACTCGAACTCATACTCAAACTCATGCTCTAACTCAAACTCAGCACACACGTAGTGCCTATGCTTGAGCGGTTGCTGAGGCAGTGTCGTCTTCGTCTTTCAAAAAGAACATTTTGAAGAAGAGTATTTCCGGCAAGAGCAGCATAATAAGCCCCAGGGTATCGCTGGAGAAACGTTGAGAGCGCCACTCGTTGGGAAGCACGATGTTCGCCAGCGGCGAGGTGATAGACCAACCGATCACAAACACCAAGCCCATGAGTGCAACAGATTGCAAGCCGTCTTTCATGCCTGTTTTCTGCCAGCTTTTGGCAAACGCGTACGATGCGCCAACAATGTGCAGATACAGAATGAATAGCTCGATCATGAATTCCTCGCGCGCAGTAGTATGTGAATGTGTGTGAACGGCAGCGCCGTGCCTGCTTCAAAAATACTTCGCATTCCCAAAGATCAACCACAGCATTTATGATCTACCTAAGAGTAGGTGCTTGAAGGTGCTTCGAAATGATTGATAGTGATTGATAGTGATTCATAATACAGAGTATCACCAACTTCTTCCTCGGCTACAAAATGGAAACAGTAAGCAATGAACGCATCGTGCTTGTGAGTGCAGACAGCGCGCTCACGGCGCAAGCACTATCACAAGAACTTGTAGGCAAGGGCTTGGCAGCGTGCTGCACTTCCATCCCGGGTGCCCGCTCGGTGTACGTGTGGAACGGTGCCGTGGAGCAGAGCGAGGAAGTATTGATCTTGATCAAGACTGATCTGCGCCACTTGGAGGAATGCGAGCGCGCCGTGCGCGCGTTGCATCCGTATCAAACAATGGAAATGATATCCTGGCAGCCATCCGAAATACACGGCCCGTACCGGCAATGGATGCAGTCTGTACTTAAAAGGTAGTGCATTTTCCTAACACGCATCCGCTGCGCACGGAGTTCCTTCCGTAATTTTGCCGCTCACAACCATCACAACATCCCTTATGGCAGCAGTACACGAAACCACCGCCAAGCGCCTTGCTCTTATTCGCTCGGCGATGAAGAAGAAAAATCTCTCAGCGTATATCGTTCATCACTTGCCCACGATACGTTACCTGACAAACTTCAGCGGCTCGAATGCCACGCTCATCATCACTGCGCGTAACGTGTATTTCTTTACCGATGATCGCTACACCGAACAGATTGTGGGCGAGTTGTTTGCCATCGAGGGCTTGCGTACCATTGTAAAGCGAGATGTATGGAAAGCAGTGGCAGAGCAGAAGCTGCTTCGCTCCGGCCAGAACGTGGGGTTTGAGTCTAACGTGGTGTCTGTAGACGCAGCTGCGGCTATTCGTAGAGCAGTAAAGGGAATTTCCCTGAAGGCCGCACCGGGACTGGCTCGGGAGACAACCATAGCGAAATCACCGGAGGAGATTCGCTACATTCGTCAGGCAGCACATATCGCTGCTCAAGTGTACGAGTATGTGTTGGGATTTGTGAAGCCCGGCATGCGCGAGATCGAAATTGCTGCAGAGATTTCGTACCAAGGCCGCAAGCGTGGCTCTGAGGGCGATGCCTTCGGAATTATTCTTGTGGGTGGCGAGCATGGTGCGTTCGTGCACGGCCGCGCCGGCGAGCGTAAACTGAAAAAGGGTGATGTAGTTACTCTGGATTTTGGCTGCATCGTGAATGGTTTTAATTCAGACATGACACGAACCTTTTCTATAGGTAAAGCACCGCAAGAGGCCAAGAATGCATGGCGCGCGGTGAGCGAAGCACACAAGCGTTCCATTGATGCCGTTCGTGCCGGAGTAAAAGCTTCATCCCTTGATGCTATTGCCCGACGCATTATCACCGATGCCGGTTATGGCGAGTATTTCAATCACTCGCTTGGTCATGGCCTTGGCATTGAAGTACACGAACAGCCGGGCATCAGCTTTGCCAACAAAGACGGCGTGGTGCCGGAAAACGCGGTGATCACTATAGAACCGGGCGTATATATACCGGGCAAGTTCGGTATGCGTTTGGAGGATGATGTACATGTAACAGCGCACGACCCTGTGCTGCTTACCACATCTCCGCGCGACATGATCGAGCTATAATAGTCCTCAGGACGGCGGTTGTTATTAGCGGATCATCTCGTATGCATTATCTCCTGCGCATCATCTCGTATGCATCACTTCGTGCGTGTTACCTCGATGCGGCGATTTCTGCGCCTGCCTTCGGCACTGCTGTTGGAGCTTTGGGGTTTGTCCGGTCCCAGGCCGCTGCAGACAATGCGTCTGCCATCAATGCCCTGTGCCACCAGCCAATCGCGCACGCCTTGCGCTCTTTCTCTTGACAGTGTGTAATTGGCATCTCGGTCGCCCGTTGCATCTGTGTGACCTACAAGTACAAACTCCGCACCGGCATTTGTTCGCATCACTGTTGCCATGCTCTCCAGCACGGGAATGGATGATGAGGGGAAGGTGGTTTGCCCTGTTTCGAAAATGATATTGCGGAGTAGTACCGTTTCGCCGGCTTGAATGCTGAGAATATCATCGCTAAGCAGAGCGGGGTTGGTGCCGCGGGATACTTCACTGCCATCCTGCACGCCGCCATCGTCCGAGTCTGTGTTCAGCGGATCGGTGCCGTACTCCAGCACTTCCGCGCCGTCCCAAAGACCGTCGTCGTCCGTATCTACTCGTTTTGGATCGGTGCCAATGCGCCGCTCGTCCGCATCAGGCAGATCGTCTCCGTCGGTATCGATGATGCCGGGTGGAATGGTATACACAAGGCCCGCACACGCTCGCAGCCATCCGTCATAACGGCCGTCGTGGGCAGGGTTAATATCGTCTGTTGTGGTGAACATCCAGCCGGCATGTATATCGGCAGAGACATTGCCGGCTAGTGCAATCATGGCACCGACATGCACGGGAAACAATAGCGACGCAGTGTTTTTTCGGAAGGTAGGATCTGTGACATTTCGCGGGAACTCGTTCTGCGGAATCACAATGCCCATACCGGCACTCACATACGGTGTGAACCTGCTGCTTCCGTCCCACGGATGCCAGCGCAGGCGAAGGTCTGCCGTCCACAGGCCGGTTCTGTACGCAGAGAACAGTGAGGTGTCTTTGGATTCATTAGCTGTTTTGCTGATATGAAGCTCCGGAGAGAATCCTGATGTAAAGCCGTTGCGAACAACGGCGAATAGATTCACACTTGTGCTCAGCGCTTGATTGTTTAGATAGGCAGCTTCATTCATGGGCCGTACAGCCCCGATGGACATACCAATAGAGATGCGGCGTTCGGGAACTGCGCTCTGCGCAACTGCCGTGTTCGGGCAGGCAACAACCGGCAACGCGGCAGGCACTACCACGCAGAGGAGGCTTCGCAATACGGGAATACATTTTTGCATCATTTGAACTGTGCCGTAGATTAGCCCACATGAATTGTTGCTACGCAAAATATCACTTAGAAATACTGATCGCCCGTGGCCGCAAAGCCATGGTGATTTTTTTTCTTCTCGCTTGCAGTAATCTGCAGCCATGTGTGTATGCCAAAGCCGCAGAGCCGGCCAATGAACCCAACCCTGATACAAGCATTGCCATTGTGCACGACGTGCGCGCGCTACTTCAAGATGTTCGCCAACTTTCTCGCGCCATCGGCAGTATAAGCTCGCGAACCATGCTTGGCAATTCCTACTTCATTGCAGGGGGTATAGCTGCAGAGGCAGCAATGATTTTCGGTGGAGTCGATACGTCGATGCAAGGATTGATGCAGCGCAATCAACAGCCGCAAACGGAACGATACATCAAGTACTTTAATCAATACGGCGAGCTATACGCGGCTGTGGGAATTGTGGGGGGCTTGTATATAACGGGTCTTGCAACAAGCAGCAGCGGTCTTCGAACAGCTGCGCGCAGAGCCGGAGAAACATTGGTCATCGCGGGAATTACAACAACCGTTCTTAAAGCGGTGGTTGGCCGCGCGCGGCCGTACACGAACTTTGGTAGCATGTCTGCCACGCCCTTTGCTTTCAACGAGGATAATTACTCATGGCCGTCGGGACATACCGCCGTGGCATTCTCGTTGTCGTCGTCGTTGGCGCGTTCTATCGATAATGTGTACATCGGCGCTTTGCTCTATGCCGGAGCTGCGGGAACAGGCATAGCCAGAATGTATTACGACAAGCACTGGCTTTCTGATGTAGTGGCGGGCGCAGCAATAGGCACGCTGTCTGCGCAACTGGTGCATTCTTTGGATGATCGCAACGCTGCCTCGGATCGGAATAGTTCATCTCCTTCAATGGGCAGTATGCTGATGATTGGTCCTACAGCCGGCGGTATATCTATGTGCTATGCATGGTAACAGGTGCGCTAGGTTCTTTCTACGCACAGCTATTGCCATGAGCATCTCTTGCTATGAATTACAACCACAGTTGACTGTGCTATTCCACCGGAGCTTCGTTGCCGAAGAACTTTAGCATCAATGGCAGAAGAAACACAAGGGTGGCAAGTATGCCCAGCAATATCGCAATACGGCGGCCTATGCGACGTCTCTCATCTTGTACCTCGGGCTCGTCTCCCATGCCCCACATTTTCTTAAACGAGATGTATAGATAGGGCACGGTGACAAGGCATACAAGGGCCATGAAGAGTTCGATGTGTATTGGTTTCATGTGAGTGGTGCGCGGGTAGCAGTTGCGAGCGAATGCGTAGGGGTAATGGTAATGGTAACGGTAACGGTAACGGTAACGATAGCGGTAACCGACCCGCTGCGAAGTTACTGAGAAGTTTGCGAGCAAGTACCGCGAACGCACAGCGAGCTTGGTATAGTTCAATAATTACGTCAATGAAATGAGTATCTCCCTTCTTCAGTCAATGCCCACAAGTTTCGTGGAGAAGCCGCTGAACGAAAACGACGTGCATGCAAATCCTTTTTCGGAATTTCGGCAGCGCTTCAACGACGCAGTGCAAGCGGGCGTTCCGGAAACAAATGCAATGGTACTCTCTACCGCAGCGCCAAGCGGCAGTGTGTCTGCGCGTTATGTGTTGCTGCGCTCTTTGGACGAACAGGGCTTTGTGTTTTTTACAAATTACCTTAGCCGCAAGAGCAGTGAGATGGAAGCAAATGCGCATGCTCATTTGTTGTTTTACTGGCGCGAGGTTGGGCTGCAGATTCGAATAGAAGGGACAGTAGAGAAAGTAAGCAGAGAAGAGTCTGAAGAGTATTTCCGTTCCCGCGCGCGTGAGTCACGCATTGGCGCATGGGCATCGCCGCAAAGTAGTGTTATTGAAAGCAGAGAGGCTTTGGAGCAAGCGGTGAAGGACGCCGGTGAGCGCTTCGCCGCGGGCGATGTGCCGCTGCCGGAATTTTGGGGCGGATATCGGGTGGTGCCAACCTCGTTCGAGTTTTGGCAAGGGCGGGAAAGCCGTTTGCACGACCGGCTTCGCTATACGCAAGTTGATGACGTTTGGAAGTTGGAGCGTCTTGCGCCGTAGGGTAGGTGCGGTGAATAGTTCGATTAGTGAACTACCCCTCAATTGAACCGCGGACAACAGATGTGCATCACGCAGCGCGTTGCCGCTTACTCGGCGAGGTCTAATTACTCATTATCGATCTTCTTCATTTTGTCTAGTAGCGCATTCAGCTGACTGCATTCGTCGCTGCTTAGTCCTCGCAATAAGTTGTCGGGCCTTTCCATTGCGACTTCTATTTGTTCTAAAAGTGATAGTCCCGTCGATGTAATTTTTACATCTATACGACGTTTGTCTTTCGCGCTTGTCGCCTTTTGAACCAGTCCTTTGCCTATCATTCGGTCCACTATTCGCGACGCATCCGGTGATCGGTCGATCATTCTATCTCGAATGTCGCACGTAGAGATATTCTCCGGGTATTGACCTCGGAGAATGCGAAGCACATTGTATTGCTGTTGAGTAATATCATATCCAGCAAGGAAATCCCGCATGTGCTCGAGAATCCATGTGGCAGAATAGAGAACATTCACCGCAGCCCGCTCGTGTTCGGAGCGGAAGGGTTTTGTTTGCTGTATGCGTTGTTCGAGAAGCATAAATGTAGTGAAATGCAACATTTAAAAGACGTCAACGAAGACGGTATCCATGCGGATACCGTCTTTATTGCACAATATAGAGTTTAGTTCTTCATCATTTCCAGATTGCAACGGATGCGCACGTCTTTACCAACCATTGCGCCGCCTGCCTCTGTGAGTTTGTTCCACTTCAGGTTGTAATCCAAGCGGTTGATGGTGGTCTCCGCAATGAAGCCGCGTGCTTGCTTGCCCATACCGTTCTTTGCTTCTCCACCGAAACGCACGTTGAATGTTACTTGCTTTGTAACGTCGCGAATAGTCAGATTGCCGGTGAGCTTGTAGGTGTTTGCTCCGCTCTTCTTCATGCTAGTGCTCTTGAAGGTCATTGCCGGATACTTCTCCGCATTGAAAAAGTCATCGCTGCGCAAGTGCTTATCGCGATACTCATTGTCTGTGTTGATGGATGCGGTGTTTACCGAGAACGAAATTGCTGCATCGCTCATATCGCTCTTGGTGGTGGTCATGCTACCGTCGAATACTTTGAACGATCCTTGTACCTCGCTGATCACCAGGTGATCTACGGTAAATACCACGTTCGAGTGTGCTGCATCACAGGTCCATGTTTCTGCCTGTGCTGTGGGGAAAAGAACTAACGCTGTGATGAGCGCTAAAAGTGACTTCATGCTGTCTCCAAAAAAGTTGGTGAAAAAAAGAGAAAAATTGAAACGCGAAAATCGGTGATGCTATGAAGCCTTTTGCAATTGTACGGACATGCTAAGTTTTACTTCGTCGCTTACTACCACGCCGCCGGTTTCCGTGGCAGCATTCCAGGTTAACCCAAAATCGCTTCGCAGAATTTTACCATGAATGTCGAACCCCGCTTTGGTTACACCATAGGGATCTACCATCGTGCCGCCAAACTCGGCTGTGAGCTCAACCGGCTTGGTTACACCGCGCAATGTGAGATCTCCGGTTATGAGCAGCGTTCCATTCCCCGATATGCGCACAAGCGTTGATTGAAACGACATCTCGGGATGTGTTTGAGCTGCAAAGAAGTCGTCGCTACGCAAATGATTGTCACGAGCTTCGATGCCCGTATTGATGCTTGCTACTTCTGCCGAAAAACGAACGGACATATCGGAAAAATCCGGTGTGTCCGATGTAACGTCAGCTGTGAAGCTCTCGAATTTGCCGCGCACGGTGGCGATCATGAGGTGCTTCACGGAGAAACCGATTTCGGAATGAAATCGATCAATGGTCCATTGTGTTGCCATGGGTATTGTTTGATGAATGTGAAAAAAGGTAAAAAAGCTGAAAAGGACTCAATGGTGGTCCTGCAACATTGTGGTCAACCCAACATCCATTTGTTGTCCACGATGGATAGAAGTTTCTCTCACTGCATAGACCGTACACTGCAAGTGACGAATGCGTTTCAAAAATAGTGTTGCAACATTGATGTTGCAACGCTATATATTAAAGCCATCGAAAAATCAAAGAAAGCGAAGTTTTTTTAATAAATGTCTGTATTTGTGCGATGAGACATCAAAATCGTCGTCGATTCGTCATCAATCGAAATCTTATCAAGTGTAAAGGCGGTACCGAAAAAACGATTCTGTTTTCTCGCGCCACTTGTTTGTAACACATTCCTGAACAGAGAATCCATGAACGTTAGCATCGGGAAAAAAGCGCCGGCATTTTCTCTGCCGGATCACAACGGCGACACGGTAAAACTCTCGTCGCTCAAGGGTAAGATAGTAGTGTTGTATTTCTATCCGAAGGACGACACATCCACATGCACCAAGCAGGCATGCGACTACCGCGACAACGCGGAGATGTTTGCCGTAGACGGTGCGGTGGTGATTGGCGTAAGCCCGGACTCGGTGCAGTCGCACACAAAGTTCCGCGCCAAATACAATTTGCCATTCACGTTGCTTGCCGATGAAGACCACTCCATGTGCGAGAAGTACGGAGTGTGGCAGGAGAAGTCCATGTACGGACGTAAATACATGGGCGTAGTGCGGAGCACCGTGGTGATCGATGCCCAGGGAGTGGTGCGCGCAGTGTTCTCTCCGGTGAATATGAAAACTCACCTCAAAGATCTACACGAGGCCGTGAAAGCTTGCGCGTAAGTAATGT
>JBJOLU010000208.1:0-6306 GCA_046052705.1 Bacteroidota bacterium | reverse complement strand
ATCTGTGTGGAAGAGGTTCCCGCGGTTGTGCCGCACGCTTTCTCGTATTCTTTGAAGCCTTTACTCGTTGGTAAGATAATTTTCGAGAGCAGCTTTCCTTCTACCAATACCTCGCTCTCTGTCGGTATCAAGGAGAAGTCCTTTTCCTCTGAGTTTTGCGGCTCCACTCTAAGCACATTTGCACCGTCGGTTAGCACTATCCAGCACCCATCATCCGGGCAAACTTCTCGCACGCGTCCCCGAACAACAATCTTCGTATCGAATGCAGACTGATGCACTGCCGTACTCACGGTAACGGCTTTTTGTTGTTGCGTACGCAAGTAATCGGCGTCCGTATCACGCTGTGCACATGCGGGCAAGAACAACATCAGTGATACTGCAACAAACGCCCCTACGCTTCCGCGCAGTAGCATCCCTATATTCTTGCGTTGCTCATGGGTACAAAAAAAAAGCCCCAAACAACGATGTTTGGAGCTTATACCGGAGCCAACAGACGGACTTGAACCGACGGCCTGCTCATTACGAATGAGCTGCTCTACCAGCTGAGCTATGTTGGCACTTGCGTTCACAAGGATTGCAAAGTTAGTGTTTGAGTTCTATTCCGCAAAGGACAGGTCGTAAACTCGAGCGGCTTTGGCCTTCACATACTGCAAGAAATCACGCTCGCTCAATGGCTCACCCGAAACTTTCTGAATGAGCTCGTTCGGAGTGTAAGTTTTACCGTGTGTATGAATGTTATCACGTAGCCATTGCAGTATTGTTGCAAACTCACCGCGTCGTATCTGATCAGTTACACCGGGAATATCTCTCAGTACCGCATTGCGTAACATCGCAGCGTAAAGTTTACCCAGAGTATAACTCGGGAAATACCCAAAGCCTCCGAATGACCAATGAATATCCTGCAAGCAACCTTCGGAATCGTGCGAGGGCTCTATGCCTAGGTATTCCTTCATCTTCGCATCCCATATCGTGGGTACATCATCTACAGAGATACTGCCATTGATAAGTGCTTCTTCGATTTCGAAACGAATGATGATATGAATGTTGTAGGTAAGCTCGTCAGCTTCGATACGAATCAACGACGGCGTAATAGTGTTGATTGCTTTATAGAAATCGAAGGAACTAACGCCGGCCAACTGCTGAGGGAAATAATCTTTCATCAGCGGAAGACCCCATTGCCAGAACTCTTCGCTTCGCGCAATCACGTTCTCCCAGAACAAGGACTGAGACTCATGAATACCCATTGACGACCCGTCAGAACCAAAGGTGCGAGCTAAGTCGCGGGAAATTCCCTGCTCGTACATTCCGTGACCGGTCTCGTGAATGAGACCGAATAAACACGAGCGAACATCATCTTCAAACACGCGTGTGGTAAGGCGCACATCCGTTTGCGCAAACGACGTACAAAAGGGATGCACGGATAAATCAATACGGCCATGTTGAGAATCAAAGCCGATGGCAGTGCACACTCGACGAGCAAACTCAACTTGGGCCGAGGTATCAAATTTTTGCGACAGAATACCCGAGGGAATTTGAACGGTAGAGGTACGAACAGCATCCAACACTTCTGTTGTGCCTTGACGCAAACGCGCAAATACGGGCCGCAACTGCGCTACGGTAATTCCCGGCTCAAAAAGATCCAGCAACGCATCGTATTTGTTGTCGCTGTAGCCGTAACACTCGGCCGCTTGAGTTTTCAAGGCAACAAGGTGCTGCAGATCGTTTCTAAACAGTGCAAAGTTGCGTTCTGCTTTGGCTTTTTTCCATGACTCTTGCGCAAGCGCACAGGCTTTGGAGGTCTCGCGCACCAGCGCTTCCGGTAACTTATTCTCTCGGTCGCACTCTTTTACAAAGAGTTTGATCAATCTGCTTTTTCTGTCATCGCCTTCCACTTCCCTAAGCTGCTCAACCAGAGCCATTGTACTTGGCTTGGTCATCTCGTTGTGAGCAATTGTATCCAAAGTGGATATCTGCTCTGCCCGAGCGGCTCCGGCTCCTTCCGGCATGTACGTTTCCTGATCCCAACCCAGCAACGCAGATGAGGCTTGAACATCTTTTACAACGTTCATTATTGCGCATGCTTGATCGTAGTGTTCCTCGCGTAATTGAGCCATGGTGTTCGTTGAGATTGTTATTCGTAGCTCAGCATGTGGGTTAACCAAGAATTGCCAAGCTTTTCTAAAACGCTATTGACTCGTAGTCTGTCTTTCAAGTTTGCGAAGTCCACTCGATCAAGATCTTGATCCTGATTAAAGCAACTGAACACGGGCGCCGTCTCTTCTCCCGTCTCGGGATTTATATGCTTTTGCAAACATTGAGCACAGATCTCTTTCATCATGCACTGCATCGGTGAATTGATCGAACCTATTGCTTCTGCTTTTGCAAGTGCGCCCTTGAATGTGGTGTGCCGTGCTACGCGAACCGCATTCATCATGCCGTCGCTGCCAATGGCGATGATGCGTTGCACGGAATCAAAGCTCATGCATTGTTCGCCGAGTGCTCCCTCGTGATAGGCCTTCATTGCTTCGATGATGTTCGCACGGATGTGTTTGTCCTGTGGGCGTCGCGGCGTGATCTCCTCGCCTTGGTCGCTACACCATATCACTTGATCGGTGGAGACTTCGATATCGTCCATCTTGAACACATCGCTGCCATTCTTATATCCCGCGAAATACAGCACCTTGCAACCATTAGCCCGTAAGGCTTTGGAGATAGAAAAGAGCACGGCGTTTCCAAGTCCGCCACCGCACAGCATCACATTCTCGTTGGCGGGTATATGTGTGGGTGCGCCCGTGGGCCCCATCACCACAACACGTTGGCCCGGTACAAGACGTGAAATCAATCGAGACGATGATCCCATTTCCAGAGCGATCATAGAGAGCAGACCGCGTTCGGGATCGGTGGAAGCTCCGGTCATTGCCAAGCCTTCCATAACCAACTGCTGACCGTTTACTACCTCGGCATCGCGCTCGTAGTTCTGCAGTCTATAGAATTCACCCGGCTGAAACTTCTTGGCTGCGTATGGAGCATGAACAATGAGTTCTACAATTGTGGGCGTCAGTCTGCGAACAGCTACGACCGTTGGAGCAAATAAGGTGTCGAGCTGTTCGTGGAAGGTATCGAGTTCTTCCATGCGCTTGGCATGATCACTCGCATCACCACGCTCTAATTCTTGCCGTGTAGCCTGAATGGCATCTTCGAACAAGTCTGCAACTTTAGAATATCCATTCTTTGCGCTGGCCATTGCTTTCACAACGCTGCCAGCGTAGTACGGATGGTTGTCGCCGTAAAAAGAAATACGCTTGCCGTCCTTATCGTAAGAGGTAAAGAACGATTCAGACAGATCTAAGCCGGGAACAAGCTTTGAATCCATTCGTGGTGAGTAGTAAGTGGACGGAAGCTAATGCACTACATGATCAACATAGCATCGCCGTAGGCGAAAAAGCGATAGTCGTTTTTAGCTGCATACTTGTATGCTTTGAACAAGTTATCCTTACCCGCAAACGCTGCCGCAATAAGCAGCGACGTCGATGCCGGAGGATGGAAATTGGTCAGCATGCACGTGGCAATCTTAAAGTCGTACGGAGGGAAAATGTACTTGTCGGTCCATCCGTGATTGGGCTTTACCGTGTGTGAAGTAAGTACACTGGATTCCAGCGCGCGCATTACGGAAGCACCGCATGCAAATACTTTGCGCTTGGACTTCAAAGACTTGTTGATGATCTCCGCATTCTCGCGCGTGATTTCGAACTGCTCCGAATACATGCGATGCTTGGTAAGATCTTCTACTTCGATGGTTTCGAAAATTCCCTGTCCGATATTCAAGGTTATGTACGCGATACGCACACCCTTTTTCTCTAGTGCTTTCAGCATTTCTTTGGTGAAGTGCAAACCACTGGTGGGAGGAGCAATGCTGGCATTCTTCGCCGGGTTGGCGAACACGCACTGATAGGCTTCCTTGTCATCTTCGTTTGGTTCGCGCTTGATGTACTCGGGAATAGGCATCTGGCCGATTTTTTCGATCACCTTATGCAGATCGCCATCGTAGCTGAAGCGTACTGTACGACCACGAGAAGTTGTATTGTCAATGATCTCGCAGTAAAATTTTCCGTTATCGAAGTAAATCTTGTTGCCTATACGTACTTTACGAGCCGGCTCAACAATCACGTCCCAAATGCGTTCAGGGGCCTTGAGCTCACGAAGAAGCATAACCTCGATCTTCGCATTGGTCTTCTCTTTCTTCCCCATCAACTTGGCAGGAAACACTCTGGTGTTATTCAAAACCAGACAATCGCCTTTTTCAAACAAATCGATAATGTTCTTGAACTTCTTGTCCGTTATTTCTCCGGTTTTCTTGTCAAGAATCATCATCTTTGCGGAATCTCTGGGTTCAGCCGGAAATTTCGCTACGGAGTTTTTGGGAACAGAGAATTTGATCTCGGTGAGCTTCATTGAGTATCCTGTGATCAGTGAACGTGCAAGAGTGCAAACGATCGACAGCACGAAAAACGACCGACTCTTTGTTTTTCAAGCACTTATCGAGCTTTTTTAAATACATTTACAGAAAAGTATACAAAACTACGTTTTCCGGAAGCCCATTTCAAGGGAAATATCCTGTAACGTGATGTTTTTGCCATACCATGGATCATTTTCAGCTTCAATCTCAGTACAAACCTTCGGGCGATCAACCCAAAGCCATCAAAGAGCTTATCGAGGGATTGCAACGCAAGGACCGCTACCAAACCCTGCTTGGCGTTACGGGATCCGGTAAGACATTCACGGTGTCGAATGTTATCGAGGCAGTACAACGCCCCACTCTTATTATCTCGCCGAATAAAACTCTTGCTGCTCAGTTGTATGCAGAGATGCGCGGCTTTTTTCCGAACAATGCCGTTGAATTCTTTATCAGTTACTACGACTATTATCAACCCGAGGCCTACCTGCCCACCACCGATACCTACATCGAAAAAGACTTTTCCATCAACGATGAAATTGATCGATTGCGTCTTCGCGCAACTTCATCATTGATCGAGGGAAGGCGAGATGTAATCGTTGTGGCCAGCGTGAGTTGTATTTACGGTATTGGTTCTAAGGAAGACTTTGCTTCGATGGTGTACATCGTGAAGCCGGGAATGAAGGTTGATCGTAAAGCTCTGATCTACAAGCTCAACGACATGTTCTTCTCACGTAACGATGCCGAGCTTAGCCGCGCATCGTTTCGAGTGCGTGGCGATAGCATAGATATCGTTCCGGCCTACGAGGAAGATGTGGCAGTTCGTATTGAGCTATTCGGCGATGTTGTAGATAGAGTATCTCTGATAAACCAAATCGACGGTAAGCTCATTGAACGTCTGGACTCGTACACCTTTTATCCGGCCCGTCAGTTCGTAACATCTCAAGCAAATTTGAGCCGGGCCATCGGGGCGATCTCGGATGAGTTATATGTGCGGCTCAAAGAGCTTCGTGAAATAGGCAAAGGCCTGGAGGCACAGCGCCTGGAGCAACGCACTACCTACGACATCGCCATGATGAAGGAAGTGGGATATTGTTCCGGTATAGAGAACTATTCCATGCACTTGTCGAATAGAAAACCCGGCGACAAGCCGGTGTGTTTAATCGATTACTTCCCGGAGGATTTCCTGCTGGTAGTGGACGAAAGTCACGTTACCCTGCCACAGATTCGCGCTATGTATGCAGGCGATCGCAAACGAAAAACCACCCTTGTAGAGCACGGCTTCCGACTTCCTTCTGCCTTGGAGAACCGACCGTTGCGTGGAGAAGAATTCGAAGCTCATATCAATCAAGCCATCTATGTAAGTGCTACTCCGGGCGATACGGAACTTGAGAAGTGTAATGGCGTGGTTGTGGAGCAGGTAATACGACCAACCGGACTGCTCGACCCATTGATCAGCGTGCGTCCTATCAACAATCAGATCGACGATTTGATTGCCGAGATACGCGGACGTATCGATTCGAAACATCGGGTATTGGTGACTACATTGACCAAGCGCATGGCCGAAGACTTAGCGGAGTATTTGCAGAACCTTTCTATTAAGGTTGCCTATATCCACAGCGAAGTGGACGCTCTTGAACGTGTGGAGATTATACGTGACTTGAGAGTAGGCACCTACGATGTGCTTGTGGGTGTTAATCTGCTGCGCGAAGGTTTGGACATGCCGGAAGTGTCACTGGTAGCCATTCTTGATGCCGATAAGGAAGGCTTCCTTCGCAGCGAACGTTCGCTCTTACAGATTGCGGGACGTACTGCTCGGAATGTTAACGGTTTGGTGATTTTGTATGCTGATC
>JBJOLU010000207.1:0-6355 GCA_046052705.1 Bacteroidota bacterium | reverse complement strand
CCACATAGAGATAGCCGTCCAGGTTGTCGCCGGCCTGCGCAGAGGCCGAGATTGTTCTTTGAGATACGAACGTCACTCCAAGCTCCGATGTCCAGCTTTGAGAGATACGGCTTCTGTATCTAAGCTCTGCTGTTGTAGCCGGACGATAGGGAAGGGTTTTACCTGCATCGTCTCTGACATCTTGCCATTGAACCCTAGCAACCAGAGAAGAGCGCTCGTCTGTGAGCCACTCCGATTGTAATGTTACAAAGCTCCGTGTGGCGGAGGCATAGGCCAAATGAAATGCGGAGACGGAGTCGAACACCGGAATGGACAGTGCACCATACACTTCATAGCCCGCTCTGGCCTGGGCCGACAGCGAGCGATCGGGGCGGTATATCATATACACCTCGCCGGCTACGCTGCGACGGATAAATCGTAGGTCTGCATCCGACCGAACATATGGGTTTGCGTTAAGCGCATCGGTAAAGAAACTGTTGTTAACATCCCGCGAAAGCAACGCACCCCAGCGCAGAGCAGCGCTGCTTCGCAGCGAAACATCCACGGAGCCGACGATGTCCAGAGTAGATGATCCGCCGGAACCATTGCCGCCACGCAGGCCGGCCGATGAACGGAGAAATAGACTTCCCGACTGAGCACTGTATTCATAACGAACATAACTGTCGCTGAGAAGTTCCGATCGGAAGGAGCGAAGATCTATCTGCGCAAATACAGAATGATTGATACTATGATTGCTGCCATCATCGGGTTGCTTCCACTCGGCAAATGCTTGCAAGCCGTTTTCGGATTGATGAGTAAAGCCGGTACGACCCTCTTCGAGCATCGTTGCCATTGCCGACACTTCACTGCGAAGTGTTGCACCGCCTATGGTGTGCTCAAACGAGGTATGCAGCGATACTGCGCTACGAGTACGTTTCAGAGCCGAGTCGGGCTGTGCAAAGAGCGCGTAATTCATTGACGAAGCAGCAATGCTCCAGTCGTGTACATCAGAATTCAGCGGCCCCGAAGCAGGATGCGATGGTGCGTTTGTTCCTTTTTCCCGCGCTTGACGAAATGCCTGCCGGCCAAAGAGGCGAACATCGAATCTCTGCATGTCCGTTGCCGGCTTGTAGCCCGCGGTAGACAGATAATCGGCGGTAGCGGTCACATCATAGTTGAACAGTGAACCGCTGAGTGATGCACCAAACTCGGGAGTCTGGAACATGCCAAAGGAACCGAACACAAATCCATCATAGCGTGATGGTAAGGGAATTTGCTGAGGAGGCGCCGACGAGGGAAGTGCTAATACCTCATGTTTCTCCTTGGGGTTCAGGGTATCAAGTTCCGACTGATTGAGCAAACGGGTTTGTGCCGGTGGTTGTTTCAAAAATGATGTTGTCATCAAGCGGAGTGTGGCCGATCCTTTGACGATAATATCGGGCACGTCGATAGGAGATGTTCCCGGCGCCGCATTTCCCGTCTGCTGGGCAATGGCCTGCAACGATAGACACACACCAAGAACAAAAGCGCAACCGAATGCAATGACAAATCGTGTTTTCATGAACTGCTCCTATCGCAATCGTTTAAGGCGCGACTGCGCAGTGGTACCGTAATCATCGCTTGGGTGAAGGATGATCACAGTTTGATAGATCTCGCGGGCTTTGGCAGTGCTTCCGCTTTTCTCGTAGCATTCGCCCAAACCTATTAACGACAACGTATACCAGTCTTCTATGCCATCGTAGGCACGACGAACTTCGTCGAATGCTATCATCGCGTTGGCATAATCACGCAGACTCAAGTACGACTCTCCAATGCGGTATACACACTCGGCCGCAAGTGAGGTATTATCACTACTCGTAGATACCATGCGGAAGTACTTCCTGGAAGAGTCGTCGGCGTTTTGCGAGCGGTAGTACATAGCCGTGCGATACATTGCTTGCTGAGAAAACTCCCCGGCATTCATGAGCCCGGCATTAGCATATAAATTCAATGCACGTGCTGTATCGCCGCGGCCCATAGCAAGATTCGCTTGCTCATATGTGGCATGGGCGGCCAGTTCCGTGCCGGAATATTTACGTATTACAAGGTCAAACAGAGAATCGGCCCTGGAGACGTTTGCTCGCTTAAGTTCCAGCAACGCCAACTGCATTACTCCCTGTGACGCAAAATCACTGCTTTCATACTTGGAGTATAGCAGCGACAGGGTCTGGCGAGCCGCATCCATGTCGCCCATTCCCATTTGGCTTTTTGCCAGCAAGAACATGGCTTCCGCGCTGAGTTCGCTGTCCGGATATTTTTTGAGAAAATCTTGATACTCCTTAGCGGCGTTTCCGTAGTCGCCCTTGCGCATGAAAATCTCTATAGTCTTCATGGAGATTTGCTCTTGCACGTTGCCGTTAGGATTGGCCTGCACATAGGCCTTGCCTACCTCAATTGCTTCGTCGTTTCGCCCAAGCAGGCTAAGGCTCTCCTGCAAGCCGCGCAGAGCTTCTATACCATAAAAGGTGGATGGATACAGGCCCATCAAACTTCTATATCTCTGCACAGCATCTTCGTACTCGCCATTGGCATACTGCGCGTTGGCAGCATAATACAAAGCTGCAGGAACAAGTTCGCTTCGCGGATACGTGCGTGTAAGTTGTTCAAATGCCTGGAGTGCATCGGAATGTTTCTCTTGCAGTGAATATGTATAGGCAATAGTGTACAATGCATGATCGGAGAACGTAGAGCTTGGATGTTCCCGCAAAAACGACTGCAACTCCTGCACGGACGCCTTGTACTCTTTGGCTCTGTAGAGTGATTGACCCACTTGAAACTTGGCGTACTCATGCAATTCGCCTTGCGGAATCAGCGCTGCTGCCGACCTATACTCCTTGGAGGCATCAGCATATTTTTTTGTCAGATACAATGCATCGCCTTTGCGCACATATACATCGCCGGCGAATCGCGTTTGAGGAAACTCTGAAAGAAGGTTGGCAAACACAGCCCCCGACGAGTCGAATTCGCGCATCTTGAACAACGACCAGCCAAGGCCATACAGTGCTTCCTCGCGGCGGCTGCTGGCTCCGAAGTTCATCACGAGTTTCCTATAACTTTCAATAGCATTCTTCAAGAGTTGGGCATTGTAGAAAGTCTCCGACAACCAAAACAGCGCTTCATCAGCGCGAGCATCGGCAGGATGTCGGCTCAGATAGGCAGTTAGATCGTTGATTGCTTCGCGATGCTTGCCATCCTCGTGATGCGCTATTCCGCGTTTAATGCGAATCTCGTCGTCGAAAACTTCCTTCCACGGAAGAACGTCGGCAGATGTGCGCCGTAGTTTGATCTCTGCTTTATCGTAACAGGTGCGCGCATCCAACCATTCGCGGGCTTCCATGTGCATGGATGCCAGTAGCAGCAAACTGCGAATTTCTGTTACGGGGTCGTTGCACTGCAGAACCGCCTTGTGCAAAACCGCTTTGGCCCTATCGTATGCAGCGTCCTCGTAATACATCTGACCAAGCTCAAGAAGGGCTCGCTCCGGGTACACAAACCGTTCGTCGCCGGCGCACGCGCGGAACAGCTGTATAGCTTGTGAGCGGGAATCGTTCCACTTCAACGCTAAGCCTTTGAACAGTTGAGATGCCGAAAGTGTGTTGCTGCTTACCGTGGCTGAATCCGCTATCACCGAGTCGAAAAGAGTGATGGATTCGCTCCAGCGTTTCTGAGCCATTGATGCCACACCGGCACCGAAACGAGCCCGGTGTCGAAGTTCCTTATCTACAGATGGCTTGGTAAATACCTGCTCGAATTCCTTGAGTGCACTACTATACAATCCCACGGCATGAAGCGCTTCGCCTTTCAAGTAATGAACGCGAGCATCGGCATCCTTGATCTCCCATTGTGTCTGCAATGCCGGGCTAGTAGTGGAAGATTGTGATGAAGGCTGTGATGAGGCTGCAACAGCTGTTGTTTTTGCAAGGGTGTTCACCAATTCCTCAGCCACCGCAAGGCGGGTGAGCGCATTGCTATACTCTCGCCGTCGAATCAAGCATTGTGCAGCACGAATGTTCGCGCTGAGAATCACATTGCCGTCGGGGTAATCACGAATGATTCCGGAGTAGATGTCGAAAGCCTCGTCGTTGTTGTTGCGATCTTCAAGTATCTGCGCCACAGCATAGCGTGCGTCATCGGCATGCTCGGAGGCAGAGTCCGCAATGATCTTTGTGTATTGCTCCAGTGCCGCGTCGGCATTGCCAACCAGCAGTAAAGAGTTCGCCAGCCAAAACATGCTGAAGCGATGAATCTCCAGAGCCGGAGCATCCGTGTTTGATTGAACTTTTCGGAAGTGAAACTCATGTGAAGTATCTGTGGCTGCACGAAAAGCTTGAGCCGCCAAGCTGTAGCGCTTCGTTCTAACGTAGATGGTACCCAACGCAGCATTAGCGAAAGCGTCGAAGACGGTGGACCGCTGAGAATTTTGCAAAAGAACGGTAAGGTAACGCTCAGCCAGTGCGTTGCTGCCTGCATCCATGTACGACACAGCCGTTCTGTATGCCGTCTCCTCATTTGCGAACTCTGATGAATGCAGATGGCGAGTGGCACGCAGCAGTTCTGCATATGAGTTCGCGGAGGATGAGTACAAGGCATCACTGTACTTTGCTACAGCATCCGTGCGCTGTCCCGCGGAACCAATGAGCGTGAGTTCCACCGTTTGGGCAGCAACAGTGATGCTTGCACCGGTGGCAATGACTATGCATAATCGCACGAACTGCGTCCATATGGTGCCCTTTATTCTCATGACGCCTGTGTATCGGCAGATACTGTTGGTGTGTGTATGGGCACGGCCTGTTTAGAGATATTGAGCAAGACACCTACGGCCATGGCAGAGAAGATGACACTTGTTCCACCATAACTAATGAACGGCATAGGTAAGCCCGTTGTGGGTAAGAGTCCGCAGTTTACGCCGGCGTTGACAAAAGCGTAACACGCAAGTGTTAAAGTGATGCCGCAAGCCAAGTAGTAGCCAAAATCATCGGGCGCGCGGCGGGCGATGCGTACGCCACGTACCAAGAGCACTGCGAACACCGAGAGAATAGCAATCACCCCAACATATCCGTACTCCTCGCCGACAATTGAGAAGATGAAATCGCCGTACGGTTCCGGAAGAAATCCTTCTCGCTGCTGGCTGCGTCCGGGACCCACGCCAAATACACCGCCATTACCGAAGGCAATGAGCGCCTGATACGACTGATACTTCACAGCATTCATTGGGCCGGAACTATCATCGATAAATGCGAGCAAACGCTGCACTCGGTAGGATGCCCCTAGAGTGGCAATCGCTCCAACCACCAGCCCTATTCCGCCGGTCATGAGCACATATCGCATGCGTGCGCCGGAAAGAATGATCAGCATAAACGAGAGGAAAAAAATCACCAGGGAAGTAGACATGTTTGGCTGCAAGGCAATAAGCCCGCATATACCCAGTGTCCACGACAGTGGCGCAATCATACCTTTCAAACTTTCGGAAACGTCCCTGCTTCGCTTTGACAGCATCCACGCAAGGTGTATGATCAACGCAAACTTTGCCAGTTCCGAGGGTTGAAAGCGAATAAATCCGAAGGTAATCCACCGCGAAGCACCTTTTACTTTGTCGCCCATGATTAACACATAGATCAAACAACCAATTGCCGCCACCATGATGGGCTTCGAGTACTCGCGCAAGTGATGATAATCGATTTTCGTCACCGCGATCATGAGCACGAATGCAATGCCAATACGCAAGCAATGATTAAGAAAGAGCTTTTCCGTGGAGCCCATTCTCATACCTGCAAACGATGCGCTGGCGCTATACACGAATGCTATACTAAACAGCATAAGTGCTACCACCGACAAAAACACCGGCCAATCTATGTTCGAACGAGTTTGACTCATAATATCAACGTATCACTGCACAGGTGCGAATGAATCTATGCCCTAAGCAGTAGTATAGCTTCTGAAACACACGATGTTCCGCAGAGAACAGTTAGGCCAACGAATTCACCGCGTCTTTGAAGACCTCTCCGCGATGCTCGAAGTTCATAAACATGTCGAAGGACTTGCAGGCCGGAGAGAACAATACTACATCGTCTCCTAAAGCTTGATCGAAGGCCAGATGCACTGCGTCCTCCATGGATTCCGCCTTGATACAACGCACCATAGTGCAGAAGTGATCAAATATGGCATCGCGTTCTTCGCCCAGACACACAATGCATGTCACGTTCGAGCGCACGGCATCATCAAGCAGGGAATAGTCGTTGTTGTCACCACGACCGCCTGCGATCAGAATTATGGGTTTAGAGAACGATTGCAACGCATACCACGTTGCATTCACGTTGGTGGCTTTCGAGTCGTTGAT
>JBJOLU010000206.1:0-10526 GCA_046052705.1 Bacteroidota bacterium | reverse complement strand
TGCCGCGATGTAACCTTCAACGGTTGCGGCATTGTTGCGCTCAAGGCGCCCCTTGTGAACGACTGCAACACGGTGAGCGCTGTACCCGCTGATGCCCCCGAGTCTCTGCTGCGCGTGTTTCCACAGCCGGCGGTGAATACGCTGCTCGTGCAGACCGGTGATATCAAAACTGCCATGGCACAAGCCCGAGTGATGGATGCCACGGGGAAATGTATGGATGTATCACTTGCGCTCGATCCTTTCTCTACCCGTGAGCTGTACGTGGGCCACTGGGCGCCCGGCATGTATGTGCTGACAATGCAATTGCAGGGCTCCACGATATCCCTGCCCTTTGTGATTCAGCGCTAAGGTCTGCTGCTGCGATCGATTATCAGTTATCAAGCATCTCCCATCAAACACTCAAACGCCTGCAGTTCAACGGAGCTGCAGGCGTTTTTTCGTTGTTGATATTTCTCTATATCTTCAATTAATCGTAATATTGCAATGAACAAATATTATGGTACGTTTGCAATGAAATTGCGAGTGTGATTGCAAGCGTAATTGCAAGCGTTTCACCACCGATCAACTCTAGCTATCATGGGCGCTACTAATACCGATCATTACACCAACAAGCAGAAGTCTGTGGCGGCCATGGCCAAAGCCTTGGGGCATCCTGCGCGCGTAGCTATTGTGGAGTACCTCTTAAAAAAGGACGCCTGCATTTGCGGTGATATCGTGAGCGAATTGCCACTGGCGCAACCCACCGTATCACAGCATTTGAAGGAACTCAAGAACGCGGGGTTGATCAAGGGAGAGGTAGAGGGAACCTCGGTGTGCTATTGCTTGGATGAAGAGAATATCGCCAAGCTGCACACCTATCTTGGTTCCATGCTCACGCGATTAACCAAGAAGGCCTGCTGTTGAACCTAAAGTGTACTATCAGTATTCACCGAACCACACACCAAACCACCTATATCGGGAGACCACGATGAGACTTTCAGAAATCAAACAATTGTTGCCGCAGCTGCAGGATGTTTCCTTTGTGCTGGACAACGGCCAGAAAGTTCCCACGCATTTTCATGTGACGGAAGTGGGAAAGATTACCAAGCACTTCATAGACTGCGGCGGCACGGTGCGCCTTGAAACAAAAGCAGGGTTTCAATTGTGGACCGCAGACGATATCGATCATCGCCTGAAGCCCGCAAAACTTCTGAGTATTATCGAGCTCTCCGAGCGCACGCTGGGTTTGGAAGATGCCGATATCGAAGTGGAGTATCAGGGCGCAACTATCGGCAAGTATGGTTTGGAATACAACGGCAGCGAGTTTGTGCTCACAAGCACCACCACGGCCTGCCTGGCGCCCGACCTCTGCGTGCCTCCGCAAAAAAAGCGCATCAAACTTTCGGAATTACCCGTGGCAAATGCCGCATGTACGCCGGGCTCCGGTTGCTGCTGATTCTGCTGCTGATACTGTTGCTGCTGTCGCTGCTCCCGCTGCTGCTTACAATGACATTGCACTGTTGAATAGTATTCTTTACTCAACGCCTATGAAAGAATTTCTTGTACGGCACAAGAAGCCGGTGATCATCACACTTTCGGTGATCATTCTTCAGCTCATCTTTGGCTTCGATCCAAAGTTCAGCATCATCAATATCATCTGGCTTTTTGTGTAAGGTAAACAATGGCAAACTCGAAGAATAAACCCGCCGTGCTGGTGCTGTGCACGGGAAACAGTTGCCGTAGTCAAATAGCCGAAGCCTACCTGCGAGTCTTTGCCGGCGGCCGCGCCGATGTGTATAGCGCCGGTGTGGAGAAGCATGGGGTGAATCCTAGGGCAGTGCAGACCATGCTGGAAGACGGCATAGATATATCGCAGCATACATCCAATCTTGTGGACGAGTACGCGCATCTGGATTTCGATTTGGTGCTCAGCGTGTGCGATCACGCTGCGGAGCGTTGTCCTGTTTTTCCACGCACCGCCAAGCGCGTGCACCACAGCTTTCCCGATCCCGCCAAAGCCACCGGCACCGAGGAAGAAATACAGCAAGAGTTCCGCCATGTGCGCACGCTGATTCGCGAGTACTGCCGGACCTTTGTGCAGGATCATCTGTGACGGGCGCATCCTCCCGCAGCAATTCGCAGCGCACTGTGAGGCAGCGGGAGTTGTAGTTACTGTGAGGCAGCGGGAGTTGATAGTATTACATTTCTCACGAGCAGTACACGTAGTAATTATTCAAAACGAGCAGTTAAACTGCCATCCGTTGCGGAGACTCTAACCTTACATTGTAATTAATTCTCATCGAGAATGCTATACAAGGTTGGATTATCGTATTTCTTTAGCGTTATGAAAGTTCTCACGTGTGCTCTGCGGTTTCTACCGGCAGTTGTGATAATATTCTGCTGTTCGTTTCATGCACGCAGTCAAAGCTCGAAGTACGATAGCATTCGTGTTGATGGACGCTGGCGAACTTTCCTGGTTCATCAACCTGTTGGTTACACCGCCTCTAAGCGGTATCCTTTGGTGCTGGCATTTCATGGCGGTTCTCCGTTGGGATACCAGTCTATTCAGTATCAATCGCGCCTGACCGAGAAATCGGACTCTTCCGGCTTTATTCTTGTCTATCCCGAAGGGGTTCGAGCGGCGGGAAATAGAACATGGAACGCCGGTGGGTGCTGTGCGCCTGCAACAGCACTGAATATTGATGATGTGGGCTTTACATCAGCGTTGTTGGATACACTCTTTGGCTCCTACGCGGTTGATACAACTCGTGTATATGCAACCGGTTTTTCCAACGGAGCACTATTGTGTTACCGGCTTGCAAACGAGTTGTCGTCGAGATTTGCCGCAATCGCTCCGGTAGCAGGCGATCTAGTGATCTATCCTTGGAACCCACAGCGTGCAGTGCCAATCATTGCCTTTCATTCGTATGCCGATCAGAACGTAAAGTACTTTGGCGGGGTTACGGTGGGAGCCACCGGTACGTACTTCCCTCCGCAGGATAGTGTGTTCGCGCTTATTGCGGCGAACTATATGTGCACCACCATCAAAGACACCATTGTGCATACGGCGAACTCCTACGATCACTTTGTCTATCGCGGTTGCCGCTGCGGCACTGAAGTGCAGCAGTACATTAGCGTGGATGGCGAGCACTCTTGGCCCGGCGGCCTGGCGTCCGGCTCCACCACCGTCTCGAACATGTTCAGCGCTACCGCACTGATGTGGGAGTTTTTCTCCAAGTACACCACTGCGTGCATAGCCAGCAGTGTAGATGAGCCACACTCTGAAGCCGATATAAATGGCATGGTGTATCCAAATCCATTTACTGATCGTGTGCATCTTCGCGGTGCTACCGGCACTGAACGTTGTGTAGTGTATGATGCAGCGGGAAGAATAGTGGCAGATGTACAAGATCTAGAGCAATGTGAGTTGTCGATACTGCCGGCCGGCCGCTATTTTCTTCGCGTTTCACAAAGAGTTTATTCTTTGGTGAAGGAATAACGTTGCGACAGTACCGGTGTGATTCACAGGAATCAAATTTTTTTACAAGGTCCGGTTTGTCATTGCGGTTGACGAGCGCCAAACTCAAACTCAAAACTTATACGACGTACATGTACATACCAAACAATTAGGCACCACGTAGATACCCACTTCCACCATGAACCCAACACTGGCATCCATACTTCTTTGCGCGGCGCTATGCTGCCGCGTGTTCGCGCAGCCCGTTGATAATGCGCTTGCCGGCAGATTGCAAAACACCATCGATAGTCTGCGCGCGGAGTTCGCCGTGCCGGGTGTATCGGCATGTGTGTATGTGCCCGGAAGGGGAGTGTGGCAGGGCGTTTCGGGAACATCGCATGCGGGTGTGGCTATTCAGCCGTCCATGCAGTTTGCAATTGCGAGCAACACAAAGCTTTTCACCGGCGTGCTGCTGCTCAAGCTCATGCAGAACAAACTTCTGCGTTTAGAGGATTCACTGCACAGCTATTTGCCTCCCTATGCGAACATCGATTCCAACATCACCATACGCCAGCTGTTGAATCACACCAGCGGACTGGACGACGTAACCAGTGTGCCGGGCTATCCCGATTCCATGTTGAGCAATCCGCGGCGCATATACACTGCCACCGAACTGCTTCGTTGGGCGGGCGCACCGGAGTTTGCGCCGGGCCGGGGATGGAGCTATTGCAATACCAATTATCTGATTGCGGGCTTGATTGCCGAGAAGGTAACGGGTCAGCCCTATCACCGGCTGCTGCGAGACAGCATCCTCACGCCGCTGGGGCTAGACAGCACCTTTCTTGATGTGTATGAAGACGGCAGATTCACCGTGGCCCATCCGTGGCAGGCGGGGGTAGATAATTTTTCCGTGCCCCGTGTCTCGGTGAATAGCGCCGCTTGGTCGGCAGGAGCTATGTACTCTACTGCGAGCGAGATGGTGCAATGGTATCGCGCCCTAATGAGCGGCAAGGTGCTCGGCTCCGAAGGCTATAAGGAGCTTACCACCTTTGTGGGTTCGGGTAAATACAGCACCGGCCTAAGCGAAGACACCTTTGTTGGCAGAATAGTATGGCAACATGGCGGCTCAATTTGGGGCGGATATAATTCCACAATGATTTACGATACTGCCTCCGGCATTGTGGTGTGTGTACTCACGAACAAACTTCCCGGACAACCTGTTGTTATGGCGCGTCAGTTACTGCTTGGCGCTCTCAACACACCGGTAAGTGTGGAGAGTGAAGACATAAATACGGATGTACACGCAACGGCCTTGGATGCCTGTATCTATCCCAACCCGGGAAGCGAGAGCATCAGCGTTTCCGTGCGCGGAGCGCAGGTAGATTCAGTGGCTGTGTATAGTGCCGCAGGCAGTGTCATGATCGCGAACAGCTCGCCCACACTTTCTGTATCCAATCTTCCGGCCGGAGTGTACTTTGTGCATGCTCACACCGCAAAGGGAACTGCTG
Organism: Bacteroidota bacterium; assembly: GCA_046052705.1. Lineage (GTDB taxonomy): Bacteria > Bacteroidota > Ignavibacteria > Kapaibacteriales > NICIL-2 > JBBATK01. Next base: position 5,582 of record JBJOLU010000206.1, on the reverse strand, counting down.
TGCTGAAGCTGGTGAAGCTGTAGAGTGGAGCGGCGTAGAATTTCGCGGCGCAAACGCCGCCACGCATTCCCAATTCCCAAAAACGAAAAAAGTGTGTACGTCTAAAGACATACACACTCTTTGATTGTTGCCAACAGCGCATGCTGTGTGCTGCGGAGAGGGCGGGATTCGAACCCGCGGTAGCGGTATATCCACTACGACGGTTTAGCAAACCGTTGATTTCAGCCACTCATCCACCTCTCCGTGAATGCATGTGAAACGCCGCGGTGACGCGGGGCACAAAAATACAAGAAACTGCGAGTTGAGCAGGCGTTTTTTCGTGCCTCCTACTGAATCTTCACCTGAATCATCTACTGAATCTTCACCCGCGGATCCAGCCACGCGTACACAAGGTCGCTGAAAAAATTGATGAGCACAAAGATGGTAGCAGAGAACAGCACGGCACCTTGAATCATGGGATAGTCCAACTTTTCTACGGCATCCAGCGATACTTTTCCCAGGCCGGGCCAGTTGAACATGTATTCAATGAAATACGCGCCTGCAAGTAAGCCCGCAAACCAACTACCCACGGTGGTCACCACCGGGTTCAGGGCATTGCGCAAGGTATGTTTCAAAATCACAACGCCATCGCTTAGGCCCTTTGCTTTAGCGGTGCGCACATAATCTTGCCCCATCACATCCAGCATGCTGGAGCGCGTCACTCGCGCAATAATCGCAAGCGGGCGAATGCCCAGCGTTACCGCCGGCAGAACCAGGTACACGGCCCCTCTATTCACATATCCCGAAATAGGGAACCAGTCCAGCCACACGCCGAACACCATCATAAACAGGGCCGCCATCACTATAGATGGCAGTGAGATTCCAAACTGCGCCACCCCCATGATTACCGAATCGAGCCATGTATTGGCTTTGATTGCTGCCACCGTGCCCAGTGCTATGCCCAGCAGAGTAGCCACCAGCATTGCCACGCCGGCAAGAAGAGCCGTGGCTTGCATGCGTTCGAAAATCACACTGAGCACTTCTCTGTTGGACGATATCGATCGCCCAAGATCGCCATGCACCAAGCGCTCCATGTACAGCGCATACTGCACGTACAATGGCTTGTTGAATCCAAACTGTTCGCGCAGTGCCTGGCGCGTAGCCTCATCGGCTCGTTGGCCCAGCATGACGCGAGCGGGATCGCCATCGATAGAGCGCACAAGGAAAAACGAAACCGTTACCACACCAACAAGCGTGAGAAGCGTGTTGACCAGACGACGAACGATAAAAGCAAGCATCGAAGTTTGCAAAGGATGTAGGGAAAACGCCGGCAACCGGTCTGAATATATACGCGCCGACAATTGCCCGAGAAATTACGAAATGTGATATTGCCGAAGCAGCACGGGCTGAATCTTCATCAACTTTCTCTCTGAACTGCAAACTCTACTGAAACTCTACTGCAAACTCTACCGTGAACTCTACCGACATTCTTGGATACACCGCCGCATTCCTAACCACCTTCGCTATGCTTCCCCAAGCTCTACACGTGTATCGCACACAAGAGGTTGAACAGCTTTCCGCTCGCACCTTTGGCATGGCCACCTTCGGCTCCGTTCTTTGGATTGCCTATGGCATCGTTATCAGCAACACCGTGATCCTTCTGGCAAATCTTATAGGATTGTGTTTGGTGGGATATATTTTTTGGAAAAAGGTGCGGGGGTGATAAAGGGAAATTGACTCCCCTCATCCCCTTGCACACCATACACTTTCGCGGTAGTTTGATGCAGTCCGGTTCGAGCAACATTCACACAACGGGGATGCGGTATGCGCATGGCTTACGCTCGCTTTGTAGTACTCATAGTTCTTTGCCTGTTTGGCGGAAGTGAACTGCGCGCTCAGTTTTGGCAAAAATGTACCTTGCCGACTCCCTATTCTTCCGGCTACTATCTAGACGTTTACTTCTTGCCCTCGAACCCGCAGTACGGCTGGGTTTGCGGACATCAGGGCTATGTGCTGCGCACCACCGACGGTGGCGGTTCGTGGCAGGGAACAGTGGTGCCGTATCAAGGTAGGTCCGGCGGTCATCTGGAGAGTGTGCACTTTGTTACCCAGCAGATTGGATATTGCTCCGGACCCTGCGGTGTGTTTGCCTCTACCGATGGCGGTGCATCGTGGTCCGATATTTCCCCAACCATGCCCGGTTCACAAAGTCCGTGGGGATTGTACTTCCTTAATGCCTCCTGGGGCGTGGTTGTGGGCGGCGGTTGCGGCGGCACACAGGGCTTTGCCCTTACCACCAACGGCGGTTCCACATGGTCGTATTCCACCGGCAATCTTCCCGCCAGCGGCATGACCGATGCGCTGTTGTACAGCAACGGACGTGGCTTTGCGGTGGGCAGTGGTCAGCTATGGCGCACCCTGGATAGCGGCCGAACATGGTCGCCCTTTCAGTCCGGCTTTGCATCAATTTGGAACGAAGAAATATCTCAAAGCGGCGCCTCGTTTTTGTTGCCCTGGGCCGGTTCGCAGTGTGCAGGCGGCGGTGGCGGTGGCGGCGGACGCTTTACCACCGACAGCGGTGCAACCTGGACTACCTACCAAACCGCACAACCCATGTACGGTTCCTTCCTGTTGAATTCCACTACGGGCTGGATTTGTGGCAATGCCAGAAGCATGTACAAAACCACCGACGCCGGCGCTACATGGGAACTCAAGAACTGTGGTATAGACGGCGATCTTGACGACTGCTGGTTTATCAACGACACTACGGGCTTTGTGGTGGGCAATGCAGTGTATCGATATTCCGCTGCCGAGCGCAGTATCAGCAAAACCATCAGCACGCTCGGGCCTATCTGCTATCCGGGAGTGATCTACGATACTATATGGGTTCGTAATCGATCCTTCAGCGGAACGGGCGCCACATGGAACCTGGCAGGCACCGATATTCAACACTTCAATGTTCTGCAGCCGGTTTCAACCTCGTTCGGAATACCCTCGTGCGATTCCGCCATGATAGTGATGCGCTTCCAGCCGCGAAGCCCGGGCACAAAGACCATTACTCTTAGTGTTACGGTGAATAATCAAGTAACACTCTCCACCATAATCACGGGAACCACCAGAGTGGTGAACGCATTTCCCACAGACACCCTCTTCACCGTGCGTCCTGCTCCCTGCGGCGTTCCGGTGCGGCTTGTTACCACATGGAATAATTCCTCTCAGCAAAGCGATCAGGTGATACAGGTAACTCGTCTTAGCGGCGATGTATTCTCGGCCGATCCTGCCTTGCCGGTGATTATTCCTCCGGGTGGTGGCAGTGTGCAGAGCTTCATAACACTGGCGGATACCGGATGGAAGGTGGGGCGATATTTGTTTCGCGTGGGGCCGTGCCTAAAAGATACGGTCATCACACTGCGAGCATACGGAGTATCACCCATTGTGAACACGCCCGGCGCCCGCAGTTATCAAACAACCTGTTTGCAAGCGGCCTACGATTCCATTCCCGTACTCAATACAGGCAATAGCGATTTGATCATCAGCGCAGCCGATATCATAGGCGGCAGTGCAGAGTTTAGCATCGAGGGATGGAACACCGGCGAGTTTGTTCCCCTAACCATTGCCCCCAAAGCCACGAAGTACCTGTACATTCGCTATGCTCCAAAGAATGGCGGGGCGGCGTCTGCCACGTTGCGGCTGGCTACCAACGATGCCACTACAGTGCGCGGAAACAAAACCCGCGTAGACATCGCTCTAAGCGGTCAGTCCGGAGGAGTGAAGTACGAGCTCTCTGCTACCACGCTGAATTTTGGACGCGTGTGTGTGCCCGCTCAAGAGGAGCGCGTTTGGCGGGTGGTGAACACCGGCACGGGCACCATAACATTAGCTTCGAATCACGCAGTGCCCACGCCATTTACCGTGATGGCAAGCCGCAATCTGCCATCGGTGATTGCCCCGGGCGACTCTCTGCTGGTACGTGTGCTTTTTCAAACATCGGTGCCGGGAAAATTCCGCGATTCGTTGGTGCTCGGAATATCTCCCTGCGACAGCATCCCCATTGTGATTCCCATTACGGCCGAAGCAATTAGCTCTTCTCTTGCCATTGCGCCTACTGCAGTGCTACGTCAGTTGCGCCGCGGAAGCACCGACACCGTGTGTGTGGATGTGCAGTCTCTTGGCTACGCCGAAGCTATACTCGATTCGTTGGTACTCGATCCGCCGCTTGGCGGCGCTCGTACCGGTGCGCGTATCATTTCCGGCGGTGCGGTTCCTGTGCGCTTGGACTCCGGCTCTTCACTTCGGGTGTGTATAGAAATTCTTGCAGACTCGGTTGGTACGTGGTCCGGCACTCTGCGCGCCTTTGGCAAAAACCCTTGTGTGTCCTCTGCCTCTCTGCCGGTTACGGTGGTGGTTAGCGATTCGCGATTGAGCATTGGTCCGGGGCGAGTCACCACACCGGTGCAGCGCTGTTCCACTACTGCAAGACTTGATACAATCGTGATTGTTAACGACGGCTCTGTACCTGATTCGCTTGTGGATGCGCGCGTGCAGTCTGCAGGCAGTACAGCTTTTACCTTGGTGTATCCCACCACCTTCCCGGTGGCGATACCGCCCGGCGCTCGGCTTCCGGTTGTGATACAATCGATGCAGCTTGCTCAGGGCATCGATAGCGCCGAGTGCGTGCTATCCTTCGCTACTGCCTTTAGCGGTGTTCCTTATCGCGTGCCTTTACGGGCTGCATATCTGGCCACGTCAACTACTCTTCGTGATACACTTGTGGATGCAGGCGTGCACCAGCCCTGCGATGCGCCGCTGCGTTCCACACTTCACTTTGTGAACACCGGACTGCTTAGCGACACCTTGCAGCTTGATGCTGCCGGCCTGCACCCCGCTCTGGTACTTGCTTCGCGCATAGTTGTGCCCGCCGGCGATTCCGCTGTGGCAGATCTTTTATTTACTCCATGGGGGCTAAGCCCGCAGGATATTCAGCAGCAGCTGCGCTGGACGAGCACCGTGTGCGGAACAGTACTTACCGCTCGTTTTGTTGCCACCATCATGGATCCGCATTTGCGGGTGACACCTACAGCAATCAATGCCGGTACCTTGTGGAAGGGTACGCAATCACGTTTTGCAGTTGGGGTGGTGAATCCCTCGTCGGTTCCGCGGCAAATACTGCGGTGGTATCTGCGTGGCCCCGGAGCGTCGGAGTTTAGTGTAAGTGCTCCGCCATCTGCCACTCTGCAGCCGGCCGATTCTCTTACCATGTATGTGGATGCGCTCTCGGTGAGCGAAGGCGATCACACAGCCGAACTGGTGATAGTGGAAACAAGTTCCTGCACAGACTCTACAATCGTGACACTGCAATCCCAAACTCCCAGAGAAGTGTATCGCGCACATTTGTCGGTGCAAGACGGTGTGATAGTAGATGTAAACGATAGCACCGATGTGCATCTGGTGTTGCGCACGGACGACACTTCCAAAACCGCCTTGTTCAACGCGGGCGTTCGCTCGCTTGGTGTGTCGTTGCAATTCAACAAAGCACTGATGAATGTACTTGATGTGAACTACTCTGCCGGCGGCAAGACCTTGGCGCTGCCGTGGACACGCAC
>JBJOLU010000205.1:0-12805 GCA_046052705.1 Bacteroidota bacterium | reverse complement strand
CACTTCGGGCTGTACGGCAGTTTTTATAGCAATGGTTCTATACTGTGATGCGTGTTGTGATGCGTGTTGTGATGCGTGTTGCGATGCGTGTTGCGATGCGTGTTGCGATGAAGAGTCTGATGAAGAGTCTGATGAAGAGTCTGATGAATGAACCACGGCTGTGCCGCGGGCTTCAGAGTGGCTTACAGACGGGTACATCCATAGATCAAGGCCCGCACCATCATCCTTAACTCCCAAAGGAGTAATTGTTGCCAGATACCGCTGAACCACATGCGGCAACGCAGCTGCGTTTGTATGATGTTGAACCAGCGCACGTTTTTGTGCGCGAAAAGAATCTATCACCAATACGCTTCGGCCAAATCGACGACGCAATACAAATGAGCGCAGATTGTTTTGCAAGTCCACAACCACATCATATTTGTTCAACGATCCGGGTAATGTTGAGCGCATCACTCCGCGAAGGGCCGAGCCGCGCTTATCCAGTTCGAGTACTGTTGATACGTATGGGTTTCCCTGCCACACTTCGGCAAACTCTTTTGCTACGGCTACATCGATTCTAGCCTCGGGAAAAGCTGCGCGCAGCACACGTACCACGGGTGTTGCGAGCACAACATCTCCGAGGGAACTTAAGCGAAGAACAAGTATGGACGCGGGTGGCGCTGGGGTAGAAAGCACGGAACACACAGTGAGTAACAGGCACTTCGGAATCATTGCTGCGAATACTGCTTGCGAAGTCCTGACGCGAAAATACAACAGCGAGGCTGCGGCATTCTACGGCTGAAGGCCTATGCCACACATTTATCGCTATGGAAGCTTGGCAGCAGCACAGAGCTATTCTATGGTCTACGGCTGCGGCTGCGGAATGCGAATAGTGACGGTAGTACCCTGACCTTCGCTGCTCACCACACTGAAGGATCCGTTGTGAGCTTGAATGAAGTCGCGCGCAAGCGTAAGGCCTAGGCCAATACCCTGAACATCCTTGGCATTGGCAGCGCGATAAAACGGCTCGTAGATGTGTACCAGATCTTCGCCCGGTATTCCCTTGCCGTGATCAATCACGCTGAAAACAAGGTCGTTGTTGTCTTCGTACAAGCGCAACGTAACCTCTTGGTCCGGGTTGGAAAACTTCACTGCATTTCCAAGGATATTGCAAACAGCCAAACGCAACAGATGCTCGTCAACCAAGATGGTATCCTTGGGCCACTCATTCTCCACCCGCACTTTGCTATGCTCTTCCGGAAGCTCTTTACACTGCACAAGTATGGACTGCAAAAAGTCTGCGGGCACAACGGCGCTGAGCTCTGCTTGTAATGATTGCCCCGGCTCGGTAGAAGAAAGAGCATTGTGCACAAGTGCTGCCAGTTGCTGCACCTGCTCTTGAATGATGCGCAAGTAATCGTCTCTTTGCTCGTCGTTCAATCTGTCTGCATAGCGACGCATCACATCCGCAGACGATCGAATGATCGTGAGCGGAGTGCGAAACTCGTGAGACAACATCTCTATGATTCTGCGATGAGGCATATCAATATCAGCTTTTACAGAGGCTACCCTGGGGTTTCGTTTAGCATCAACAGCAAGATCGAAGCCGGAAGCCGAAACATCCGTTAACACCGACAAATACAAGCCGCCTGCCGCTGTGTCCGGGAAGCGAACAGTGCGCACACTTATCACCGGCGACGGCGATAGATAGGGGAGAAACACCGTAGAAACTGCATCCGTTACCGGCAGCAACGTTTGTTCCACAAAGCGCTTGGTAAACGAAGGTGTAGATTCGTTTGCAGCGCTCTGAAAAATCCTATCTAATACTCGTAAATATACATCCTCGGCACGGGCACCTAAAAGGTTTTCCGCCTGAGAATTTAGTCCCACGATATGCCCTGCGTGTGAAAACACGAGAGTGGGATCCGGTAACTGAGCAATGTATCCGCGTATATCGTGTACCAACTCCGCGGGATAATCTTCCTTGAACTCACCTTTCATTCCATTCTCTTCTTCGAAACTCGAATCAGAATTCATGGTAGTGCGCTAGGCGCGTATGGTTAGTCCTACACAGTTATCGGACATCCCTCCATAAAATGTAGGACAAAATCCTATAGGCCATGAAAATTATAGGACAATTCACGATCAACCGCACAAAACGCTAGATTTGGGGCAGATTCGGGTACCGGGCGAAAATGAAAAACACCGTTATTGCATTACTTTTTTTAATACTACCGCCGTTTTTGAAGAGATTTGGCCGTTTTGCTACGCTCATATAACACGATCGTGCTATTTTTTAAATAATTCCGCTCAGGCACGTTCGGGGCGGTGCTAAACATCGATTTTTAGTTCACCACTACCACTTTTTGCCGAGCGCGTACAGCATTGTTTTGACGAACAATCACCACATACACGCCGGTTGGAAGATCGTGAATCGCTACCTGATTGTCCGTTGCTTGCACAGAGCACACCACTCTTCCCTGCTGCGACACCACTTCCACTACGCTGTTAGCGCCCCACAAGGCCGCGGGTAGTTGCACCACGCAACGTCCCTCCGACGGATTCGGCATGACCGTCATGGGAAGGAACTCGCGCTCGTCCTCCACGCCAAGGGGCACGCCAATGCGATCAGGATTGGGAAGATTTTTTGTGGTGAGTATGTGAAATTCTCCGGCACCGAATAGGCACGTGGCCGTTGTAGCACTTACCACAATGCTATCCCCGGTGAAGTAATCGTAATAGGTACCGGCCGCCGGGAATGGTATCACCACATTGCGCTGACGCAAACCGTAGTTGGCAACGATCACCGCATTCATGTCCGGATGCTTGTACTGCATCCAGCGCACGGTGTCGTTTCTCCCTGCCTTCATGGTAAGCTCTGTCTCAAGCGAGGTAAATGTTGGATACGCGCGAAGACGGTTGAGTGCTGCATAGGTTTTGTACAACTCCATGCGGCGCGGCTCTGTGCGATAATTCCAGAACGAAGGCTTCACGGACAAACGAATAGCAGGATTATCCGTGCAGGCACCATTTGTGGTTTGCAACTGCAAGCCAACGTCGTACCCGCGCTCACCGAATTGCCATATCATTTTGGGGCCGGGCACCGGAAGAAAAAATGCTGCGGCGGCTGCAGAGCGCTTCAGTGCTATGCTTGTGTCGCGAGTTGAATATCCGGGCACTGTGGTGTTTCCGTAGCAATAGTGCTTCTTCATCAATCGCTCTTCGTCGTGCGATTCCATGTACGCTACATTCGCCGGACGCGTTAGTCCGCGATTCTTGAAGTACCCCTGCGCGGTGCCGTTATCCAGCAATCCATTTATCCATCCCATAGATGCATCGATAAAGGTACCGTTCATGTTGTGCCACAGCAAGAAACCGCGCTCGGCAAGCTCGCGCTCTTCACGTGCATCGGCAAAGTGCTCGAGTATCAATACAGCCGTTGTATCGTAGCTGCGAATTGCCGCTGCCATGCGCGTTAGGATTCGCACGCGCGAGGAATCGTACGCAGCCATTTTATCAGCTTCGTTACCACCCGTACCCAGTGTTTGTTTTTGTGTTAACCCCTTAGACAAATCAAAGCGAAATCCGTCGATGCGGAATTCTTTTAGCCAGTATTCGTTTGCACGATCCACATAGCGTTGCAGTGCAGCACTCTCGTGATTCAAGTCGTTGAACACATTGAATGGATGCTTGGGCGAGGTATTAGCATAAGGATTCTGCGCCGTTGCCGGACCGTAGGTTCCGCTTGCCCATAGCCGCACAAGCGGCGATGCGCCTGTTGCATGATTGTACACCACATCCAATAGCACAGCAATACCGCGAGCATGGCATGCATCCACAAGGCGCTTCAAATCTTGCTCGGTGCCGTAATAGCGGTTCATTGATGCGTGAAACACCGGATCGTAACCCCAGGTCTGATTGCCGTCGGCCTGATTCACCGGCATAAGTTCAATCGCATTTACTCCCAGCGATGCTAAATACTCCAGTGAGTCGATCACCGCTTGATAGGTGCGACGCTCCGTGAAATCGCGAACAAGTAACTCGTAAATCACAAGGTCTTTTGCTGCCGGCCGGGTGAAAGGCTCCGTCTTCCACTCGTAGGCATACACGGGATCGTCGTTGCGCGCGCGCATCACGAAGGTTGTTAGGTACTCTTTGGTTTTGCCCCTGGGATATCGCTTCAAGTTGGGATACCGGTTGCCGGATAGAATCTCTCCTTCCAGCGACTCACTGAGCGCGCCGTGTGCAAAGGGATCGCCCACCCGTATAGTGCCGTCCACCAAATATTGATACCCAATCTCGGTGCCGGGCTTGAATCCGGATTTCTTCAACCAGAAATAGGTATTCAGCGAGTCCACTTTGTCCCGCTTCATCATGTCTTCATTGCGAACAGCGTAATCGTTGAAGTCACCTATCACAAACACCGATTGCTTGAAGGGAGCATACAGGCAAAAGATCACGGTGGAGTCGTCCACAATAGTTACCCCTTCGCGAATACCGGCAGGACGTGCTTCATCGATGGTGGGGCCCACCACATCAAGTTCCGTAACTGCGGTGTCGGCGGCACCTTGATCATCCACACCTATGCAGCGAAGAAAATGCGTGCCCAAACGCGACACCCTCACATTGAAACGAAGAGTATCGTCTTGAACGGAAGTGAGCAGTGAATCATCAAGAAACAAATCAAGTTTTTTCACAACTTTTCCAAGGGACTGCGCCACGGCAAACACCGGCTGCTCCGAAGTAAGCGAGAGTAATACCGGGCTGGAAGCCGGCGTGATAAACCGTACCTGCATACCGGGCTGTGTGACATCCAAAAACAAATCGCTATTCGCATCTCCTTTGCCTTCCCTGCTGTTGTCTGCACTGCGAAACACCATGGCAAGGCGCACTACATCTTCGCTTGCAGGCACTCCGTAGTAAGAGCGAATGTTGTCGATGGTGAATGAATAGAGGTTCGCCGACACACGAGAGAGTTTGGTCTCGGCTGTGTTTTGTCCCCAGTTCGTTTTTACATATCGCCAGTCCGACGGCCCCGTGCTTCTGGTAGTGATCACACCTGTGTGCACATACACATCACCGGTGAAGCCGGCCAATCCCCTGGACCCACGGTCGGCATAGAAACTAATGGTAACCGGCTGATCCATGCGCGCCGGAGACGGCACACTTGTTACCACTTGCGCCCACGCACTTGCTGCCGTAGCAAAGAAGAAGAGCAGGCAGAGAAATACCTCATTGATACCCGACCGGCGCTGTATTAACTTTAGGTGTGTATGAATCATACGTACAGAATGAAAATCGTGTGTTGTGATCTTGTGTAATAGTCCTGTGTTGAGTTTCACCAACGGCCACAGGCATAATCACGGCGTGATTACCAGTGGCACAGACGCGCGCGCGCTATCAGTAGAAACAGTCAGTATGTACATACCGTTTACTGCTTCCGCCGGCACCTGCCCTGTGATGCTTGTTTGGCCATCACTCATGTGTTGGCCAAGGTCGAAGCTACGTCCTGTGATGTCGATGAGCCGCAGGTGAAGGTTACCGCGCATAGATGTAGTAAGCAAGAACTGTTGTTTGGCACCCAAAGGCATCGGCATTACCTTGAGAGTTGGCGCAGGCGCGGCGCCTTCCGGCTCGCCTTGCGCGCCGGCGGACTCCAGGGGGAAAAAGCGCGTGAGAATTCTTCCCACCCGCGCTCGCCAATTGCCCCAGCTATGACCTTCATTCACTTCCAGATAATCATAGGGATAGTTCTGCGTGGTAAGCAGTGAACGAAGATTGCGCACCAGTGGTATGAGCTGCGCAATGTCGTACATACCTATATCCAAATAAAAGTTTGAACTCAATCGGGGTTCAGCTTTGAGTCTGTCGGTAATGAGGTTCGTCACATTGCTCGATTGAGCCCCAATGTTTGCAAACACATCGGGACGCATCACACCCTGATAGAGCGCGCAATGTCCGCCGTCGCTGGCACCGATCACTGCTCGGTATCGCGCATCATTAATCACAGGATATCGCCGCTGCACATAGCCCATAATAGTGTCGCAGATAAAACTCATGTACGCATCGCGCTTGGTGGTGCGATACTCGGCCACTCTGTCCTGCGCCGGTACAAACACGGCGATGAGCGGCATAATTTTTTTGTCGGCAATGAGATTGTCGATGATAGTACCCACACTTCCCAGATTCCAGTAGTCTAGTCCGTCGTGAAAAAGCACAACGGGGAATCGCGCCGACGACAACTCAAATCCCGGAGGAAGATAGATGCGCACTGTTCGCTTTGCAATGGTACCACCGCCAAAGCTCGTATCTATAAAACGACCTTTGGCCACGGTACTGCGCGGAGTAATCTCTGCGGGAGCGCTATAGTCCGGCATTTCCAAGCTGGAGTTCGGACCAAAGCCACCGGAAACTTGTTTAGTGTTCTTACTATCGAGCAACCAATTACTGCCATTCACCACATACTTGTAGTCCAGGCGTGCATCACGAGGGAAGGTCTTGAAGCAATACCATAGCGATGTACCGGCAATACTTTTCATGGTATCACGCTGCGCCCAACCGGTGTGATCTCCGGCCACCGTTACCACGTTCGCTGTACCCTGATAGAGAAACAATGCAGTAGTATCCTCTACCGGCGGGAAGCGCTTCTGCGCCAAAAGAAAACTATCCGTAACAGCTGCGCGGGAACCGGCCGGCAACTGCTCCACTCGCTGCACAAACTCGCGCAGCGACTGTGCATGAAGGCAAGAAGTGAATGCCTCAAGCGAACAACAACAAGCCAGGAGGATCAGTAGAGAGCGCATCGAGGGATTCCAAGAGATAAAAAAAAATCGAGCAACTACAGGTACAAAAGTCGAATTAGTGCATTGACGTTTAGGCATCAACAGCAACGCGATGCGCCGAAAAAAAAAGCATCCTCTTCCCTGAAGAAGAGGATGCTATGATTGTACTCAACACTCATGAATTATCGTTGAACAACGATCGGTCGTGATGTTACGAAGCCGTTCGATGAGATACGATACATGTACATGCCGTTAGCAACGATTTCACCGCTGTTGTTGTCGCAGTTCCACAATACAACCTGGTTGCCCGGTTGTTGGAACTCGTTAACAAGTGTGCGAACCAGATTGCCTTGCAAATCATAGATAGCAACACTCATCATTTGCGGTTTGTCGAGAACGGTATAGTTGATGGTTGTGATAGCCGAAACAGGGTTCGGAGCAATTACGCCGGTGCTGTGTGTTACACCTTCGCCATCCTTCACGGATGTGGTCTTTGAGGGGAACACGATAAAGAAGTCAGCACCGCCATCAGCCTTACCCTCACCATCGCCGGCTGCATTACGGAACACGCAACCAAATGATGCGATAGGACCGGTATACGCCATGTTGTCCTTCTGATTCCAGAACATCGACGGTGTTACGATAGCGCTGAATACGCCGGGCTGAACTTTCTCCAGCTTACCTACGTTGTTGTCTTTGCCCCACTCCTGACCGGTAGGGAAAATTTCCCAGAACTTTGCTGCTTCAGAGCCCGCACCGGAGTGCATGTAGATATACTCTTCGCCTGCAAGGTTCTTCTTACCATCGGGTGTGAATCCAAGGTTTGCATTGTACACAATGCCGATAGGCATGTTCTGATCGTACATACCATCAGCACCAAGAACGGTGATTGCAGGATACTGCGCGCCACCATCTTTGGATGTGTACGGAATGGGCTTGGGTGTAGATGAAGGGAACACGATGAAGAAGTCGGTGCCGCCATCGTTCTTGCCTTCGCCGTCGCCGGCAGCATTACGGAACACGCAACCGATAGAAGGAAGATCTCCGGTATAGTCTGCTCCACCCTTGTCCGTGTAGAATTCAGACGGCTTGAAGGTGATGGAGAAAACGCCAGGTGATACCGATTCCAACTTTCCGATGTTGTTGTCCTTGCCCCACTCTTGTCCCTTCGGGAATACTTCCCAGAACGAAGTAGCAGCAGTACCTGCACCGGAGTGCATGTAGATGTACGGCTCGCTCGCAAGATTCTTCTTGCCATCCGGCGTGAAGCCCTTGTTCGCATCGTAGGTAATGGTGATGGGCTGATCTTTCATGTACAGACCCGTCATGGATGTAACGGTGATCGCTGCATATGCAGGGCCGCCGTCTTTGGATGTATAGTTGATGGGCTTCTGTGCCATTACCGCGCTCGCGCCTATAAGAAACGCAAGGGCAAACTGTAGAAGTTTTTTCATGAGAACCTCTCCAATGAGTTAATGAGAAAATAAATACACAAACGTGTTAACCTTTAACCGCCGTTGAACTTGCTTTACAATTTATGGATTCGGAATGATACCGGGATTACCGCTGATCTCGCTGGACGGAATTTTTGCGAGCATCTGATCGCTGTCCCACGGCAATCCTCGAATTGACGATGCTTTAGTCCGCTTCATATACCATAATCTGTCGCCTTCGAATGCCATTTCCATATGGCGCTCATTATCAATAGCTGCAAGCAAGGCCGGCTTTCCGGATACCGAGGCATCCAGGTCCGGGATTCCCGCACGCTGACGAATCTGATTGATATCCGCGCGCACCGAAGCTTCGCTTACACCCGTCTCCAATCCCGATTCCGCATGAATGAACAAGATCTCCGCATAGCGAATCACGTTGATGTTCATGATGGTGGTATCGAATTTCACGGTATAGTTACCGGATGCATCGGGCTTCAAGAAGGCCTGACGCTTGTCGGTGCTCGGGAAGGTTGCAGCGAAGGCAACGAAATCGTTGGAGAGCACAAACTGCGGAAGCGAGGTTCCGAACTTGCGGTACATACCGGTTAGACTATTCGAGGTATTGTTTGCCGTTGTAATGGGAATCTGAAACACTGCTTCTTTGGTAAACGGCTTGCGCTGCACGTCGAACACATTGCTCTGCAACTGATAGGCGCCGCTCTTAACCAGCTTGTCTGCGGCTGCATAGGCATTGGCATGATCGTTCTTTTGGAAGTACACACGCGCCAGGTACGCCGTGGCTATAGCCGATGTAGCGCGTCCCTGCTCTGTTTGCGGGTTCGCGGCCAACAGCGTTTCTGCTTTCTTCAGTTCATCGATAACAAAGTCGTAGCACTCGGTTACTGTGGAGCGTTGCTTGATGGAAGCGCTTACACCAATAGTGGGCTCGGTGCGAATCACTACACCGTATTGAGTTTTGTTAGCGCCAACACCCGGCTGATGCCCCCACATGCGCAGCATTTCAAAGTGTAATGCACCGCGCAAGAAGTAACACTCACCACGAATACGATCTTTTTCTTTGTCGTCCATGTCCGAGAGTTTCTCGATGGCTGCCAATACATTATTCGCGGTATTGATGGCCTCGTAACTGTTCTGCCATGTTGCGCCCGGAAGACCGGTAAACAAGGACATATTCTGCGTCCACATTTCACGGTAACCGAAATCACTGCCTGTATATCCCACATCGCCGGCAAAGGTCTCAGCAAACAAACTCGGGTTTGCACGGCCAAGCACTTCTTGCATGCGGTTGTATGCACCCACCATTACCTTGCGCACAGAGCTTGCATCGGTGATGGCAGCTTCATTGGAAAGTCCCGACTCATTTTTTACATCCAGTACTTCAGAGCACGACTGCATGAACGGCATACACGCCAACACACCACAGAGTGCACTTACGATAAATATCTTTTTCATACTTGTGTTGCGTTTAGTTATTAAAGTTCAACATTTACACCGAAGATAAACGAGCGGGCTTGCGGCGGCGTTAAATACGTAACACCCTGATTACCATTGCGCTGCTGGTCTGTAGTGTGGTCGCGCACCACTTCCGGATCCCAGCCCGGGAAGTTGGTAAAGGTCAGAATGTTCTGCGCTGTCATGTAGAGGCGCAAACGATTAAGCCCTATGCTATTAGAAGTGGCCGTGGGCAGCGTGTAACCAATGGTAAGATTCCGCAGGCGCAAGAAGTCTGCGCTGTACAAATGCTGATCGGTATTGATATCGCGCGCACCCTTTAGAGTGAGTCGCGCCACGTTGGTTTGATCGCCCGGATTTTGCCAACGCTCTTCGGTAATAGTCATCTGATTCCAGCCACCATCCTGCGAGATATTACCCACAAGGCGCTTGCCGGCGTCGTCGTAAATGGAGTTACCGATTTGATAGGTGAACAATACGCTTACATCAAATCCCGCATAGCGGAAGGTGTTGGTGATACCACCGTAGGCATCAGGATAATTCTTGCCGGTGGGTACGCGCCAGTTTGCATTCCATGCCAAAGGATTACCCGAAGTATCGCGAGCTTCCTCGAGCTCCAGCGGACGTCCACGCAAGCCGTTCATGGCCACCATGGTGTCTTTACCGTTCTCGTTGAAGTTTCGCATCACGGGTCTCATGTATACCGGCAATCCGGTCTTGGCATCGGCGCCGGCGTAGTGCACCAGCATGTAGGTAGCAAAAGGATATCCCGGCACAACGCGAGTTTCACCAAAACCAAGATCGATAGCATCGGGGCTGGTGATACTTCCCAGCGAGATAATCTTGTTCGTGTTCATCGTGATGTTGAAGTCTGTAGTCCATTCAAACTCGGGCGATGACACATTCACGCTGCGCACGTTGAACTCCCAACCGCTGTTGGACATTTCGCCCACGTTTCGGATTACTGTTTGCAATCCCGAGGATGCGGGCACACGCTCGTTCAGGAGCATGTCTGTAGATAAGCGATGATAATAATTCACCGAACCTGTGATGCGGTCGTTGAGCAAGCCGAAGTCCAACGCAATATCTGTTTGCTGCGAGGTCTCCCATGTAAGGTCGGCATTGGGTAATTGCGAGGGGCGTGTACCCGGTTGGCCGTTGTAATCGGAGCCGGCAGAATAGGTGCCCTGCCATGTAAAATCACCGATAGCAGCATTTCCGGAAATACCGTAGCTGGCGCGGATTTTACCGAAGGTCAAGATGCCGTTGTCTTTCATAAAATCTTCGTTGGAGAAAATCCATGCAGCCGAAGCCGACGGAAATGTTCCCCATCGTTGATTATCGCCGAAGCGTGAAGATGCATCACTACGAATGGTAGCAGTAAATAAGTAGCGGTTCCATAGTTTATAATTCACGCGGCCGAAGTACGAGAGAAATCCCGATGCGGTGCGGAACGTGTAACCATTACGAATAGCCGCGTTCTGCGGTGTTTCGAAGTAGGTGTTGGGGAATCGCTCACCGGTGGTTCCCACATCCTGACGATCGGAGCGCTGAACCTCCATACCGGCGGTCATGTTCAAATCGTGAACATCGCCTGTAAGTGCGGAGTAATTCACGAAGGCATTTGTGGTCCAATTGAATACTCGTACGTTACGAAGCTCCGCGGTAGGTGTTGCCGTCAGCACCGGCGGATTGTAGCGATCTTCCGTGAGATCATAAATATCAAAACCTGCGGTACCGCGCACATACAAGCCGTCCATAAGATTCAACTGACTGTAACCATTAGCCACGGTGCGCCATGTTGTAGCAATGAAGCGGCGGTTCTCGAGTTCGGCAAGTGGGTTCAAGCCGCTTCCCGCACGCCAGTATGCGCCGGTGGAATCGTAGATGGGATAGATAGGCAATGTCTTCGATTGCGCAGCTCCAAGGCCACCGGACCACGCGCTGTTCACGCGGTTGTTACGCTCGCGCGTTAAACTGATAGAGCCGCCCATATCAAACCACGATGTAGGCTTTGCATCTACGGACAAACGATTGCTGAAGCGGTTGTAATCGTTACCGACGATAAATCCTTGCTCGTCGCGATAGGTAGTGTTGAAGAAATATCGCACGGCATTGGTTCCACCGTTCAAGCTGAGATAACTCTCGCTCGTGGTACCGGTGCGCAATACTTGGTCGAACCAATTGGTATTGGCTGCGGTTTGCCGCGTGAATCCCTGCGGAAGTTTGGTGTTGTTGATCAAATTGGTCATGGTGTCGTTCGATGCGATGAATGCCGACACAGTGTTCCAATCCTGACCACTGAAACGAGAGAGTTTCATAAGCGAGTCGGTGACATCGTTCTTGCGTGCTTCGTAATACATATTGATCCATGTATCGCGATCCACAAGTTTCAATCTGTTCGCTTCGTTAAGGAAGCCGCTGTAATGACCGGCGCTCACTTGCATCGATCCGTCTTTACCACGCTTGGTGGTGATCAGCACAACACCATTTGCTCCGCGTGAACCATAAATAGCAGTTGCCGCAGCGTCTTTAAGAATGTCTATAGACTCAATATCATTGGGATTCAGGAACGAGAGCGCATTGGTGTTCGATGCCACCGCATCACGAGCGCTGAAGTCTCCGGTTGTCATGGGCACACCGTCGATCACATATAGGGGCTCGGTATTAGCGGTGATAGATCCAATACCACGAACCCGCACCGATGCTGCCGTTCCGGCCATACCGTTTGCTTGTGTGATCTGAACGCCGGACACCCTACCCTGCAAGGAAGCTTCCATGGTGGGGTTCGGTGTGTTCACAACTTCATCACCCTTTACCGTTGTGTACGCTCCTGTTACCTCGCGTTTTTGCTTGGTACCGTAGCCTACCACCACTACTTCCTCCAGAAGCATGCGGTCCGGATCTAATTCAATGTTCACGGTAGCCGTCTGATCGCTCTGCACGGTAACGCTCTTCTGCGCTTTCTTGTATCCCATGTAGGTGATACTCAGCGTATAGTTTCCGCCTTGCAACAGTTTCACGGAAAAACTTCCGTCGGCTTTTGTCACACCGCCAAGGGTTGTTTTATCTACCCGCACCGATACTCCACGCAAAGGCTTCTTCGTGGATGCATCGCTGACCTTTCCCACCAGGCCG
>JBJOLU010000204.1:0-29709 GCA_046052705.1 Bacteroidota bacterium | reverse complement strand
TACTCGGCAATGGCATTCAATGGGATGAATATTGCGCAGCAGCAACACAGATAACGGAGCGTGCGAACAGTATTATTCATGGCATCCATGTTACGCGCCAACGAACGCACAGAGTAGGCCACATGTTCAGAGCATTGGGCGAGGACTGGGCTGTAGCTCTTATTGGCGCCGCACTTCGCAAGTATTCTGTTGGAAGTGAACCGGTGGACGCGCGGCGCGTGATTCGAACCTCTGACCACAACCGTGCGGTTTGCGTTCCTGATTATGAGCAGACCTTTGCCGCGGTTCAAACTATTGTAGCACCGGCGCTTCAGCGAAGTGGTTGTGTTCTTATCCAAGGCTATGTGGGATCCGACTATCAGGGCGAGACTACCACAATGGGCAGCGAAAGTTCCAATCTTAGTGCGGCTCTGCTCGCAAGCTGTCTGCCTGCTGATTCGGTGACGCTATTCACCGATGTACCGGGCGTGATGTCCGCCGATCCATTGGAAGCAGGCGATGCGCAGCTCATTGAATCGATGGATTATCATACGGCCCACAGATTGGCCGTGCACGGAGTAAAGCTTCTGTTCCCCACTATGATACCGCTGCTTCAAAACGCCGGCATTCCGCTGGTGGTGCGCTCTCTGCACCGTCCTGAAGGCATTGGCACCACAATCAGCAGCAGGCCTGCGATGCGATCGGTGCGCTGTGTTATCACGCAGGGCGCTCGCGTTGCATTCAACGATTTCGCTTCGCCAACAACGAACGATGAAAGTGATATTCTTCTGGTGCAAAGTGCATCGGGGACCGTTCATATCGGCCATGACAGCAGTATCGCTAAAGTTGATTCAGGTGATTCGGAAAATTCAGCAATAGCTCTCGTATCCGTTTTTCATCAGGGCATTCCCGGCGCCGATGTACTCAAGCAAGCGGCGGAGTGCGCTGCATCAGGGGAAATTGCTATCCGTGGCCTTTGGACGCTCGCTCCCGACCTCTGCTGTATTGCGGTTCCTGAAGATCATCAAAGGCAGATTGCGGCGCATCTTCATGGCATGCTGATCGCATAAGCGCGGATTTGCTTGGATTGGTTCGGCTCGGATTGCTTTGGATGCCTTTGGTTAGTACTGCTAAACCAAGCACAAAAAGAAACGGCCGCCTTTGATTCAAAGGCGGCCGTCGTATTTGATACTGTTTCGCGTTCGGTGTCTTTCAGACTTAATTAGTAACGATCACCAAACCTTCTCGCCCATCTTACTTGATGGGGCCTTTGCCTGCACAGGGATCGCCACCGTTCAACCACAAGTTCCACTTAACAAGTTGGTCGGGTGTGAGCATCGCAGCAATGTCAGCATAAAGTTTATCCTGGATTGCTTTGAGTGCTGCTTGATATGCATCCATTGCGGCCTTACGATCGGCAGCGGTGGAAGCAAGGTCGGCACGAAGTTGAGCACGAGCTGCTTCGAGTTGAGCGCGCAGATCCTTAGACTCAGCTTCGAATTGTGCACGCAGATCAGCAAGTTTCGCCTTTGCATCGTCACGTGAAATTGCTCCTGCCTTTACTTGAGCCATGATCTCCGACGACATTTGGCGATACTTAGCTTGCATAGCCTTCAATTGCTCTTGCATGCCCTTGGTTGCTTCACGATACGCAGCCATTGCAGCGCTATCCTTTGTGCGGATGGGAGCAAGTGAAGCGCGATAAGCATCGTTTGCTGCACGAGTAGCCAAACCTGACTGCTCCATCAACATCTTCAACTGAAGCATTTGTGCTGAATCCAAGCCTAGGCAATCGATAGGAAGACGACGCATACGTGTCTTACCTACATCTTTGCCCGAACCGCCGCGATTGCTTGTATCGCGGATGGTGGTGTCTTTACCAATCGGTCCGCCACCGTCGCGAGGAGGATCGAGAGCAACAACATCAGAGTTGTTGTCTACACCTGCCACGGAAAAGTCGGGCGCAATCACACCGTTAACCGGGTTTACTATGGGTACTACTTCGCTACCCGAAGCAACCGGACCATTGGAGCTGGAGCTGCAGCTTTGCATCACCAAGCCCAAACCAAAAACACCGATCAGGGCCAAGCCTGCAAGTGTTTGTTTGAATGTTTTCATAAAACCTCCGTTGTGGAAAAAATGAATATGATTTTTTGTTTTGCTGTATTCTCTCGAAGCAATGATGCGTTCGCGATGCAGTACGTATTTGTCAGTGATGTCAGCTGATGCCGGCTGATTCTAATGGTATCTCCACCCTTCGACTTCGACAACCGGAAAATGGTTTGATGCAAATTTTTCACCGGTATCAAAGCGTCGCCGTAGTTATTCTCTGTATGGCGTCTTTACGGTTTTTGATAGTGTGCAAAAATGCCTGAAAAACAACTACCAATCACTATTATACTTGTACTACGCACCGAAGTAGTTATCGACACATCCTCTGCACATTTTCCGGCTCGGCAGACCGTCATTTACCGCTAGCGCTCCAACTTCTTCATTCCACTTCTACTTTCAACTTCATTCCTGGCTTTCACAATCTACGCTCGTTGCTGCCTTCAATATCAATAACAATGGTGTCTAAAAAAGGTTACACGAGCAGCGAAAAAAAATATCACTCCTCCGTGACTCATCTCAAACAGCCTTTTTTAGCACAGAATCAGCGAATAACGCGTTTCATGCAATATCGCTGCCATCATTACCCCCTACTTCGCGTATTCGGTGATTCGCATGGCGGCGGTTTGCTATATTGATCACAACCGCAGCACCGCATACCACACAAATCCGGAGCTTTGCTTCAATGAAATACGCCGACCAGTTTTCCAATTCTCTTCGCGCTTCAAACCCCTACGAGCGTCCCTCGTTTACCATAGGCATTGAAGAAGAATACATGATCATCGATCCCAAGACCTATGATCTAAAGTCGCACATCGATCTTGAACTGATTTCTAAAGGCAGAATGATTCTGCAAGAGCATGTAAAGCCCGAGATGCACGGCTCAATGCTCGAGATAGGCACAGGCATTTGCCGCAACACAAAAGAAGCGCACTACGAGCTCACGAAGATTCGCTCTATGGTTGCGCATCTGGCCAAGTCGAACAATCTCTTGCTGGGTGCGGCATCCACTCATCCTTTTGCGCGCTGGCAGGAGCAGGAGATTTATCCCGACGAACACTATCAAAATGTGGTGCGAGACATGCAGATGCTGGCTCGATCACTGCTCATTTTCGGTATGCATATTCATATCGGAATAGAGAATCGTGAGACCCAAATTCAGATCATGAATGTAATGCGGTATTTCTTACCGCACATTCTTGCAATCAGCACCAACTCTCCGTTCTGGATGGGCATGGACACAGGATTGAAATCCTATAGATCGAAGATCTTCGAACGCTTCCCCAGAACCAATATCCCCGATTACTTTGCCAGCTGGGGAGAGTACGAGAGCTATGTGGATCTGCTGATGCGTACCAATTGCATCGACAACCCGAAGAAAATCTGGTGGGATATTCGCCCGCACCCCACCTTCCCCACCCTGGAAGTTCGCATCTGCGATTTGCCCATGCGTGTGGACGAGACCATTGCTATCGTTGCGTTGGTACAAGCGCTGGCCGCCAAACTGTTTTCTCTATACGAGAAAAATCTCAGCTTCAGAGTGTATCCGCGAATGTTGCTTATGGAGAATAAATGGCGAGCGGTTCGTTACGGCCTCGACGGTAATTTGATAGACTTTGGCCGTCAGCAGGAGTATCCCGCCAAAGACTTGATTCGCGAACTTTTGGATTTCGTGGATGATGTTGTAGATGGCCTTGGCAGCCGGCAGCATTTGGAGTACATCTATCAAATACTCGAAATGGGCAGCGGTGCCGACCGCCAGTTACGGGTGTTTGAACAAACCAAAAGCATCGAGAAGGTTGTGGAGTACATTCACAAAGAATGTACCATCGGTTTGATTGAAGACGTGAGCCCCTTTCTTGCAACCGAGCTCAAAGCGCCCTCGGAAGATGCTGTTAAGGAAAAGTTAACATCTCTTACGCCCCCTAAAGACATCTAGTTTGGACTGCTTCGCGAGAGGACAGGCCTCGTATCTTTGTGCTCACAATATTTGATTTCTATGAAACACATCGCATTCGCGCTTGCTTGCAGTATTGCTTGCTCAGGCATCAGCGCATCGGCGGGAACAACACCGTCCGCAAAGAAAAAATCTTCAGCCAAAACCCAAGAGGCAGCTCCTGCAGCCCCTGCAGCTGCGCCGCAGAGCGTCTTGCAGTTGGCGGACTTTCGCGACAGCCTTAGCTACGCGCTGGGAGTGAACGTGATCGGCATGATCAAGCAACAACAAATAGACATCAATCCCATGATCCTGATGCGCTCACTCGAGGACGCATTCACCGGTCAGAAGCCCGTGTTGAACGAGCAGGACATGATGCGTTGCTTCCAACAATTCGAGCAGTCTCGCCAGCAAGCTGCGGCATCGGAGAATTCTTCATCATCAAACAAATCCAACGGACCATCTATGGAAGAGAATAAAGCAAAAGGCAAAGCCTACATGGCAGAGAATGCGAAAAAAGCCGGAGTAATGACCACCGCCAGTGGCTTGCAGTATCGCGTGATTACTCAAGGCACCGGAGCAAAACCTACCGCTGCCGATAAAGTGAAAGTACATTACAAAGGCACCTTGGTAGACGGCACTGAGTTCGACAGCTCATACAAGCGCGGCGAGCCCATCGAGTTTCCGTTGAGTGGCGTTATCAAGGGCTGGACCGAAGGCGTTCAACTCATGAACGTTGGTTCGAAGTTCGAATTCACCATACCCTCCGAGCTGGCATATGGCGATCGCGAAGTAGGTGGCGTTATTCCCGGCGGATCAACACTTGTGTTTGAAGTTGAACTTCTCGACATTTCTTCTCAATCCAAGTAATGACACGTGCAGCTTTCAGCAATCGTGGAACGCTTCTTCTTGCCGTAGTTGGTGTTTGGGCGCTTTGCCTTACAACAAGCTTTAAGGCAAGCGGCATGCAGAACACGAACACTCCGGAACAGAGCGGCAGACGCATGAAGCTCGACACCATCAAGGTGGAAGGTTTCCGCCCTCAGGATGTGAAGGTCATCATCGATCACAAGGGTGCCAACCCTGTGCTCCTAGATGTGCGCACACCGGAAGAGTTTGCCAAAGGTCATTTGAAGGGAGCGATCAACATTCCTCTGATGCAAATCGAGAAACGTTTGGCTTCGCTGCGCAAATACAAAAAGCGCACCATCATCACTATGTGCGACAAAGGTGTGCGCGGCATGCAAGCCTGCGGCATATTGGTTGCCAATAACATAGGATGGACCTACTACATGAAGACCGGCATCGATGGCTGGGTGCAGGCGGGATTGCCGCTGGAGAAGTGACAGGACGCATATTTCTAAGACGACAAACAAAAACGCCGTGTGAAAACACGGCGTTTTTTATTTCTTACGGTGATGCAGAGTTCGCACCAGTTCCTCAAGATTATCGCGGCCCGTGCCCGCAGGCAACCTGCTTAGCAGTTCATGTGCCTTCGCAAAATGCGATTCTATAGTAGCACGCGTTTCCTCGAACACTCCCAGGCGCTGCATAAGGCTGCGCATTGCCTGTACATCCTGGGTGGGCAATCCGTTGAAGTCGTAGAATCGCCGTATCAACTCGCGGTCTTCGCTGTCGGTGGCAAGATCTTCGGTACGAAGTATCATGTAAGTTTTCTTCCCTTCCACGATGTCCTGACCTATAGTTTTTCCCAGCTCGGTTTGATCGGCGGTGAGATCCAGTAAATCGTCCTGCATTTGAAAGGCAAGGCCGGCCTCGCGAGCAAATCCGCGCACAATGGGAATTTCGCTGCTTGGAGCTCCGCCCAGAACCGCGCCGATGGCAGCTGCTATCTCCGGAAGACGAGCAGTTTTCTTTTCGATCATCAGCATGTAGTCTGCCATGGTCACATCCCTGCGCACGGCAAAATCCAAATCCATGGCTTGCCCCTCGCACACCTCGATAAATCCCTCGGTGAAGAGTGAAACTACTCGGGCTACAATCTCAGCGGGCGCGCTATCGGCAAGCAAACGATAGGCAATGCCCATCATCACGTCGCCACACAAAATGGCGGTGGCCTCGTTCCACTTGCGATGCACCGTAGGCGAGCCTCGGCGTAGCTCTGCCTTGTCCATGATGTCGTCGTGCACTAACGTTAATGTGTGCATGATTTCGATGGCAAGCGCGGCCTGCATTGAAGCTCTGCCCTCATGACCATACATTTGGGCTGCGAAAATTGTCATCATGGGGCGCACGCGCTTTCCGGACCCTGCCATGGAGTAAGCAAAGGGTTCGTAAAGTGTAGCGGGACGTACATAGCGCTCTATTACCTGCCCCAACTCATCGTCGATGACTTTGCGCATAGTATCCATCACTGTTTTTTCAACGCTACCCATGAAATTCGAATTGCTGTTCAACGTATAATTCAATGTATCTGTTAGAAAAGCGTTGCCCCTGTCCCCGCCTAACGTCTATTTCTTTTCAAAAACTTCCTGACGTTGTTAAAGGCTCTGTGCTCAACGCCCTAAATGTAATGAATGTTTACTCACTTTGAATGAGGAAGAATGGTCGATGCGGTTCTAATGATAGTTGAATCGCACCTATTCATCATCAACAAAACGGGCGCTACCCGTGGCTATGGCGAATCACCGCACCCCTGCGATCGCGCAGGGCTATGGTGCGCAACTCCTGAACCTTTTTCACACCCGCAATAAACATCATAGCCCGCATTTGCGCTTTCCATTCGTCCAAACAAACTAGCAAGTTCTCTTCCCCGCCCTGCTCCAGCGCCTTGATAAAGGGCCTAGCTGCGCCGGCAAGATCGGCACCGAGTGCTAAGGCCTTCGCTGCATCAAATCCCGAGAGCACGCCGCCCGAGGCTATGCACACGAAGCTATGAGAGTCGCGTAGGGCCGTCACTTCCTGCACACACTGCGCTGTAGGAATACCGGCGTCCCAGAGTTCCTGCATATGCGTTGCGGATGATCGCTGAAGCTCTACGCCCGCCCATGATGTTCCGCCGGCACCGGCCACATCAAGTATTCGCACTCCGGCTTGAAGTAATCTCTTGGCTACATTCGCTGATATTCCTGCACCAACTTCCTTTACCACCACGGGCACGGAAAGTTTTTGCACACACTTCTCTATTCCTGCAAGCACACCGTGAAATGTTGGGCTTCCTTCCGGTTGTAGAAGCTCTTGTAACGCGTTCAGGTGAATGGCTACAGCATCTGCCTGCACCAGGTCTACCACGCGTTGAGCATTGTCCACCCCGTCTGCGCCGGCAATCTCTGCCGCGCCAATATTAGCAAGCAGGGGCACGCCAGGTGCTTCCTTGCGAGCAATGGTAAACGACTCGTGATAGGCCGACGAACGAAGCGCCTGGCGTTGCGAGCCCAGCCCCATTGCTATGCCCGCACCTTGGCAAGCTCTGGCAAGCGCGGCGTTTATGCGCACGGCATCGCCGTAACCGCCGGTCATGCCGGTCATCATCAGGGGCATGCGCAGTTCTTTGCCAAGGAATGATGTAGACAAATCAATCTGGTCGGCGTTGAGTTCCGGCAGGGCGTTGTACTCCGGTTCGAAAAGCTCCCAACCTGCGGTTTTGGTTTTGAATCCCACATTTTCTTCAACCACAATGCGTACGTGATCCTGCTTACGCGAGGGAATGGAGGATGAGCTATGCGGAGAGTTGTGCATGAGGTGAAATTTGCGAAGCGAGGCCTGATTAATCGTATGCCCAAGATACGAGATGTGGATAAATGCAACGGATTTCCTCTCAAAAAAACCGATATTTGCGGACGTATTTGTGTTGAATGTTTAACGTTATCATCACTACCATGGATTCCGCCGACTCACTCGTTTCATCGTTGCAAGCTCAAGGCCTCTCGCAATTAGGAGACGTCTACTACAATCTCACCACCGCAGAACTCTATGAGCACGCCGTTATGATGGGCGAAGCCGAGATTTCAGAACATGGCGCATTGCTTTGCAACACAGCACCCAATACAGGGCGCAGTGCCAACGATAAATTCGTTGTGGACGAAGCTTCGAGCACCGAAAATGTGTGGTGGGGCAAGGTAAACAAGAAGTTCAGCGAAGAGAAGTTTAACGCGTTGAAGCATCGTGTGCTGGGCTACCTTCAGAATCGCGATGTATATGTTCTGGACTGCGTTGCCGGAGCAGACGACAACTATAAACTGCCTGTGCGCGTGATCAACGAACACGCATGGCACAACATGTTCTGTAAGAACATGTTCATCGAAGCAACCGAGAAAGAACTGGAGAACTTTGTTCCCGGCTTTACCATTATTCACGTACCGAACTTTCACGCGAATCCTGAGCTCGACGGCACGGCTTCCCACAAGTTTATCGTGTTGAGTTTTGAGCAGAAGCTTGTGATCATCGGTGGAACTCATTACGCCGGTGAAATGAAGAAGTCTATTTTCACCGTGCTGAACTACATGCTGCCTTTGCGCGATGTATTCCCAATGCACTGCTCAGCCAATGTGGGCAAGGATGGCAATGTGGCGTTGTTCTTCGGCCTTTCCGGCACCGGCAAAACCACATTGTCTACCGATCCCGAGCGCGCGCTCATCGGCGATGATGAACACGGTTGGAGCCAAGACGGCGTGTTCAATTTTGAAGGCGGCTGTTATGCAAAGGTGATCAACCTTTCTCAGGAAGCCGAACCCATTATTTACCAAACCACGAAGATCTTCGGCACCGTGCTGGAGAATGTGGTGTACGATTCAAACACGCGCGTCATCGATTTGAACAGTCAAACGATTACCGAGAACACCCGCGCTTCATACTCACGGGATGTAATTCCGAATATCGTTGCAGACAACAAAGCAGGCCATCCGCAGAACGTGGTATTTCTTACCTGCGATGCCTTTGGTGTAATGCCTCCCATTGCTCGCCTTACACCTGAGCAAGCGATGTTCCACTTCCTTTCCGGATACACTGCTAAAGTAGCCGGCACCGAAGCCGGTGTGAAAGAGCCCTCGGCTACATTCTCTACTTGCTTTGGCGCACCGTTCATGGTGCACCATCCCTCTGTGTATGCGAACCTTCTGCGCAAGCGAATCAACGAGCATGGCGCTCAGGTATGGCTTGTGAACACGGGATGGAGCGGTGGTGGATATGGCGTTGGAGCTCGCATGAAAATTGCCTACACCCGCGCGCTGCTTCGTGCCGCTCTTACGGGCGCACTCAGCAATGCAACATTTGTGAAGGACGAGTTCTTCAACCTGAATATCCCCACTGCTTGCGAAGGCGTACCCAGCGAGATTCTCAATCCTAAGAATACATGGTCGGACAAGGCAGCTTATGATGCCAAAGCAAAGCATCTTGTAGAGTTGTTCCGTAACAACTTCGAGCAGTTTGCCGATTCGGTAGAGGATGCAGTGAAGAACGCCATGGGCGCATAAATCGCTCTCGAGGTTCAGAGTTCAGAGTTCAGAGTTCAGAGTTCAGAGCTCAGAGTTCAGAGCTCAGTTCTCAGCTCTCCCTGCTGATGCTCCACACAATGACACAAAAAAAAGACGCCGTAGCGGCGTCTTTTTTTTTACTCAAAATCCCACAACGAATAGTGCGCGAAGCGGAGCATCAACACCGGTACGCAGTAAGTATTATCAACGCTTTGGCGCCTTAGGTTTTGGCAGCACCACCGCAGGTATGTCCGATGTTTTAAGGAATGCATTGAATTCCGCCACTTGAGTATCACGAACACGCTCGAAAGCGCTTATGCACTCGTCGATACGCCGAGAAAGATCGTCGAACACTTCATATGCCTGCTTTGTGGGCTTGTTGTCTGCTGAGTACACTGTAGACTTCAACGCAAGAATCTTGTTGTTCAACTTCAATGGATAATTAAGCGCATCCTGACCTGCTTTGGCGCGGCGTTCAATAAGTGCTTTCTCAATTCGTGTGAGCGAATCGGCAATAGCGCTTGCCATTGCTTTTACCTTCCCTGCTGTGGCACTGTCTGCTGAATTCTTCGCGCGTGTCTCCCACGAAGACACTTGCGTTTTGAGTTCGGCGATGGCATTGATCGTAGTATTTACACGCTCGGCTTTGTCGACAATCTTCGCGCCAAGATCGTACTGCAATTCGAAGTCTCCGTCGGTGGCCTCAACGCGAGGATCTTTAACGATGCTAAACGATGTTGCCGACACCTGACCTCCGCAATGAATCACGGCTTTGTATGTACCCGGCGGCACGGTGATTCCTCCCGGACCACCGAACCAATACACGGCATCGGCTACTTTGCTTACTGCGGGCAACGACATGTCCCAAGCAAAGCGGTTCATGCCCACACGAGCGGGCAACACCGACGAGGATATCCTCTGCTGAACCGGCTCAAAGCTCTCTGTGTTCGGCGTGCGCTCTTCACCGGTTTCGGTTTTGAGATTCGAGAATGTGCGCACTACCGAATCGCGTTGATCAAGTATCTCCATACGTACCTCGCCGCGAACACTATCGCGCAGCCAATAGGTGAATTGCACGCCACTCGGTGTGTTTGTACCCTCGCTCATGGTTTTGGATGTGTACGATCCACTGCCGATAAGATAGGTGGGCCGTGGCTGTAAGAGCGCAAAGGGTGCGCGAAGCAGGCTGTCGCTTAGTTGGTGCAACGGCGTTATGTCATCCAGAATCCAAAATGATCGGCCATGTGTGGCAACCACCAGATCGTTCTCGCGCGCGTGCACGGCTATATCATGCACGGGAGTTAACGGCAAATTCAGCTGCAACGACTGCCACGACTTTCCGTCGTTGAACGAACAATACACGCCGGTCTCCGTACCGCAATAAAGCAGACCGCGTACGCGGGGATCCTCGCGAACCACACGGGTAAACGCCGTTTCGGGAATGCCACCGGAAATTGAGCTCCACGTGGTTCCGTAGTCGGTAGTCTTAAACACATAGGGATGCTCGTCGCCGCTTTTGTATCGAGTGGCGGCTACATACGCTGTTGCAGCATCAAAATGCGACGGCTCGATGATCGATACCAATGCCCACTCGGGAAGAGCCTGTGGTGTTACATCTTTCCACCGATTTCCGCCATCCACCGACACATGAATTTTACCGTCGTCGCTACCTGCCCATAAAACATGTGCCTTTACGGGCGATTCCGCAAAAGCAAAGATGGTGCAGTACACCTCCACTCCGGTGTTGTCTTTGGTGATAGGACCACCGGATGCCTGAAGCTTGGTTGTGTCGTTGCGGGTAAGATCACCACTGATGCGAGTCCAGCTCATGCCTTCGTCGGTACTCTTCCACACATGCTGTGAGGTTGTGTACATGGTACTGCTATCGTGCGGCGAAAACACAATGGGGAAGGTCCATTGAAATCGCTCGCGAATATTTTTTGCAGCATCCCCAATGGAATTCTCGGGATGAACGGACACATCTTGGTGCTGCTCGGAACGGGTGTCGAAGCGCTCCAAGAAGCCGCCGTAGTTACCGCCAAAAATTACCCACGGTTTCTTTGGATGAGACACTACATATCCGCTCTCCCCGCCGGCAGCGGGAAACCAGTCGCGGTCTGTTATTGCCCACCCCATGGAGCGGCTGCGAATACACACAGAGGAATTGTCCTGCTGCGCGCCATAGATACGATACGGGAACTGATTGTCTATCGATACATGATAGAACTGCGCTGTGGGAATGTCCAGATCTGTCCATGTACGTCCGCCATTGTAGCTCACGGTGGCGCCGCCGTCGTCGGCAAGAATCATACGGTTGTGGTCCGTAGGATCAATCCATAATCCGTGATGATCGCCGTGCTTGCTGGACATTCGGGAGAATGTTCTGCCGCCATCGATACTCTTAAACCAACTCACATTGAGCACATACACAACATCCCGCTCGGCAGGATCGGCGTAAACTCTGGAGAAATACCAGGGACGCTGGCGAATATTCTTGTCCTGACTAACTCTGGACCATGTTGCGCCGGCATCTTCGCTCTTGAATAAACCGCCGTACTGGCTTTCGACCATTGCCCATACAAGCCCCGCTTGCGCGCGCGAAGGAGCAATGCAAATCTTTCCGCGTATACCTTTGGGCAAGCCGGGTCTGGTGCTGATATCCTTCCACGTTTCGCCGCCATCGGTAGACTTCCACAAACCGCTGCCTTCCCCGCCACCACTCATCTCGTGCGGGGCGCGGCGAGCGCTATACGTACCGGCATACACCACGCCGGGATTTAAGGGATCCATTTGCACATCCACGGCACCGGTAGAATCATTGACAAACAACACTTGTCTCCAGCTCTTGCCGCCGTCGGTGGTTTTGTATACTCCGCGATCGCGCGTTCGCTTGAAAGGATTACCCAAAGCTGCCACCAACATCAACTGCTCGTCAGTAGGGTGCACGGCAATTGCACCGATGGTTGCCGTGTTCTCCAAACCCGCATGAATCCACGTTTCCCCGGCATCGGTAGAGATATACACCCCATCGCCGGTAGCACAGTTACCGCGAATCTCCGCCTCGCCCATTCCGGCAACTACCACATTGGGGTTCGACGGCGCCACTGCCATTGCGCCAACAGAGCTTCGCCTAAAGAACCCATCGGACACATTGAACCAGGTTTCTCCGCCATCGGTGGTTTTCCAAACACCACCGCCCGTGGCGCCGAAGTAATATGTAAAGCGTTGGTTGGCATGACCGGCCACTGCCAAACTGCGACCGCCTCTGTACGGACCTATGCATCGCCATTGCATCACGCTGTCGAACACTGCCACCTGTCCCGTTAACTCGGGAGCAGAGACGAGGAGCAGTAGGCTTGCAACCACGATAGCAAGCCGATGCATAAAGGTTAGACGGTATCTGCGATTACACGCGTGCTTCGCTGCGTGGCTACCCGGTAGTGCTGAATTCATAACGATCTTACTTCAATAAAAATAGAATACTATAGCGTCTGCAAATCTACAAGTAGAGATACTCAGCAGAGCGAAGAAGTGTGTAAGAAGTGTTCAAGAAGCGAAGAAGACATGTACAAGAAACGAGGCAGTAGTGCTCAATTCGTAAAGAAGATGTAAACACCGTGAACCAAAAGAAGCCACGGACGCATATACCTCAAACTCGTAGTTTTGCCAATAGATCTAAGACATTCACCCGGACTTTACCAACAAGCTTTCCTTATGACGGAACGCGACCATTCGCCCACGGCACAACAACTGGAGCTCACTCCGGTGATCCCTACCCGTCCGCTTGTAGCAGATCTGGACTTTACCGTGCTGGCCACTGATATCACGTACGAATCCATTATCCTGGCGCTGAAGCTCGACCCGCTTTCGGTGTTTCGCATGCCCCTATGGTATGCTCAGGGTAAGGTGGCGTTTAAGAATAATCTTGTGCGCATGGGCGCCGTGCCTGCTGTGGAGCATTTGCCGGTGAATGCGTCGGTGGTAGAGTTTCTGGCTGAACAACGACGCGGTGGCCGGCGTGTTATTCTTGCCACGGCAAGCCATGCACAACCGGCGGAAGCTGTAGCCAAACACTTGGGTCTGTTTGACGATGTAATCGCCACCACCGATGGGCCGAATCTGGGCGGCGCTAACAAAGTGACGGCAATTCGAGCGCTTATTGGCGAGGACGAATTCGATTACATCGGCGATCGCAGTGCCGACATTCCTATTTGGCAGGCAGCGCATTCTGCATTGGCGGTTAATCCCTCTGCATCGTTGCAATCGAGCTTTGGGCGCCCTTTCGACAAAGTATTTCGCGAGGCACAGTCCGGTGTGCGTGATGTTCTGCATCTGATTCGCGTTCATCAATGGCTGAAAAACGTTCTGTTGTTTTTACCCTTGATACTCGCGCATCAACTAGGAGATGTCAGCAAGATTGCCGACTGTTTCCTGGCATTTGTGGCCTTCAGTTTTTGTGCATCTGGTGTGTATGTGATGAACGACATTCTGGATCTTGAAGCCGATCGCGCTCATCTGCGTAAACGATTGCGACCTTTCGCATCCGGTGCAATTCCCGTGCAGACCGCACTGGTACTGGTTCCGGCGCTGTTTATCATCTCAACGCTGTTGGCGTTTTCCCTTTCCACTGCCTTCTTTTTTGCGCTCATGTTGTATGTGCTGTTTACCAGCATGTATACACTGGCGCTGAAGCGTATTACCCTTATTGATGTTTTTGTTCTTGCCGGTTTGTATGCATACCGTGTATGGTGCGGATCTATTGCCGTTAATGTTCCTATTTCGGCATGGATGCTTGCCTTTTCGATGTTTATATTCTTGAGCTTGGCCTTTGTGAAGCGGTACTCGGAATTGAGTTTACTCAAACGCAACAACGGAGCGGAAACCAAAGGGCGCGGATACTCTGTTCAGGATGCGGATGGAATTCGCAGCATGGGAATTACCAGCGGCTACATGGCCGTACTCGTAATGGCCTTGTATATCAATAGTATTGATGTTCGCGGACTGTATGCTCACCCCACTCGCCTGTGGTTCGTGGTGCCGCTGCTTCTGTATTGGATTTCGCGTGTGTGGCTTATTGCGGAGCGCGGCGAGATGCGCGACGATCCCGTGATCTTTGCTCTTGAAGACAAAACCAGTTACGCCGTGGCAGCAGGAATGGGCGTTGTGATTGTTCTTGCAACCGTATCGTGGTAACCATGGCGCGCATCGAATCATGGGGACGCACCCCAACAGTGGAACATCGCGGTATTACATCCGTGCAATGGCGAGACTCGCTGCCCAATCTCTCTGAATTTGACTCTTCCGTTCTGCCCTTTGGAAACGGGCGCAGCTATGGTGATTCCTGCCTGAACGCAGACGGCTTTTTGCTTCACACCACCTTGCTGAATCACATCATCTCGGTAGATGAAGATGCGCTCTTGGTGCGATGCGAAAGCGGTATCACCTTCGCCGAACTCTTGCAAGTGCTGGTGCCCAGGGGATTATTTGTGCCGGTAACTCCGGGCACAAAGATGCTTACCGTGGGCGGCGCCATTGCCAACGATGTTCACGGGAAGAACCATCATTCCGCCGGTACCTTCGGCTGCCATGTAACCCGGTTCGAGCTGTGTCGTTCCGATGGTACACAAACCATCTGTTCCCCCACGCATCACTCCGAGTTGTTCCGCGCCACCATTGGCGGTTTAGGTCTGACGGGACTTATTACCTGGGCTGAGTTTCGTGTGATACGCATCCCGTCTGCATTCATTCGGCAGGAAAATTTCCGCTTCGAAAATGTGGGAGAGTATCTGGCCACATCCACTGCTCACGATGCTGCATTTCCGTATGCTGTCTCATGGATTGATTGCTCCACACGCGGGCGTGGCTTGGGGCGCGGCATTTTTATGGGAGGGTCTTTTGCAACCCTGCAAGCGGGCGAAAACTCTACACCACCCAAGGAACATCTTCGCACACTGCCCTTCAACATGCCTTCGTGGTTTTTGAATACGCTCACTGTTCGAGTGTTCAACACCTTGTATTACCATAAACAATGGAAACGGCATTCGCGCTTTCGTGTTCATTACAATCCCTTCTTCTACCCGCTGGATTCCATTCACGGTTGGAACAAGTTGTACGGTAAAACCGGGTTCTATCAATATCAATGCGTCATTCCATTCGCTGCGGCCTCCGATGCCATTCCCGAGCTTCTGCGCACTACAGCTCGATCGGGCAAAGCCTCGTTCCTTGCGGTGCTGAAGAACTTTGGCAGCATACCCTCGCCGGGAATGTTGTCGTTCCCTATGGAGGGAGTAACTCTGAGCATGGATTTTCGCAACGAGGGCAGTGACACGCTTCGCCTGATGAACACGTTGGACGATGTTGTGAATGCTGCGGGCGGTAGGCTGTATCCGGCCAAAGATGCACGCATGAGTAAAAGTGATTTTCTGCGAGCTTATCCCGCATGGGACGAGTTTAGAAGGTATATGGATCCAAAGTTTTCTTCATCATTCTATCGCCGCATGGCCGACTAATCTCATGATTACTTCCCTTGCCGTGATCGGCGCAAGCTCAGCAATTGCTCAAGAAGTGGCTCGCCTCTACGCGCGCAGCGGTGCGGCTTTGGTCATAACTGCGCGTTCCGCAGAGAAGTGCGAAATACTCAAAGCAGACTTACTGGCGCGAGGCGCACAGGCGGTAGACACCTTGGTATATGATGCAGAAAAAAATGTATCGGGCAGCAGTGTTATGGAAGAAATCGCGCGGCTGCAACCGCGGTGCTGCAGCATACTCATTGCCCATGGAGTGCTGTCGGACAACGACGCCTGCGCTCACGATGCTGGGCGTACCGTTCACGACTTCACACTCAACGCTACCTCGGTGATAGCCTTGAGTGCCGCGGCCGCTGCCTGGTATGAGCAGCATTCCTATAGCGAGAAGCCGTGCATTGCCGTAATCAGCAGTGTTGCGGGCGACCGTGGCAGAGGCAGCAATTATGTGTACGGAGCTGCCAAAGGTGCTGTGAGCATTTTCCTTCAAGGATTGCGAAATCGCCTTTATGCAAAAGGCATACATGTGCTCACTATCAAACCCGGATTTGTAGACACGCCCATGACAGCCCACATAGCAAAGAACCCGTTGTTTGCATCGCCCCAAAGCGTGGCCCGGTCTATTGTTCGAGCCATGGAGCGGCGCGCGGATGTAGTATACACTCCCGGCTTTTGGCGCTACATCATGCTTGTTGTTCGGCTCATTCCGGAGCGGGTGTTTAAGCGTCTTGGGTTGTGATGATTTTCTGCGGACGGCGCGTTTACCGGGCAAACACATGGCATTGGACACACATATCATCAACGAACTTCTGCTGCAAGGCGGCGGGCAATATGGTGTGCAGGATCTTGACTCGGCCTATACCTTTTGTTTCGGCATAGCATCATCGCACTACGAGAACTTCCCGGTGGCATCTCGCATTCTTCGAAGCGACGTACGCCCGCACATAGCGGCTGTGTATTCGTTTGCGCGTCTTGCCGATGATATCTCGGATGAGTCGGTGGTTCCTGCTGCCGAGAAAACAATTCGGCTTCAAGCGCTGCTTGATTGGCTTGACAACGGCGAAACAACTACTCATCCCGTGATGCGCGCCATGCGGCACACCATTAGTGAATGCAAACTTCCGGCAGAGCTGCCCCGCCGCTTGGTGCATGCCTTCAGCATGGATGCGGATTTCCGGCAGCCCCAAACGTGGGACGACAATCTTCACTATTGCGAGTATTCCGCTAATCCCATTGGCGAAACAATTTTGCGCATTCATGGCATACATGATGCCACGGCAATTGAGCTTTCTGATCGCATCTGTTCCGCTCTGCAGCTTATCAATTTTTGGCAGGATCAATCGGTGGATCATCCCCGAGGCCGATGCTACCTTCCTGCTGAAGAATGTACCGAGCGCGGTCTTCGCTTTGACGGAGCCTCGTTAAGCATGGTCAAAGAGGGCATGGCCACAGAGGGCAGTCAGGGGCGACATCTGCAGACTGATTGCACGATTGATTCTCGACTTAACTCCTTCTACGATTCACTCTACGCCCGCACTCGACTGCTGATGAACTCCGGGGTGCCGTTGCTTGGCCGTGTCAGGAATCTGCGGCTCAAAGCAGAGTTGAGTATTATCATAGAAAGTGCGTTGAGGGTATTGGAAAAGTGCGCATCATTGCACGAAGAAATACTGCACAAACGTCCTTCACTGGGTGCTGCGGATGTGCCGGTCATTTTGATGCGATCCGCACGACTATTTTTTGCGAAGAATACACTGCATGCTTGACGCTGCCACATATAGTGCCCACGAGCGATCAACCCCAACCCGCTCCAGGACGAATTTCTACTATTCGTTTTCGTTTCTGCCCAAAGCAGAGCGCGAGGCCATTCATACGGTGTATGCCTTTTGTAAACACATCGACGATATCGTAGACGAGAACCCTTCAACCAATCTGCAGGTTGTGTTGGAGAAGCGCGAGCGCTTACAGTGGTGGCGCCAACAGATAGACCGGCTCTATGCCGGTGAATCATGCCACGCAATGGTTGCCACGTTGGGCCCTGCAGTGCGCTCGTTCAACCTACCCAAACAGTATTTCCTGACGCTAGTCGATGGCTGCGAGCGAGACTTGGTACAGAATCGCTACGAGAATTTTGAGGACCTCAAAGACTACTGCTATTCAGTGGCCGGAATTGTGGGTTTGATCAGCATTGAAATCTTTGGCTACAAGTACGAAGAGACCAAAGAGTACGCGGTGAATCTGGGCTACGCCCTGCAGCTCACGAACATTCTGCGAGACATCAAGCACGACAAAGACCGCGGATATGTGTATTTGCCGAAGGACGATATGGCCAAGTTCAAATACACCGAAGCCGACTTGTTCAACGAGGTGTATGATGAACGCTTTGTCAACCTTATGCAATTCGAGGCGCGCCGTGCCCGAGAGTATTACAACAAAGCCCGATCGGCATTGCGTTCGGACGAACGTATCACCATGTTTGCGGCGGAAATCATGGATGCCATCTATTACCGAATACTGGAAAAGATTGAGCTGAAGAACTACAATGTGTTCGAGAATCGTGTGCGGGTGTCTACCATTCACAAGGTGTGGATTGCGCTAAAATTGTACGTGTACACCAGAATCATGGTTCAGCGGTTGAAATCCTGAGAAATCACCATTACCGCTTCGTTTTTCCTTCAGCGATCCCCCTCTGTTTTCTATTTTGCGGCCGCCAACAACCACCGTGTTTTATATGGAAAATTCTCTAGCATTCAGCGCCGAAGAACTGGCTACCATCGAAAAAATCAAATCACGCTATCCTGAATCCAAGGCCGCGATTATGCCTGTATTGTGGATGGCTCAGAAAAAGTGGGGATGGTTGTCTGAAGACGTCATGAAATACGTGGCTGAGCTTATGAACCTGCCCTATGCCCACGTGATGGGCGTGGCCACATTTTACACCATGTACTTTAAGAAGCCTATGGGTAAATACCACGTTCAGGTGTGCACGAATGTGTCCTGTATGCTGCGTGGCGGAGATACCTTGTACGATCAGGTGTGTTCGAAGTATGGTATTCGCCACAATCAAACCACAGCAGACGGCAAGATCTCCGTGGAAGAAGTGGAGTGCATGGGAGCTTGCGGTGGCGCTCCGATGATTGCCATCAACGAAGACTACTTCGAAAATGTCTCCTGGGACAAAGTTGAATCGATGCTTGCATCACTTTCCTAAGTGATATCGCCGGCCTGATCGTGGCATTTGTTCTTTACTGCGGAAACTATTTTCCTGTACTCTTGTTATTAGGGTTCAATCATTTTCTCATTTACCGTTCAGAGGATCAGCCATGAGTATGGATACCGGTCGTCGTGATTTTCTCACGCGTCTTTTTACGGGCGTTGTTGTAGCCGGAACCACCGGCAAAGCGCTTGGCCAGATTATTCCCCGCATTATCGAAACGGACTCGCCGAATACCATTCAGGCCGAATACGAAATCGATTTATCACTTGCCAAGTATGCCAACCTGCTTCAAGAGTATTCTTCGGTTTCCATCACCGGCACGGGAATCTCATCTGCTCCCATTATCGTGATGCGAGTTCCTACCGATTCCTTTGTTGCTCTGGAAAATTCCTGCACACACGAAGGCGGCCGCATGGGAACCTTCAGCAAGACAAACATGATCTTTACGTGCTCGCTTCACGGAGCCACCTTCGACAGCACCGGTAAGCATAAATCGGGCCCGGGTAGCGGAGCGTTAAAGTCCTTTCCCGTTACCTACGACAAAGCAAACAACAAACTCATTTTGAATCGCCTTACCGATGTGCGGGATCTTAGTCCTGATACCTATACCGTTCGCTGTTATCCCAACCCCGCATCCACGGAAACAGTGTTTGAATTTGGCGTAGAATCTGCCGGTCATGTTTCCCTAGATGTATTCGATACTCGTGGCACGCTCGTTGCTTCGGTTGCTAATACATATATGGAAGCCGGTGTGCATCAGATACCTTTTTCTGTAGAGGACTTAGCTGCAGGGAGTTACACCTATAGCTTGCGCACGCATCAGGGATTTGTTACTGTTCGCCACTTGAATGTGGTTCGGTAGATAGTCTGTTTTTATTGCTATGATGATTCGTCGATTATATCGCAACGCTCCGCTACTTTCTCAGGGCCTGTTGTTGTTAGTAACAATGGGCTTTTTGAGCAATGTGGTTGCGCACAACATAGCGTTCGACCGGTTGTCGCTACCGGCCTCCACTATAGTCTCGAGCAACGAGTGGTGGCGCCTGGTGATGTACCCGTTTTCCAGTATGAACAGTGCCAGCGTTATTCTGCTTTGTGCTGTGCTGGCGCTTTTTGGTCCATCGGTAGAGAACACACTGTCCACTCGCAAACTTGCTGCGTACATAGGAGCTTTGATACTTGGTCAGGGAATTTTGTACACTGCTTTTCTGTCTCAAACACCGCAGCCGGTGGTGCTCAGCGGCGGAGACAGTATTTCGTTCTTTCTTCTGGGTTTGTTTGCCTTTTTAATGCCAAGACGAGTGCTGCGAATAAACGATCTGGTTGAGATACGCGGATTGTTTCTCGTGTTTGTTCTGTCGCTCACTGCGTTTTGCGTATCGCTGCTCACGGCTTACAGAGATCCATCATCGTACTTCTTTACCGGAGCGCTCTCCAGCGCAATTGGGGTAGCATTCGCTGTGATGGTTAGCACGCGGCTTCAGCTGAAGCTTATGCGCTTTAGGTCGTACACGATCGAGGCGGAAGCGGAATCGTTTGCGGACCTCCCTGTAGAGACGCCGCGAGTAAAAATGTATGTACGTCAGACAGGTGTAGAAAATCGTATCGAAAAGGTCATGGAAGCCGAAGCTTCCTCACCAATCAAGATCCAGGTGAACCGTGAAGACGAACTGAACCGATTACTGGACAAAATCTACGCCGAGGGCCAAGCTTCCCTCAACGACGAAGAACGTACATTTCTTGAGCAGTACTCTCGAACCATGCGCTAAGGCATATTCGAATAGCTTTACAGATGTTGGTGCGGAACTATTTGTGCGTGTAGCTACGAACTCGCGAGCAATCAGTTCATTACTCATGCAGCAACTCGTAACAATTCGCAACAACTCGTAACAACAAGTGCCACTGCAGAAACTCGTACCTATTCGTGACGATTGTGTTCTATATGCCCATGAGCCGGTGAATATGCAGCATCCCCCGGCCGTGAGTTGTAAACAGATTATAATAGACCCAATACTCGGCCATAAACTCGGCCACATACTCGTTCATATACTAGGCGGCATTCTTGGCCGTCGATCTTACAGCAAACTCCATCCGCAATCTGAATTCGATCAACTATGAAGCAGTCATCGTCCTTTTCTTTTTCCACGGAATCACGAGAAAAAATCTTCCGTTTCCTTGTGCTCGGAGTTGCCATTCTTTTTACTCTGCGCCTAGGCTACCTGCAGATTATCCGCGGGTCGGAGCTAATGCAGAGAAGCGAGGCGCAAGCAATTAAGCAGCTCACCAAAGAACCTTATCGAGGCTGTATCTACGATCGTAACGGCAAAGTGATGGTGCAAAACTCTGCCTCGTATACCCTGGTGTTAACGCCGAACGACTTTGACACCTCCTGCGTTTCCTTGCTGGCGAACATCACGAACATGAGCCGCGATACTATCATGCACTTGTATCGTACGAACAAGGTAAATCGCTTTGCACAAGTAAAAATTCTTCGAGATGTGGATGCCGATATACGAGCTGCGATTGAAGAGTCCCACGAACTTCTTCCCGGCGTTGATCTTACTATAGAAACAAAGCGCACCTACGAACTCAAAGCTCGTGCATCACACCTGTTTGGATATCGATCAGAAATTGGCGCAGAACAAATCAAAAAATTGGGCAACTACTACAAAGCAGGAGACCTGATTGGCCAGAGTGGCTTGGAAAAAGCTCATGAGATGTTTATCCGAGGATCAAAAGGAATCCAGTTCATGGCCGTAAACGCGGCTGGACAACCT
Organism: Bacteroidota bacterium; assembly: GCA_046052705.1. Classification (GTDB taxonomy): domain Bacteria; phylum Bacteroidota; class Ignavibacteria; order Kapaibacteriales; family NICIL-2; genus JBBATK01. Next base: position 7,735 of record JBJOLU010000204.1, on the reverse strand, counting down.
ATCGAGAATTTTAACAAAGGTAAAAGCGATATCGAGGCCATAGAGGGGGCAGATATTTATCTAGGAGTGGATCCGCTGTTGCAGCTGATAGCAGAAAAAGGTCTTAACACCGATAATGGCGGTGTGGTTGTGATGGATCCGCGCAATGGAGAAGTTATGGCCCTTGCCAGCTCACCGGACTTTGACCTTACACAGTTCACGAGCGGCAAGCTATCTAAAGAGTATATGGCTCTTGTGAATGACTCAAAAAAACCATTGTTTAACAGAGCAACTCAAGCACAATATCCACCCGGCTCAACGTGGAAGATGCTCATGGCCTTGGCTGCACTTCAAGAAGGCATGATCAATGAGAACACGTCGATTTATTGCCGCGGAGCGTATACATTCGGCGGACGTTCATTTGCTTGCCATGGCACACATGGGGCTGTTTCTGTGCAGCGCGCAATTCAAGTTTCATGCAATTGTTTCTTTTACGAGCTTGGGCGACGAATGAGTATTGAAGTGTACCACAAGTATGGTTCAATTTTCGGTTTTGGGCAGCTTACGGGGATAGACCTAGCCGAAGAAGCCAAGGGCACGTTAATGAACAGAGCCTCGTTTGCTCGTAGAGGTGTTACCGGCAATCTGATTGAAGGTCGAATGGTCAATCTAGGAATAGGTCAAGGTGAGATAGGTGTTACACCATTACAAATGGCTGCCTATTGCTGTGCTCTTGCTAATAAAGGGACGTATTATCAGCCGCATATTGTGCGATCGTACTACTATAAAGATCGTAGTCGAATGGAAAGAAATGCCTATGACTCAATTAGTGTCCCAGTTGAAAAGAAGTACTTCGATATTATTCATCGAGGCATGTACGATGTGTGTAATACACCGGGAGGTACTGCGACAATGGTGCAGGTAGAAGGCGTTAAGATTTGTGGTAAGACAGGTACAGCTCAAAACCCTCACGGGAAAGACCACTCATGGTTCATCTGTTTCGCTCCTGCGGAAAATCCTACCATCGCCATCTGTGCCATGGTGGAAAACGCAGGATTCGGAGCTACCCGTGCCGCCCCTATAGCGCGAGATATTTTAGACGCATACTTCCACCCCGATAAAATTCTCAACCCGCCCAAGGCAGACAGCACTAAAGCCGATTCGTCTAAACCCGCGGTGGCTGCTGCAATGGTCGGTGCAAAGGTAGGTTCTAAAGCAAATGCTCAGGCCGAACTTAAGTCCACGATGCAAAAGAAACAGACACTTCCTACAAAAGGTCCGGTGAATGTTGCATCAAGAGCTACCACAACAACCACCGCAAGAATTCCGGCCAAAAAGCCCGCTACATCTGCTACTGCGTCAACGGCCGCCGCACATACCAAGGCCAGGCGCTAATATGAGGGCACATTCCATTCACCGCAGGTTTAGCCGCGCAACTCTTCTCTTTGCGGTGCTGGCTTCAGTTGTGGTATGGACATCCTGTTCTCGCTCCTCAACCAATCAGGCATCCAAAACAACCATACGATTGTGGCACTTTTGGAGTGAGCCGGCACAGCGCAATGCGCTGCAACTTCTTGTGAAGAATTTTGAGCAAGAGCATCCGGACCTGAGCGTAGAGCTCACCGAGCTAAGCTGGACCGACGGCAAAGCAAAATTGCAATCGGCGTTCGCCACAGGCACCGCTCCGGATATTGTGCACCTTGGTTTAGAATGGGTGCAAGAGTTCGCCTCGGCAGGAGTATTATTAGCGCTGGATTCGCAGGTTGTGCAGTTCGTTCCCCATTCTGTGCGCTCGAGCGTGTGCATAGGGGCAAAGATCTACGCACTACCGTGGGTGATGAACACCAGAGCCCTTTTCGTGCGGAACGATGTGCTCCAAGCGGCAACGGCACGAAGTTCCCGCGGTACGGCCGCGGCATCCGTTCATTTGCAAATGCTACGTGCTGTTTGCTCAGAGCAATTGAAGAATGCCCGCATTGGCGTGCAATCCTTTGAGCCGCATAATGTTTTGAAAAAAGTCCTGCCCTTTCTGTGGAGCTCAGGCAGCAGAATCTTCAGCACTCTGCCGCTGTCGGCATCGGTAGATTCCAGTGCAGTGGCCGGCCTGGAAGAGTATTGCGCGTGGGCGCGAGCCGGCATCGTTGAGCCCTCGCGCATGTTAGACGCTCGCTTAAGCAGACGTGAACTGGGTGTATGGATATCTGGAATGTGGAATCTAAGCGACACGGTAATCGCCAACCATTACACTGTGATGCCCTTGTTTCCCAGCGTCTCGGGTGAGATTTCCGGAGCAGTATCAGAAGCTGTATCAGAAGTAGCATCGAATGCGCCGAGGAATGCACTGAGGAATGCGCTGCGCGGATCATCCATCTGTAGTGCCGATTGTTTTGCTCTAAGTGCATCAACATCCGTAGCATCCGGGGCGAAGTTGTTGTTGCAGTATCTATCCTCCCCAGGCTCGGAGCTTCAGTTTTGTGCTCTCGTTCCCGACGCCGGATTTCCCTGCGCAAACATTGATACCAAAGACACCGGCGTTTATACGCGAGCGGTGTTCAACCGCCCGCTTGCACGGAACTTTTACTCGCAAGTTCAAGCATCTGTTGTTTTGCCTTCTCCGCCGTACTTCTTACAGGCGGAAGAGATACTGGAACAAGAGGTTATGGAGGCCGTGTACGCAAGGAAAACGCCCGCAAGAGCACTTCAGGAAGCGCGCCAACGCTTGGCGGCGCTCGAAGCCACGCCTCGCTAGCCTACCATCATTCCCGACATTTCTTGAAAAATGATTCTTGGATGTTCACGAGAGTTGCCGGGCTGCCCTTGGCGGGTTCGGTTTTTTGGGGCAAAAAAAATGCCCTGCCATCGGGGGGAATTGATAGCAAGGCATGCAGCATAAAGAGGAAGTGATGGCTTGCGCCATCGAGCGGGAGACGAGGGTCGAACTCGCGACATTCACCTTGGCAAGGTGACGCTCTACCACTGAGCTACTCCCGCTTACCATCATTTGGGCTGCTAACATAACACCTGGCAGGCTTTCCTCACAAGTTTTTTTTCACTTCCTTGAAACGAGTAGATATTATCTCTTTGCAAACTTTTGCAACTTCATGAAAATCAACTGCATACCCTAACTCCTCGGATATAGAAGTAACGCTTTTATCTGCTATTCCGCAAGGAATGATGTGGCCAAAAGCCGATGTGTCGTTCACAACGTTTAATGCAAAGCCGTGAGATATCACCCACCGAGAGCAGTGAATACCGATGGCGCAGATCTTTCGGCTGTTCTCAACCCACACTCCCGTCAGTCCATCGATGCGATGCCCGGTAATGTTGTACTGCGCAAGAGTTTGAATAATGCATTCCTCGATCTCGCGTAGAAACCAGTGCAAGTCCTCGTTGAAATGCGAGAGATGAAAGAGCGGATATCCAACCAGTTGCCCCGGATTGTGCACGGTAACGTCGCCGCCGCGGTTGTTGGAAACGACGTCAATACCCAGAGCCCTCAAACGCTCGTTGTTGGTGATCACATGCCCATCTTCGGTGGCGCGACCCGCGGTAATCACTGTAGGATGTTGGCAGAACACCAGCGTGCTTGAACGCTCACCTTTTTTAATCTGCTCAACGTAGTCGATCTGCCGTTGGTCTGCAACGGCGTACTCAATCAGGCCCCAATCTTCAAACTGTATCATACGATTGCGCTATGATGAATCAAATCAAGAATCGCTTGGTAGTATCAAATCAAGAATGGTTTGGAAATACTCAAAGCATGAGTCCAAAAACAAAACAAGCTCTTTACCAACGGGTAAAGAGCTTGTTTGAAGAACTGATGACATTCGTATATGAAGGAACGGACCTTAGTGCGTGCCCGTTGCCACCGTGTTTTGCGCCGATAGAGCTACAACATCGTTCTCTGTGAGGCGGCGAGCGCCTACAAGGTGCGAGCTGTAGTAATCGCTGTTCAAGGGCGAAACCGTAACGCCAAACCGTGAACTGGAGTGCGCAAACAAGTTGTTACCCAGGTAAATACCCACGTGCGAAACAAAGGCATGGCGTGCAGTGTGGAAGAACACAAGATCGCCGAACTGCAAATCCTCTACGTTTCTGATGCGTTGCCCAACTTCGATCTGGCTTTGAGCCGTACGAGGAAGAACAAGATTCGCGCTGGATGCGAATACCGCGCGAACAAATGCCGAGCAATCGATTCCGGTGCGCCCTGTACCACCGAAGTGATAGCGGGTGCCAAGCCATTCCATGATGGCATTCATCATATTCTGCTTGGGAATACCGCAGGCCAGAGTTAACTCTTTTTCCTCCGGGTCCGCAACGGGATCCACGTAGGACAACCACAACATGCGGAAGTTGTCGGCGTCGATTTGAGCATCCTCTTCGCTTTGCAGATCCGTAATGTCTTCAACTTCTTGAAGAAGCTGCTTCTGAACGGTTACATCCAGTGCGGGGGATGATTGTACTTCAGACTCATCACCTACACCGGCGAGCATTTGCAACTCAGGTGAACCTGATTTCAACAGCTCCAATGCCTGATGCTTGCCCACTACTGTATTGCAAGCCCGTGAGCGACGATGTTTTCTCTTTGAGCGACTTTTAACTTTCTTCGAATGAACTTTCTTCCCAACACCATGGGTAGACGATTTGGAACTTTTTGCTGCTTCAATCTCAACAGATGAAATAACGACCAAAAACGCCAGCACCACGGTAAGAAATGGGAAGAGCTTACTACGTAAACTCATCTTACCTCCAATAATGAAAAAATTACTACACCTGTTCTTGGTCGGGATGATTGAAAGGGCTCTTTCCTTGGGTGCGGACTCTTGCCGCAAAACATGAAGACCTCATTTTCATCCCGTGTTATCGGTTCACCGCGATCTCTCTACGGCAACCATAACAACAGGGAAAGGGTTTGGCCGGACGGCAGAGTATTGAATACCTATTTGCAACAGGAGTTCGAAACTCTTCTTCCGACATCACCCGAAACCGACTACCGAGTGGAACGAATTTTACGAACACGTTCCAGAACCAAACGATCGGACCCATCTATGGGCAAACCGGTAACGTTTGGCTGTACTAACCGTTGAATAACGGGGTAATAGAGGAAAACCCACGGGCAATCTTCCAGTATCTGTCTTTCCGCTTCGTGAACCCAGCGATAGCGCTGCTCGGATGAAACGGGAGACGACGCAATCAATCCGTACAGAGAATCGATTGACGTTCTTTTATAGTGTGTTGTGTTGGGTCCGCTCGGGGAGAAAAATTCTGATGCAAAAAGCGCCAGGAAATTTTCCGGATCCGAGTAATCCCCTATCCAACTCGTACGCCAAAGAGCAAGCTTCGACGCACTTACCATCTCTAAGTGCTGAGGAAAGTCAACTTGCTTGAGGTTGACGGTCACCCCAATCTCTTTCCACATTTGTTGTATTGCCTCGCCTACCGAAACTGTGCGGGCGCTATTGCCCATTTGTAAGGTAACCGCAGGCAATCCTGCTCCGCCGGGATACCCGGCTTTTGTTAACAACATTCGTGCACGATCAGGTTCGTATCTGTACCCATGGACATCCGGAGAAAAACCCGGCATACCCGGCGGAATAACTCCGTGATGGGCAGGTACCCCTTTTCCGTGCAATACATAGCGGACGATTCGTTCACGATCTATGGCATAATTCAAAGCTTGCCGAACAAGCGCCGAACGAGACAATGGCGATGCCTTGCCGCTTTCGCATGCGGTATCCAAAAGAATACCGTAGTACTCTATGGATTCAGCGCATACTTGCTGAAGCGAGTATGCTGCGAAAGCCCGTTGCAAAGTGCCGTCGCTATTCACAACAGCTGTTGCAATGGAGGGATCCAAAGCGGATAGCACATCGAGCTTGCCTTTGCGAAACTCCATGAACTCCGTTTTGGTGTCGCGCACAAACGTGACGACCACACTCTCCATATACGGAAGACGATTGCCTGCTTTGTCGATCTTGAAATACCGAGGATTGCGTTGCAGTACCAGCTCGATATCCGGTGTCCAGTGATCCATTCGAAATGGCCCTGTACCTACCGGATGTCTGCTAAACTCCTCTCCATAGTACTCAACTGCCTCGCGGGGAATAATCCACGCGTACGGCATACTGAGCAGCTGAAGAAAGGGCGCAAACGGTTGGGTTAAATCAATTTGAATAATTGAGTCACCCTTGCATCGAATACCCTCGCACGAAGGCGGTAGCCCGCGGCGAGTTTGCTCTATGCAGCTCTCAGCTCCCTTGATACGCTTTTGAAACACCCATAGCCCCGGCGACTTTGTTCGAACATCCAGCAATCGAAGAAACGAATACTCGATGTCCTTTGCCGTCACGAAACGCGTACGGGCTGAGCCAAAACACGTATCATCATGAAAAGCAACATCGCGTCGCAATCGAAATTCCCATCGAGTTCCGGTGGGATCCGACTGCCACGACTCGGCTATACACGGAACGATCAGCGAGTTTGAATCCCGCTCCACTAATCCGTTATATATCTGAGTGCCGGCCCAGATTGCGGCCTGATATCCTGCTCGCGCAGGATCCAACGATGTTATACCATTAGGTTCGTTGTACGTAAACGTCGTTTCCGATAATCGCGTTTGCTCGTGTGAACACGAACTCAACGCGACGAGAAAACACACGATGACAACCAACATATACGATGTCAAAGATCCATGATGCCCGTTGAACCCCGTCCATTGACGAATGTAATGTGCAAATAATCTGACACTACGGGCTTTAGACATCGCATAAAAATCGGAAAAAATGCCGACCCGGCCAATGAAAATTCCGTCACAAAACACGGAAGTCTTGTGTTTAAAGGCATTTACGAAAAAAGTTTTCCCCAGTTCGGCGAATACAATCACCACTCTCCCCTCTACGCGTCAAGAAAAAAAGTGAAGCGGGCATGCTCGTGGGAAGCCGTGAACCCGGTCATATACAGTTATCACTACATTCTACGCAACCTGAATACGCAGCGAGGTATAGCCGCAAAGTTCGGCTTCCACCACATCGCCGGCGCTCATCTTGCCTACTCCTTCGGGCGTACCTGTAAAGATGCAATCCCCGCGGCGCAGACCAAACACAGTAGAAATGTAGGCCACCAACTCTCCCACCGATCGTTCCATCATGGCTGTTGAACCGCGTTGGCGCTCGTGACCATTTGTGCGCAGCACCAGCTCGAGCGCGTCGGCAGAGCTGACCTCTGCTGCAGGAACTATGCGGGATATGGGTGCGCTGCCGCGAAAGGATTTACTCACCGACCATGGCTCTCCCTTTGCTTTTGCCTGCGCTTGAACATCCCGAAGTGTACAGTCTATGCCCACGCCGTATCCGGCTATGTACGTGCTCGCCTGCTCGGCGGTGCAGCCATCGGTGTCGGCACCTATTACTACAACTAGCTCCACCTCGTGATGCACATTGTCCGAATACGTGGGAAGTTTGAGTACGGAATCGTGCGGCAGATAGGCATTCGGCGGTTTGATAAACACCAGCGGTGCATCCGGCAATGGTGCATTCATTTCTCTGGCATGGGCAGCGTAGTTCCGGCCTATGCAATACATAGTACCAACAGGAATGCGCTCTCCATTGGTAAAGACAAAATCACGATTCTCAATCATGGTAATCTTCGCGGTGGGTGGATAATAAACGCTTCACAGGTACAGAATAGTGGATACAGGTTACCGGACACGTAGTACATATCTCGCGGTACATGTCACGCGCATAAAGCAAAAGCTGCA
>JBJOLU010000203.1:0-5959 GCA_046052705.1 Bacteroidota bacterium | reverse complement strand
TGAGTAACGGAATTCCGTACTCGCAGCGCCTGCTGTTTCCGGTAAACGTGTCAATGAGTGTGTCCGAGCGCAGCGCTTTGAATGAAGTACGCGAGGAGATCAGAGAACTTGGCTATGAACTTGAGACAAGCGGAACTGATGTAAGAGTGGTAAGCGTTCCGCTCGACGTTCGCAGTGGGGAGGAATCATCGGCATTGATAGAGATCCTGGAACAATTCAACGAGTATAAGCAGGTTCGTGCCGCGGAGTCCAGAGATAATCTTGCTGCGTCGTTTGCTTGCCGTGCCTCCATCAAAGCAGGCGATCCGCTCTCTGTAGCAGAGATGCGAAAACTTGTGCATGATTTGTTCGCCACGGCGGTGCCCGAGGTATGTCCGCATGGCCGGCCGGTGTTGGTGCGATTTGATCTCAAAGAATTTGACAGACGTTTTGGTAGAACCTCCTAGAGGCGCGCCGTTCCTAAAGACAGCAACTATTATGTATTCAAGCGTAAAGCACATTCATTTTGTGGGCATTGGCGGAATTGGGATGTCCGGCATTGCAGAGATATTGTTGTCGCAGGGATTCCGTGTGAGCGGATCGGATATGTCGCAATCCGAAACCACCGATGTGCTGAAGAAGATGGGAGCCGACATCATGATTGGTCATCGAGCTTCCAATATCGAGGGCGCCGATGTTGTTGTGTACAGCAGTGCTGTAAAGCCGGCGGAAAACGAGGAGACAGTGGCTGCACAAGCCGCGCGTATTCCTATCATTCGCCGTGCTGAAATGCTTGCCGATGTAGCGCGCTTGAAGTATTGCCTGGCTGTTTCCGGCACACACGGAAAAACAACCACCACATCCATGTGTGGTTTGTTACTCATGGCAGGCGGCATAGATCCTACGGTAATCGTTGGTGGCAGGCTACGAGGCTTGGGTGGATCGAACGCACGCCTTGGCCACGGCCTGTGGACGGTGCTGGAGGCCGATGAGTATGATCGATCGTTTTTGCAGTTGTCGCCAACCATTGCTGTTGTAACGAACATCGAGGCGGAGCACCTTGATATCTATCGCGACTTCGACGATGTTCGCGAAACCTTTATACAGTTTTTGGGTAGGCTGCCGTTTTACGGGTTGATTGTTGCGTGTATTGATGATTCCGGCGTGCAGTCGGTGATACCGCACATGAACAAACCGGTGGTGACCTACGGATTGAGCGAGGGTGCCGATGTGCGGGCCGTCGATTGCGTGTTTGAAGGAAGAACCTCGACCTTCACAGTGCAGCACAAAGGCGATGCAATTGGTACAATACAACTGGATATACCCGGCAAGCATAACGTACGCAATGCACTTGCTGCCATCGCTGTGGGTTTGCGTCTTGGTATTCCAATGGAAGTTATTGCCACGAGTCTTCGAGAGTTTCACGGAGTGTTGCGTCGCTTCGAAATATTGGGTGAGAAAAATGGCGTGACGGTGGTGCAGGATTATGCCCATCATCACACCGAAGTTCAGGCCACGCTGGAGTCTGCTCGCGCCGGGTGGAACAAAAAGATCATCGCTGTATTCCAGCCCCACACGTACACGCGCACCCGTGATTTTGCCGCAGAGTTTGGAGCAGCGTTCCAAGCAGCAGACGAAGTGATAGTAACGGACGTGTATGCTGCCCGCGAAAAGCCCCTGGAGGGCATCAGCGGTCAAACGATTGTGGATGCGCTTGTGGCCAACGGTCACGCCAATGTGCGCTATGTGCCGAATGTCAAGGATGTGGCGAGTGATCTCCTACACCATGTGGAAGAGAATGCCATGGTATTGTTCCTTGGCGCGGGTAATATTTACACGGCTGCTGCCGAGTTTATGAACGGCATAAACAGCCGCCAATGACACACCGGATGTTCATGCGGAATTTTTCCGGCGCTCTCGACGTAGTTGCCGGCTTCGACCGCCCATACACCTGTATCTTTAGGTGTTATTAACAAAAAATACGGGTCCTGTTGAAGCCCGCCCTATCGTAAATTTGCGGCTCATAAATCGCGGGGCCACGCGCATTGCGCGCGCACATTCCCGTCGCTTAGTTCTCTTTTACCAATGATGTTTCACCGGGTGATTTTATGCTAGGATCAACTTTTACTTTCTGTGCACGTAGAGTTCTGCTGCCCTTCACGATGGCAGCTCTTGTAATTCTCGCCGGAGGTACTGTAGCGGCTCAAAAGAATTCCAAAAAGAAACTTACCCTAACAGAGGGGCGCAGTGGTTCAATGAACACCGGAGCTACGGTGTTGGCAACTGTAGGCGGGGATCCCATAACCCTTGCCGAGGTGGAGTCTGCCTACAAGCGAAACATGAATCGCAAAAACAGCGACCTCATGAAAGTTCGTCGAGACAGTGTAATGGACTTCCTGAATTTGTACGTTAAGTATCGTTTGAAAGTGAAAGATGCCGTTGCCCGCGGGTTCGATAAAGACTCTGCTGTAATGGCCGAAGTGAATTCGAACCGCCGCATTTTGGCGGAGAACTATTTGTTCGACAAAAAGGTTGTTGAACCTAACGTGAATATCTACCTGGATCGTCGCAAAAAAGAGCTTCAGGTGGCGGTGATGGTGATGGTGATTCCCCAGGGTGAAAATGCAGATACCACGGCAGCCTTCACAAAAGCGATGAAGTGTATTCAATTGGTTAAAAACGGTGGCGATTTCTTCGCTATTGCTAAAGACTCATCAGAGGATAAGGAAACTCGGGAACGCGGCGGATTGCTCCCATACTTTACCTCTCTGGGCGGTATCGTCCGCCAGCTCGAAGATCTCTCGTACACCTTGAAGCCGGGCGAAGTTTGTCCGCTGCCTGTACGCTCACGTTTTGTGTATCTGGTAGTGAAGTGCATGAACGAGTCGCCTCGAACACTTGTGCGCGCCAGCCAGATTCTGGTACCAACATTCGACGGCGAAGACTCCACGGCAGCCATCAAACGTGCAGACAGCCTTACCGCGGCTTTGCGCACACAGCCTCGTAGCGCATTTGCTGAAGCAGCCAAAGCGATGTCGGCTGATAAAACAACAGGAGAGCAGGGCGGAGATCTCGGCCACTATTACTCCCGTTCGTTGGGCTTTGAAAACGACAACCACCGGCTCATTCCCGAATTCGAAGAGAAAATGTTCTCGATGAAAGACGGCGAGATCGGAACAGTGCAAACATTGTACGGCGCGCATGTGATTCGACGCGACTCTACCAAAGTCACGAACATCGAAGACGAACGCGACAATGTGAAGAAGATTTACAAGAAATACTACTTCGAGGATGACAAGCGAGCTTTCTTGGAGAAAATCAAAAAGGAGCGCGGCTACGCCGTGGCAGACGATGTACTCAGCGAAATGCTGCAGCAGGTTGGCCCCGGTAAGAACACAGCCGATACCTCCTGGCACAAGAATGTAACCGAGGCTACCAAAGCTAAAGTGTTGTTCCGTTCACCGGCGAAGAGCATAACGGTCTCGGCCTTGGTTGATTCCATTCGCAAGCGCACAGATATGCGAGGTTCATCCCTGAATAAGCAGGGGTTGACAAACGTAATCAACAAGATTGCCGATCCCATGGTTACATCTGAAGCAGCATCGAGCTTAGAATCTGAATACACCGACTTTTCCTCGTTGATCCGCGAATTCCGCGACGGCATTTTACTCTTTAAAGTGGAAGAGCAGGAAGTGTGGTTGAAGTTGAAATTCGATACCACGGTAGCGCGCTCGTTCTGGGATTCCACCAAGACGAAGTATTTCACGGAATACAAATACGACGTTTCGGAAATCTATAACATTACCGACACTGCCGCCAAAAACACCTACGATCTGGTATCTAAACTTCCGAACAGAGAGAGCTTCGAAGCGCAAGCAGAGCTGCTTACTCAAAGAGACGGATACAGAGAAAAGAAAGGCCGCTGGGGATTGCTCTCGGTGAGAAATTCCAAGCTTGCCCAAGCCGTGGATGCGATGAAGCCTGCATCCGGTGATATCCTGGGGCCGTTGAAGTTTGAAAAAGGATACACTGTTGTACGCGTGAACGAAGTACAAGCCCCGCGCATGAAAACATTCGAAGAAGCCATTCCGGATTTTGCACCGGCGTATCAAGACATGATGCAGAAGAAGTTCTCCGAAGCATGGATTGCGCGCCTCAAAGAGAAGTTCCCGGTAATTATCAATCAGTCGTACATCAATGTAATGTTCCGCCAATAGGTTAGAGTGCGGCCCATCGTCCAAACAGTTCTTCGAATGATTATCAAACCTCGAATATCGTTGATAGCTCAGAGCATTCTAGTGCTTGCCCTGATGTTGTGGTCGGTACAAGGCGTGCACGCGCAGCAGTTGCGCGAGGGCGATGTGCTGGACAAGGTAGAGGCAGTTGTCGGTAAAGAGGTGGTGCTGAAGTCCGATGTGGATGGCCAGATATACATGCTCATGCAGCAGAATCCATCGGTGAATCCTTCGGATCCGGCTATTCGCAAGCGCATTCGCGATGCCATGATCAACGATAAGCTGGTGTATGTGAAAGCTCTGGAAGACACCACCATGCAGGTGTCGGAAGAAGAGGTCAATCAGCAATTGGAGCAAACCGTCCAGCAAATCATTGCTCAGTTCGGTTCGGAGGATAGAGTAGAGAAGGCCTACGGCGTACCCTTATGGAAAATCAAAAAAGATGGTCACGATGAAGTAAAACGCCGCATTCTTCTTGAGCGTATGCGCCAAGCAAAAATTGGTGACATACGCGTATCACGCGCCGAGGTGGACGAGTTTTACTCGAAGTTCAAAGATTCGCTGCCGGAGATACCGGAGCAGGTGGAGATTGGTCATATTGTCAAGCTGATTGTGCCTGCGGGAACCGCCAAAGACATGGCCCTGCAAAAGGCAAAGAAGATTCGTGATTCCATTGTGGCCGGTGGTGACTTCTGCGATTTTGCAAAACGATATTCAGCCGATCCCGGTTCTGCGTCGTCGTGTGGTGAGCTAGCCATGCGGGCATGCTCAGACTTTGTGCCGGAGTTCTGCTCTGCAGCGAAAAAGCTACAGCTGACGGAATACTCGCTTCCGGTGGAGTCGCCGTTTGGATTTCACGTGATACAACTGTTGGACAGAACCAAAGATCAGATCAAAACGCGCCATATCCTTATTGCCGTAACCAGACAAGAGGAAGATGTCGATGCTGCCAAGAAGGCCCTGGCGGATATTCGCGAAAAAATCACAACCGGGAGCTTGAGTTTCGATGATGCTGCTCGGATGTTCAGCGAGGAAAAAGAAACACAGGGATTCGGTGGCGCATTGGGAAGGGTGCAAATAGCGTCTCTCGATCCGGCATTGAAGGCCGCGGTAGAAAAGCTTAGCGATGGTCAATTAACAGAGGCATTGCCCTATCAAGCAGAGCGCACAAAGCCTGCTTTGCATCTTGTATTACGTAAGAAAACTATTGCCAAGCACAAAGCCAATTTGGATACCGATTACAAGGAAATCGAGCGCATGGCATCCATGTATAAACAGAACAGGGAATACGATAACTGGGTGCGTCAGTTACGTGCAGAGCTGTACTGGGAAGTTCGGGACTAAGTTCAAGAAAAATTTTAAGGCATTGAAAATCAACGACTAAGGCGTTTTTTAAAAGCTACTTTCAGAGGTTCGGCAAATTGTTCGTTGGTAGCTGAACCTTGGTTCCGTATCTTTGCGGCCCCATAAAGTAGCCAACTCGGAGAGGTGCGAGAGTGGTTGAATCGGGCGGTCTCGAAAACCGTTATACCGGCAACGGTATCGAGGGTTCGAATCCCTCCCTCTCCGCTGGCTTACGATAGTTTGTCCCAGCAGAGAGCCCGGATGGCGAAATTGGCAGACGCGCTACATTCAGGGTGTAGTGTTCTTACGGACATGCAGGTTCAAGTCCTGTTCCGGGCACATGAGAAGGCACCTTATCGGTGTCTTTTTTCATTTGCGGCAGGTGGGCTCCTTATCTTTCC
>JBJOLU010000202.1:0-4543 GCA_046052705.1 Bacteroidota bacterium | reverse complement strand
CCAGATGCAAGCCGCCCAGCTGATTGAACGGAATCAGATACTCTTTGAAGTCTATACTTGCAACAGACTCTTCCAGACTGCGAATAAAGAGTTTCCTGTTTATGCGCTGTTCCGCGCTCAGTACAGTCTCGTCAATTTTCCGAGCTTTTTCAAGTAACTCTACTACTGCACCTCGGCGGCGCGTCATAGCCGCTTCTGAGTACTCTGTCCAGGAAGAATCGTACTCATGGCGACCATTGAACGTAGCGTTTTCCGGATACTCGCGCAGAACGTACTCGTGGTACTGTTCGAAAAGAGTGTCCAATGGCACTGCATTGCTCATGGTTGTTGAAGTCTGCGCGACCTGAGCATACGATAATGCCGGCTGTGAAAGCCACATTACAAGCACAAGTACGTGAACAATCATGAGCACTGCCACCGGCATCGCTACTGCGCTACTCCGTTTGCGGCTGTTGCTAGCGTTATGAGCGGCCACCGGACACACTGAGAAATTCTGAACTACATTCATGAGAGAGTACCTCGGTTTATCGTACATGCCAAGCAATGAAAATCTGAATCTGAAAAGCAACATACACTGCATACAAAATCCTAGCGCTCCATTGTCCTATGCGTTGAGAAACGCTGAGGCCGGTACCTGCGCCATATACAAACACTATTATGATGGCTATACCAAAAAGCGCAACAACAAAATCTTCAGGCAGAGACTTCAACAACTCGTACGGCACTCCTAAGTACCATGCAGGATGCACCGGAGGTACAGCTTGCTGTGCTTGAATGGCAACAGAAGAAGCTACAGTTGGTACATCAGGAGAAGCCCCGGCAAGAAACAATGCACTACAGAACGGTACTACCACTCCCGCAGCAAAGGTCACCGTGGTTGCTAAACTTCGCACTGCATTTCTGCGTACAGCTCGAACCACGAGCAGCACCGCAGGTGCCAGCACCACTGCATGCAAAAGAAACACTCGCATAAGCGATGGCTCTCGAAAGCGATTACTCTGCCACAGGTAATTAGAAATAACGGCACCGGCCACAGGAACGTAGGAGTCGAAAACGTGCGTTCCTATTCCGAAAGCCTGTTTGGCTCTATCATCCCACGATAGTATACTACCGCACCACGACGCCGTTAGAACCAGCGTATAAAGGCCAAGCATCACGCGAACAGTGCGTTGAGGCACTCGTACTTGAGGGTCGAGCAGCGCCACTCCCAAGTACACCAGTACGACTGCCACTAACCACTCTACCGAATGTGCGTGAAGGTTCCCAATAAAAACATCCACTGAAGCGGACGCATTGCCGGTGTTGTCGGGATGGTAATCGGATGCAGCTAAGAATCCGCTTACAGCAATGGTGGCGCTAATTCCGGCAATGAGCGACATCACCACGGCATGCACGCGCAGCAAGCCGGGCGTTTGATCGTGGCTCGCCAATACCGTCGTCGCATGTTGCTCAGCTGGGTTCATTGTGTTTCTGTTTAACGCTTCAACCACTCGCGCACCATCAACTCGTACCCTTCGGCATCGAGTTGAGGACTGTCGTACATTCCTGCAGCACGGCGTTGCCTGGAGGCCTCGAAAACACTCACGGCGCAGGCAACGGAAATGTTCAAGCTTTGCACCATTCCAACCTGAGGAATGATCATCATTCCATCGGCAAGCTTTGCGGCGGTCTCACTCACTCCGCTATGCTCGTTTCCGAACACGAGCGCAACTTTTTTGGTAAAGTCCACGTCGTACAACGATACCGCGCGTTCATCCAGCTTCGTAGCATAGATCGTATATCCCTGTGAGTGCAGATGGCTGAAACAATCTTCCACGGAATCGTGCTTGTGCTGCCGTACCCATTTGCGCGCTCCCCCGGAGGTTTTCTTTCCGAACACCGGCAAGGTTTGGCCGCTATGATACACCAGGTGCACTTCGTCGATTCCTACTGCATCGCAGGAGCGCAATACAGCCGCCACGTTATGTTCGTCGTGCACATTCTCCAGCACGATCGTGAGATCGAACTGACGATGCGCTACGGCCCGCTCCACCACTTGAATACGGGACTCACTGGACGACTCTCTGGGGTTGTACTGGTTCATGCCACACAAAAAAAACGGGAGGACCCAAAGAGCCATCCCGTGTGTCGATACTTCGCAAAGATTTACTTATCGGCTTCGCCCATCACAGGGTCGATACCACCGATAATAGCAACTACGTCCGATATCATCGATCCCTCTGTCATGTACGCCAATCCCTGAAGATTGGAAGTTGAGGGGCTGCGAATCTTCAGCTTCCACGGATATCCGCTTCCATCGGAAACAATAAAGAAGCCAAGCTCGCCCTTTGGCGATTCAATAGCAGTGTAAGTTTCTCCGGCAGGCGGTGCAGCTCCGAAATTCACGATCATGAAATCGTTGATTAGCTCTTCCATCTTCGTGTAGATCTCTGCTTTGTGAGCCGGCACAAATCTAGGATCGTTGAGCTTTACTTCGCCGCTAGGAGGATTATCCAACAGCTGATGAATGATCTTAATCGACTCGCGGCACTCTGCCATACGCACTTTGTATCGTCCGTAGCAATCGCAATCTGAGTGAGAGATCACATCAAAATCTACTTTATCGTACATCAGGTAGGGCATGTCTTTACGCAAGTCACGCTTGCTGCCACTTGCGCGCAGCACCGGTCCTGTAAGGCCCAGACCAATCGCTTTTTCCAACGAGCAATAACCTATACCGGCCATGCGATCGATAAAGATGCGATTGCGGTCGATCAATGCTTCAGACTTTGCCAATTCTTCCAAGAAGTTTGTGGCCCAAAGACGAATCTTCAGTAACACTTCAGGAGAGATGTCGTTGGCCACTCCACCAATACGCGTATAGCTGGTAGTGAAACGAGCACCACAAATAAGTTCGAACAAATCGTAGAGGCGTTCACGCTCGGCAAATGTCCAGAGGAACACGGTAAGAGCACCTACGTCCATACAAGATGCGCCCACGGCAAGCATGTGCGAAGAAACACGAGCCAGTTCCGCCACAAGAGTCCTAATCCACTGTGCACGAGGCGGCGCCTCGATGCCCAGGGCGTTCTCCATGGCCAATGCTATACCTACGTTGTTCGACATAGGCGCCAGGTAGTCCAGGCGGTCTGTGTGCGGGATGAATTCGTTGTAAGTAGTGTTCTCGGCAAGCTTCTCGTATCCGCGGTGCAGGTAGCCAAGCTCGGGAATACACTTGATAATTGTCTCACCGTCCAGGCGCAACAGTACCCGCAATACTCCGTGCGTTGCCGGGTGCTGGGGACCCATATTCAACACCATGTCGTTCTCGAGTGGATCCTCGAAGATTACCGTCGTGTCTTTGTCGATAAGCTCCTTATAGATCTTATCCTGACGTTGAATGCGTACTCGTTCGAGCTTTGCAGACGAACCGATCATGATATCTTCCATGCGTATAAGTTCTCCGTACGGTAGAATGGGTGAAAGAAGTGCGGCAAAGTTAGTGTTTTTCGGCCATCATCGCAACGAACTGCGTTGCGCTTTTACCGCAGCAGTCCCGCGCCTGTTTATGGATCACATTTTCAGTTGTTTTGCGCATTCCGTCACTTTGCGCACCATAGCAAATACAACCGTTGATTGATTCGTCCCAATGCTTCATAGCGTTGCTTACGGCGATTATACCGTGGCAAGGAGGTTTCGTCGCACATGGTGCTAACCCACAAGTCTTTACGTTCCAATTCCCTCAGCACCAGGCTGGTAATAGTGCTTAGTGCATAGGTTGAAGATCGTGGCTCGCGCGCAATCGTGACGTCCACCGGAACACTCAACTGTACATTTGTTCGCCGGCCGTTCACACTGATAAAGCAATCGGTATCACATGCAAAGAAAATCAGTTCCGTGCCGTCCCAGCTAAAGAAAGGTTTGCCACTGCCTTGAGTGCCGGCTACATACTCTACTCCGGTCATGATGATCATATCATTGCCGGGCTGCGTTGCGCGGGCAGCCCACATGGGTTCCGTTGGATGGAGCACCAAGGCATCCAGCTTGGGATACTGCCTGCTAACTACCGGCCTTGTATATTCATCGCTGATCAACACGACGCTGCAAAGTCCGCTCTGCACAACGATTGCGGCGGCATTGGTACCGGCACGGTTCAGTTTACATTCTCGCATTTCTGCATACGGGCCGGCGATCTCGTCATCGCCAACAAACCAACGCCACTGGGTTCCGCTTTTTGCCGCAAACATCAATCGTCCATCGTTCCAAAATCCAAAGAGCTTTGCATCCTCGTATGTAGCGAGCAACTTGCCGTTTACCACAATCTGCGTAGCCCCTTCCGGTCCTTGAAGCCACGCAACCGATGTTGCGGACGGCGAAACGTGTAATTCTCCCCTGCGCTGATTGCACAGTATCACCCGTTCCTGCAGACGAACGTATTCCTGAGGTCCATCGAAATAGCTGATCACCGGAATCTGTGTTTCTGCACTAAACAGAATACTTCCCGGTTGTGTACACATGATTTTCTTGGCCACGCCATCGGTTATAAAAAACCATTGGGTATTCA
>JBJOLU010000201.1:0-7720 GCA_046052705.1 Bacteroidota bacterium | reverse complement strand
AGAATAGATAACGATTGCCGCCACGTTGCAGAGTACATGCGGGCCCGATCGATTACACCGGGGCAGTTGATTCACCAGGAATATTCTCTGACGATGCCCGTGCAACAAGACTTTATTACCGGTACTATCGACGCTATAGTAGACTGCGGCAACGGTGTGGTGGAAGTGTGGGATTGGAAGACGAACGCAATGGAAGGTACCTCGCCGCAAGAATTGCTTCGCCGGTATGATGTGCAGTTGCGCCTGTATTGTTTGTTGCTTTCTAAAAGCATGCCGCATACTGCATCTATCACTGCACGCCTGGTATTTACGCGCACCGGACAGGAAGCCGTGCTAACCATGGATGCTACCGCAATTGCAGACTTCGAGAAGGAACTCGCGGTGATGATCAACGAGATAAAGAGAATGTAAGTGAGAATGTAAGTGCGTTGTGCGAAGTATGCTCACGAGGTACTAACACAGTATTCGCAAAGTATTCGTACTGTATTCGCATATTATTCGCACCATCAGAAGGCGTGGCCCAAGCCTATTTGTGCCGTCATGGATTCAAAGAAGCCGCGAGAGCTAATCCATGAAGTCTTGGTATCTGCTACGGTGGGATCGTACACATTGAAGCCAAAGTCTAATCGCGCCGGGCCAACCGGAGTTGCAAAGCGGATTCCTGTTCCTACTGCCAGCGCCCAATTGCGCGGATCCAATACATGGCTCACCGATGCTTGACCGTAGGCAGCCGGCGTAAAACGATTGAAGGCATTACCTGCGTCTACAAAAAAGGTAAAACCTAGACGGCTGATTTTGTCTGCCAAGAAATCTCCCAGATCCGCATAGTAGGGAAAGGTGTAGCGCAGCTCTGCACTGAGTTCCACAATGGTAGCCCAGCCCACGTAGTTAGCCAGGTCTCCAACATTCGACGGCAAGTTGGGATCGTCGCTGGTGCGGTCGCCCAGCTGACGGCTTGCGAACGAGCGAATACTTGCCGCGCCACCGGCAAAGTAATGACGGTCCGACGGCACGATTTTCTCGTCTCTGTTGAACCACAGTATGTGCCCAACGCGAGCTTTGAAGGCCTGCGTTGTTTGCTTGTTCATGGTGCCATACCAGGTATATGTTCCTTGAAGTCGAAGAAAGTCTGTGAGCAGTCCAACGGGTGTCCATTCGCTTACTACATTCACCGTGTATCCGCGAGCAGGGAAGAAGATGTCGTTGCGTTTGTCCATGAAATAACTGGCTGCAAGTATGAACGATGTGGCCCGGAAACGTGTTCCGTTCGATGTATAGGAGTCCAACTTTTGATAGGGGTCCAAACGGTCGCGCAAGAATTGCCGAAGGTTGGTGGTATCGATGTTGGGATTGCGAATGAGTATTTGTTGATAGGCAGACTCGTACGATCCCTCGAAATTTTTGGGTAGTTGCGCCTCGGCAATAATATCGAACTGCAAGCGGGCGGTGTTGTCGCTGAGCATGACAAAGGGGCTTAGCCTGTTGCTCAGCGTATGAACTTTCAACGGATCAACAATGGCCCGGTACGAATAGTTTGTTTGAAAGGAACCGTCGATGCGCTTGCCTGCAAGGCGCATAAAATCAGGCTGCGAGAACAATAAACCGGTTTCGTACTCTTGATCTACGTTTGGATTATTCCAAAGATTGGTTGCTACGTAATCGATATTGCGAAGCGTCCATCGAGCGTACAGATTCAGCACTTGGGCGTCGTGAAATAGATTTCTATTCAGATAGTTTACATCCAAACCCACATTGTTGAAGTTGTCCGGAAATGTGTTGTTCAAGAAGGCGCTTGGTCGCAGTTCCCAGTGGCGGCGATAACTACAGAATACCGTGGTGAGAATAGAATCGCCCACTGCAGTTGTATCCAGAGCCACACGATCGAAGGGGCCAAGTGCAGCAATCGCCGCCTCGCTGCGCCGCAGTGTGTTCAGGTTGTACCATTCGCCTTCGGCAAACTCCAGTTGTAATCTCTTTAGTGAATTCACCACGAAGGGACGCCCGTGCGTACTGTCGATAAAACGCACCGAGCCAAAGCGATATCGCTGTTGCGGCTCCAGAAAAATTGTGACGCTGTCTTGCTTACCTACGGTGTCGATATTGATGCGCGGTGTTCGCACATAGGCACTTACCGGCGCCGTGCTATCCACAATCATCGGATATCGGGCAAAGGCGTAGCCGCTGTCGTGCAGTACGCCAAGCATGCGAGTGGCCACGGCTTGCAAAGCGGGTTCGTTGAAGGTTTGCACTTTGCGTTCGGCCACTACATCCAATAGGCGCGCGCGGATGCCCGCTGGAAGGGAGTCGATGCCCGTCACCACCACGGTATCCAGTGAGTATTGAGCACCCGTATGAATAAAGAAACTGAGAATATTGTTCCGCTGATCCGCACTGATACGGAACTCGTATCGAACGCGTGCATCATGATATCCAAGCTGCGTGAAATAATCCTGCAACACGAGTGCATCCACATTCGCTACGGTTTTGTCGAAGTAGCGCAGTTCGTTTTTCGATGACTGCGTATAAAACTCGGCAAGCGTGGTCTTTACACCTTGGGGTACCTGAGAATATCCCAGGGCTTCATAGGTAAGAATGCGAAGAATGCGGCTGGTGACGGAGAAGTCGCAGGTGCGGCTAGATACCAGCGAGCTAAGCTCTAAGTCTGTGGGCATGGTGCTGCCTGTGCTGTCTTGCTGAATTACATACCGCACGCCGTTCACAACGTATCTGCGGGCAATACGAAGCTGCCCGCCATCGCCTGCCAAGCCGTTGTCCTGCTGAGCTGCAACCGTGTGGCCGAAGCACAAACATGCAAGGGTAATCAAGGGCAGAAACGCTTTTTGTAAACAACAAACCATGCGCCTATTCATGGTGCAAAATACGCCGTAGAAGCACGAGTTGCGGAGTTTGCCTGCATCAGAAACTGCCACGCGGAGGGCAAGGGTATGTACCCGGAAGCTTTGTTACTTCACAAAGGGTATGCGTCCCCATCCAAGAACAGCATATGTCAGCACCAGCAGCAGCGTGGTACGGACGCGCGCGTATACTACCGGGTAGTTCTTTTGCAATCGGTCGATTGCTACCACAATTCCTAAGGTGCCGCCCACTACCATTACGGCGATCAGAGCGCTGAGCGATAGAGAGAGAGCCTTTGGATACCAATGCCCGATACTTTCTATCCACGGTGGGCCGAACAGCAGCAGCAAATGAACCACATAAATGGTTAGTGATTGTTTGCCCCAAAGCTCAATGAGTTCTCGCGTTCTGCTGTTGCTAATGCGCACACCGCAGAAGAGCGCCACAAGAAACATCACGCCGGCTTCTCGCAGCAGCACAACGGCAGGAAAGGATTGCAGAACATTTAGTTCATTGTAGAACGAGAACATCCGGGGTTCCGCAAAAAGTATGAGCAATCCCGCAAGAGCAAGAGCTGATGCGGTTTTCAGGGCAATGGAACGCAGAGCCGATAAATGTTCATGTTTGGGATATTCCTTGAGCAGCGAGCCAATGCCCGCGCCAAAAAACATATAGGCAGCGTAGGGAAAAATAGGGAAGTAGGATCCGTGTTCGTAGCTAAGGAAGGCGCCCAAGAACTCCGACAGAATATTGAACCACGATACGTGATTTACAAAGGGCGTGCAGGCAAGAATGGCAGCCGCAATTCCGAAGAAGGCGAGCTTTCTGCCGCGCACAGTTTTTGTTGCCAGTGCTACAGCGGTGACCATCGATAGCGCCACAGCATTCAGTTGTAAGATGTTTGCCTGAAAGAAGAGCCGCCATCCCTCGGTGCGTACATCGGGTAGATCCAGAACATTCGATGCCGGGAACACCAACAGATATCCAATAAGCATCAGTATGCTGCCCCAACGCACGCGTTGACGGGCCTGCGCGGTATCCATAGCACCGCTTGGAGATCGGCGCATAGTAAGCGCAAACAATATTCCCGACACGGTAAGGAAAATGGGAGCCGTTGCACCGCGCACATGAAACCAGATAATCCACGGAAACACATTGATATCCAATTGATCCGTGCGGGCAAGGCTATCCAGTGTGTGCCCCTGCATCATCATAATCATAGCAAAAACTTTCACTGCATCCAGCGCGGTAAGGCGCGAGGATGAGGAGGGTGAAGTACCTGATGATGTTGCTACGGTTGTAGCTGAGTGTGTAGCAGTGGTTGTAGCTGACGTTGTATCGGAGCTATCATCTGAGTTATGAGCTGAGCTGTTCAATGTATGAGTTGCGTACTGCATGCGCACGTGTGCGGTTCGCGGTTTGTTTCGGTTAGCTGCGAACGCAATTTAGGTTCTTGCGATGCAATGTCGGCACGATTGCTGTCTGTAGACACTCTAATCAATCGAGGATGCGAACCAGGGCACATTCAGAGCAGTTTGGTTGTCTGCTGTTTTGCAAAGAGTGTTCTTCCTGTCCTTGATTTTCACTGCCAACCAGTTGCGAAGATTTGGGGTTCCGTTGCACTGGTTTTGCATCTGTTTTGACAAAGGAAAGGAGCGGAATCTGAATTATGACTAAAAGGTGAGGTAACCAAATCTCATCAGCGATTTCAGGAATTATACCATTAGGGTCGATTTCGTATCGAGCATACTAGAGTAACTAATATCGGATATCAGAGCACAGCATGCGTCGTGGCATCTTGCAATCTCAGATCCAATCTCCGTACCTGCGTATGTAGAGTTTTTTTACCAGCTGTGCCAGGCTCACGTACAGAATCAAAGCAACAAGCAAGAAGGGAAAGAATGCCGCCGGAACAGGCGAAAGGCGAAGCGTGGGTGCAAACGTGGAGAAGGGAAGAATCAATGCAACACTTGCCACCAGAAGGCCCAGAATAGCCACCGCTGCCGAAGCTCGGCTTTGTATCAGCGGCACTTTAGTGGTTCGAATAATATGGATCACAAGAATCTGCGAGAGCATGCTTTCTATAAACCATCCTGACTGAAACAGTGACTGTTGCTTAGCGCTTGAAGCGCCAAGAATGAACCAAAGAAAGGCAAAGGTGGCGTAGTCGAACAACGAACTCACGGGCCCCATCCACAGCATAAAGCGTGTTACCGACTTCGGGTTCCATGCTCGTGGTTGTTGTATGTAGTCGTCGTCCATTGTATCCCAGGGTATACTTACCTGAGAGATATCATAGAGTAGATTTTGTACCAGAATGTGCAAAGGAAGCATGGGCAAAAAGGGAAGTAACGCGCCTGCGCCAAGCATGCTCAGTACATTGCCAAAGTTGCTGCTGGCAGCCATCTTCATGTACTTCATGATGTTGCCGAAGGTTCGGCGTCCCTCACGAACACCGTCTGCCAGCACATTCAGATCTTTCTCCATCATGATCATATCGGCGCTCTCTTTGGCCGTGTTCACCGCGGTGTCTACCGATATACCCACATCGGCGGCATTGAGCGAGGGTGCATCATTGATGCCGTCTCCAAGAAAACCAACGGTGCGATGAGCAGACTGCAGCGCTCGAACAATGCGCCTTTTCTGTAAGGGCGATAGCTTCACAAACACAGAGGTGCGCACTGCCTGCAGGGATAACTCATCATCGCTGAGTAGGTCTATGTCGCGGCCGTGCATCACCGCCGTAAATGGAATGCCCACATCGGTGCAGATTTTTTTGGTGACGATCTCGCTGTCGCCCGTCAGCACTTTTACTTCCACTCCTAAGTGCTGCAATTGCCGCAGAGACTCTGCCGCGGTTGGTTTCGCGGGGTCCAGGAAGCCGATGCATCCTACAAGAACCAGTTCCTGCTCATCATCATGTGCATACACCGGACCGTGGCCGTGCAGCTCTCGCACGGCGATAAGCAACACGCGCATACCATCTTCCTGCAGCTGTGTGTTCAGCGCTCGTATGCGCTCGCGGGCACTGTCATCCAGGGGTACAATACTGTCACTCTCGAGCTGCAAACGGCGATCAGGACCGGGATCTACCATTGTAGTGCACATCGAGAGCATTTCGTCTACGGCGCCTTTACATATCAGATAGTGTTTATTGCCGGCTTCTTGAACGATCACCGACATACGTCTGCGCTCGAAGTCGAAGGGAATCTCGTCCAGCTTTGTGAATCGTTCGTCGATGCCATGTGTTTGGCGAAGCTCCTCGTGTTTGAGTATAGCTTCATCCAGCAGGTTGCGCATACCGGTTTGAAAGTAGCTGTTCACGTAAGCCCAGTGCAATACCTCGTCGTCGTCGTCGCCGTACACGTTCAAGTGGCGCTTTAGAACTATAGAGTCCAGCGTGAGTGTGCCGGTTTTGTCGGTACACAGCACTTGCATGCCTCCCAAGCTCTGAACAGACTTCAGTTTTTTTACCACCACCTTCTGCTTCATCAAGCGCATGGCGCCTCTCGCAAGATTCGTGGTAACAATCATGGGCAGCATTTCCGGTGTAATACCAACGGCCACACTCATAGAAAACAACAACGCTTCCACCCATGTTCCCTTGGTAAGGCCGTTAATGAGAAACACCAGCGGAACCATTATCGCCATGAATCGCAGCAGCACATAGCTCACACCCGCAATGCCTTTATCAAACGAGGTTTCCTGCTCTGTTGGTGCCAGGCTGGAGGCGATGTCGGCAAACAGAGATTGCGCTCCCGTTCTCAATACCACAATCGTGGCTGTACCGCTGGACACGCTTGTACCCATGAAGCAAAGATTCTCGCAATCAGTCACCGATTCCGCCGCATGCGTAGCAAGTGCATGCTTCTCTACGGGCATGGCTTCGCCGGTAAGCAAGGACTGACTGAGGTATAAATCTTTAGACTCCAAAACTCTGGCGTCGGCCGGAATAATATCGCCCGCTGCCAGCAATACTATATCTCCGGGAACAATGCCGGAAACAGGAATGGTGATCTGCTCGCCGTTGTCGCGAATCACACGGCAGGTGGTATGAATCATCGCCCGCAATGAAGCCGCAGCTTTGTTCGATCGTGTCTCTTGAATAAATCGTATACCGGAACTAAGCACAATCATGCACAGTATCATCACCAGAGTGCGCATGTCCCGTGCTTCAGGAGCCACGAGCAGTATATCGCTCACGGCAGAAACAATAGCAATGAGCAATAGCACGCCATTGAAAGGCACCATGAACGAACTCACCAGCCGCCGAATCCACGATGTCGATTCACCGGAAGAAACTTCATTAGCGCCGAACTGCTCCAATCGCCGAGAAACCTGATCAGTGGCAAGGCCAAGTGCTGTGCTCTGCACGGTAGCAAGTGCGTCGGCTACGGACATCATAGAAACAGTTTGGTAGAACCGGTCGTGGTCTAGAGTTCGGTCCAGAGTCCGGTCTAGAGTCCGGCCTAGAGTCTGGCCGGATTTCCGGCCGGGTTTCCGGCCGGCCGAGAGATTGGCCGTGCGCTTGGAGTGTGCCATGGTGATTAGCTCAAGTCGGTAAGCGTGGTGTGTACAGGCGATGAGCCCCGTAGCTTCACAAGGTTTCGAGCATTCATGCTCGCCTGCATAGAAAGTGCCGCCCGCGACTGAACAAACATACCGAATATGAGGTCCGATTTACTGCTTCCATCTACTCTGTGAGCGGCACTATTTTTTCGCTATTTTCACAATCAAACAAAAGCAGCGCAGGGGAAAAGCGCAGCAGAGAACAGAGCACCGGCCGTAGGGCTCATCCGCTATCCACAGCGATGCGGAACCATGTTGGGGAAATACATGCATTATCATTTCATCAAGGAGTATT
>JBJOLU010000200.1:0-3119 GCA_046052705.1 Bacteroidota bacterium | reverse complement strand
ACAAACGTGACTATCGCGCCCTCGTCTGCTACGTTCGGCGCCTCGAGTGCGGTAAAGAATATCGTTCTGCAAAAGGGTGAGTCGTACTTGGTTCAGGGACAATTCACTACAGACAACAGCGGCGGTTACGATTTAAGCGGAACCACTATTCGCTCCACAAAACCCGTGGCAGTGTTCGCAGGGCATCAACGCGCACGCATAGGTGTCAGCTCCACATCAGCGTCTCGAGATCATTTGTATGAGCAGCTGCTACCCCTTAGCGTATGGGGAACGCGCTATGTGCTCACTCCCTTTGTACAGCCGCGCGGTGGATGGGCCACCGGCAGCGATAAGTATAGAGTGATTGCCTGCGCAGACAGCACGGAAGTTCGCGTGAACGGCTCTACGGTAGCGCGGCTTAAAGCTAATGCGTTTTTTGAAGGAGACATCACTACGGGCGCACTCATTACCTCCACAAAAAAAGTAATGGTAGCACTGTACAAGAAAACCGCAGGCCTTGGCACCACAGATCCCGGCGACCCATTCATGATGGTGATTCCGCCACGACGTCAGTATAGTACAAGCTATCGCGTCAGCACGGTGCAGGCCGGCGGAGTATACACCCAGCATTTTCTTACAATAACCATTATCACGGCGGATCTTCCCACGCTTCGTGTGGATGGCAGCGCTGTGAACATTCCCGGTGTTGAAGTGCCTAATTCCTGCTTCTCCTATGTATCTATTCCCGTCGCAGCCGGCGCTCACACGGTGTCTGCACTTTCGCCCATTGGTTTGTATGTGTATGGCTACGGCGATGCCGACTCGTATGGCTATGTGGGTGGAATGGAGTTTATGCCTGATGTTCCTGAGCAAACCGTTGATGCGGGAGCAGACAGAACAGTGTGCCCGGGCACGCCCACCGTTCTCACGGTGCGTAATGCTGTGAGTTCTATTCGTTGGTCGCCATCTGCAGTTCTGAGTTGTGATACCTGCGCCCAAACAACTGCACGAGTACAACGCACTACCACATTTGTTGTGAGTGGCGCAGACTCACTGGGCTGCGTGAGTTCGGATACTGTTGTGCTTTCGGTGCGAAAGTTACCAGCCACATATGCGCTGCGCTCAGCAGCTATGATGGATTTACTCAGTATTCCCGTTGGCGCTCAGTTTCGATTAGCCGTTCAGGTTGCCTCGCCCGCTTGGGACACGCTTCGCACAACTCG
Organism: Bacteroidota bacterium; assembly: GCA_046052705.1. GTDB lineage: Bacteria > Bacteroidota > Ignavibacteria > Kapaibacteriales > NICIL-2 > JBBATK01. Next base: position 1,917 of record JBJOLU010000200.1, on the reverse strand, counting down.
TATTCGTACTACTATCACCTATGATCCTTTGTTCATGGGCCCGACGGATGTAGTAACGGATGGGCCCGCGATGCCCCCTGATTGGCGCGCATGGGTGGTAGATAGTTTGTGCGATGCTGACAGGGGAATACTGGTGGTGGATGCAAAGGGTGATTCCGCTTTGCGCCAAGATGGAGTGATGCTGTGGCTTGGCTTTGTATCCAGGTTGAGCGAAAAAATGATCTCTCGGCCGTCAATCACCATGCAACTGAGCAGTACTACTACAGACTGCAGTGTTGATCAAGGATCGGGCATGACTATTCAGCTTGCGGCGTGCGCTGAATCCATCCGCAAAATTCAACTGATGGAAGAGCCTATTGCTCTACACGCTGTTCGTGCGTGGCGCGGGGAGGGCAATGCTGTTGAGTTCGTGATTAGTGCGGGCTTGGATGCCGATGTGCAGGTAAAACTCTACGATTTACATGGCGCGTGTGTGGCAACCTTGTGCAAGGAATACATGCCGGCGGGTGAGCACAGCTTTCGTGCGCCGTTACCGGCAATTGCTCCGGGAGTATACGCCCTGGTAGCAGGTGTGGAAGGATATTGTTCGCGCCGTGTGATCTATGTGCCTTGATGTTCGGCGACTCTCAGAGCCACAGTTGTAAAGCTGAAAATACATCGGGCGGATTGCCCTGAGCGTACTGCCCTACACACCGCTCCAGCCCATGCTTTGCAGGAAAATCATTGCCGCTTGCGGCATCACCAATAATGTACAAACCACACCACCTACGGCTCCCCACAAGTGCGCATCGTGATTGATGGAATCGCCTGCCGAGCGCGCAGCAAAGTACGAGTACACCAGATACAGCGGACCAAACAGATAGGCGGGAATTGGAACCGGTAAGAACAACAGTGCCATTTTCATGGTAGGGAAAAATAGTATCATGCTGAAGATCACTCCCGACACCGCTCCGGATGCACCGAGTGTGCGGTAATGGCGGTGGTTCCGGTGCGCCACCAGCGAGGGAATATCTGCTATCAACATACTTCCTATATAGATGATGAGGAATCTCTCGCTGCCCACAACTCGTTCCAAAGGAAAAGCGAAGAAGTAATACGAGAGCATGTTGAAGGCCAGATGCGCAAACCCGCCGTGAATAAGATTGCCGGTAATCAAGGTATGCAGGCGCTTGCCTCTGGCTACACTATAAGGATGAAAAATGGAGCTGTCCCCAAAACCGGGAATAAACATCGCTGCCAGACTGGCGGCAATGGTAAGGTACAAGATGAAGTAAGCAACGGGCGTGTCAGTCATAAGGTATGATGAGCATTGGTGTGTACACGTAGAACCTTCGCATGCGAAGATAGGAAGAGTGTAAGGGAAGAGAAGAAGAGGTAGAGATAGAGATAGAGATGAAGAGCGAATCCGCCGCCATTGCACCATCGCTGAGTATTTTTGCACATTAACTCATGTACGAGAACAATGGTGCAAACAACGGACGCTTCGCAGAAACCGGATAGCCCTCCGGTAGTCTTCAGCGGTGTACAACCCAGCGGTATTCTTACCCTTGGTACAATGATTGGCGCTTTGAACAATTGGGTGTATCTGCAGGACACCTATGCTTGCTACTTCTGCGTGGTAGATATGCATGCGATCACCGTGCGCCAGAAGCCCGCAGATCTGCGGAAGTGGACGCTGGATTGCGCCGCCACCTTTCTTGCAGCCGGTATCGATCCCGAGCGATCAACAGTGTTTGTGCAAAGCCACGTTCCCGCACATGCAGAGCTGGCATGGGTGCTGAGCACCTTCACGGGTTTTGGTGAAGCCGGCAGAATGACGCAATTCAAAGACAAGTCTCAGCAGCACGAAGAGAATGTGAATGTGGGATTGTTTACCTATCCCATTCTGATGGTGGCAGATATTTTGTTGTATCAAGC
>JBJOLU010000199.1:0-7722 GCA_046052705.1 Bacteroidota bacterium | reverse complement strand
CTCAGACGGTAATGTTCGATACGACGATCAAGCGCCGGTGCGTCCCGCAGACGGCAACACGTTTGACGATCCTCGCCAACAGCGCCCTCGCCGCGAAGGCGGCAGAGACGGTGGCCGTGACGGCAATAGAGATGGTGGACGCGATGGCAATCGCGACGGCGGACGCAACGGCGGTCGGCGCGGCGGATTTCGCAATCAACCGGGTGGTAATCGTCCGCCCAGAGGCGGGGGATATCGCGATGGCAACGACCGCGACGAGCAGCCGATGCACAATGGTAATGAGCGATACAACAGCGTTTCGCAATCCGGTGTAGAGTTCTACGACGAGAGCTATGATGAGCGCGAGAACTTTGGCAATCGCGAAGGCGCCAACTATTCCATCTTTGATGCCAATGCACGTCAGAACTTCCGTCCGGGTGGCGGTGGTGGGCGCGGTGGCAGAGGTGGCCGTGGTGGTGGCGGAGGCCGCGGCGGACGCGGTGGTGGAGGCGGTGGATTCAACCGCGGCAATGGAAATTCCGGTGGCGGAAACTCCGGTGGCGGAGGCCGACGCCGTCGCTGGTAGGTTTGCAATGCTTCTGTAGCATGCGGCAGCATTACTTACAACAATTACAACAAAAAATCACAAGAGCCGAACCTTCAACAAGGTCGGCTCTTTGAATTTGTACCATCGTATTGATCGAGATGCAGGTGCTGCTTGCTATACCAAGCCGCCGGTACGAAAAGACTCGTATGCGCGTATCTCGTCTACTAACGCATGTACAACAGCGGAGATCACGGCGGCATCGTCTAAGTACCCTATAACCGGAATAAAATCCGGAACAGCATCAACAGGAACAACGAAATACACCAAGGCACCAAGAATAATGGCTTTGGTTCTAAGGGCTACGTGAAAACGCTTGTCGCGAAGCATGCTAAAAAGCAAACGAACATTCTTGAGCAGCAACTTTACTGCGTGCGTTTGCCGTCGGCTCTCCATGTGGTCCAGCTTCGATGGTAGATCGGCGTGAACCGTAGCTTCGTCCTGCTCGATGTTCGAAGACATCGGTAAAGGCTGGTGTTCGGAGTTCGTTTCCATAATATCCTCCGTAATGTGAAGGGCCGGCGCTTGCCTATAGGCACCTTCGAAGTGGCAGATGCGCGCAATCTACAGGCACGTCGTTGGGAGCAGTAACCCGGTTAGCATTCACCGGCAGCAATCTTGCAACTACTCACCTGCAGCTTTATCCCTGAACATGCGCAGAATTGCATAGGGAATGATCACACAGTAACCAATCACCAAGACTACGGGAGCAACCGACACGGCCAGCGGATTATTCCACGCGGTTTGGTGCGATGCTTCGTCGCTGATGCCGGTAGACATCAACATATACCCGATCAAGATGACCACGATGCCCAGGCCGAAAATCAGGAAGTTTTTACGCGCATAGGGGAACTCCCACACTACTTTTTTCCCCGCGCCGAATGCCTTGCTTTGCTTTGCCATACTATTCTTGGGTTGTATTGAACGGAATCTTCTTGCTGAATCAAAACTGAGTCGTGCACATACTTAATGACGCTGACTCAATGCCTGCGAAGTTACGCACGAAGCTGCGCATGCGCGCCGTGAGTTGTACTTTTTTCATGTATTAACAATTGCGTTTTTCCGGCATCGGCGGTGGATACTTTTTACCGACGGTGGCGCTACGCCGTATGTATTTTGCGCCGTCGGTATCCCTTCGCCGTAGCGGCAGCCGTTCACGCTTGCACATCTGAGTGTTGCAGGGCGTTGCGTGTAGCAGGGGCACCGGGCAAGAGAGTTAAAAGAAGAGTGGTACCAAAGGATCTGCCGAGCTAGAGAGCTGCTTGCTACCATGAAGTCCGGCGATCATGAGTCTTCCTGTTTGTTTATCTCAACGCGTGATTGATATGAGTTATCGCATCTATAATTTCATTTGTGCTCTTGCTCTGGGAGTGTTGGGAGTACTGGGCGCACTTGGAGCATTAGGATTGGAGTCCTGCAATCGCATACAGCACACGCGTGAGGAGTTTATGCAACCGGGTTCGCCCGTACCCGGAGATGTTGTTTTCTGCCACCAGTTATCAGACCCATCGGGTTTGAATCCGTACACCACCAACGATAATAGCGCAAAGACCATCTATACCCTGATGTTCGACGGCATGCTTGAGCAGGATCCCTCAACTACAGAGTTTGTGGCTAATCTTGTGGACTCGTTGCCGCGTATTTCTGCCGATCACCTTAGCTATACCTGGCATCTTCGCAAAGGCATTTTCTTTAGCGATGGTCATCCGCTTACATCCGCCGACGTGGTATTCAGTTTCAAAGCAATCAAGAACCCGCTCATACTTGATGCCTCACCCTTGCGAGTGTATTTCGACGATGTTGTGGATGTGCAGGCAACCGACTCTCTTACCATAGTGATTACCATGCGCAAGCCGTACTTCATGGCAGATATTCAGCTTGGTGATTTGCGTATTGTTCCCAAGCACATCATGGATCCCAAGAGTCTAACGGACCGCTACACTATTCGCGAGACCAATGACACAAACTTGGTGACAAAGAATCCCGCCATTCAGGAATTCGCGGATTGGTTTGGATGTGCAGAAATGAAGCGAGATCCCAAACTTCTTATAGGTTCGGGGCCGTATGCATTGAGCTCGTGGAGCACCGGTGAGCAAGTGGTGTTGAAGAAATCTCAGCGTCCGTGGAACTCGCCCTGTGCGTGGCGCAAGGGCTATGCCGATGCAATCGTTGGTGTGATCATTAACGACCGCACCGCCGCTATGAGCGCAATGAAAACAGAAGACATCGATTTCTTTGAATCGGTTCCGCCGCCTATGTACGATGAGCAGCTTGATACATCGAAGATTGTGTATGTGGCTAAGTCGCCATACGAGCAAAGTGTGTACAGCTATGTGGGATGGAACTCCCGCAAGCCGCAGTTTGCCGACAAGCGCGTGCGTCAGGCGTTGTGCCACTTGTTCAATCGCGAGTATCTGATCAAAACGGTGATGCGCGGCTATGCGGTACCGATAGATGGCCCGGTGTATAAGAATCGTCCGGAGTATGATAGCTCGATGGTGCCCTACGACTACAATCCCGAGAAAGCAAAGCAATTGCTCGCCGATGCCGGTTGGAGCGATACCGATGGCGATGGTGTGCTTGATAAAACGATCAAGGGGCAGAAGGTTCGCATGGAGTTTTCCATCAATGTAAATGCCGGCAACGAAACACGGGAGAACATTGCCATCTTGTTTTCTAACGAAGCCAAACGAGTGGGAATAATGTGCCATGTAGCGCGCATAGAATGGTCTGTGTTCCTCAAGCAAAATGCCACGCATGCCTTCGATGCCTATATAGGATCATGGGTGAACGACAACATCCCCTCGGACCCGCTCCAGCTGTGGCATTCAAGCCAGGCCGAGAACGAGGGATCGAACTACGTTGGCTTTAGGAGTAAGCGTGCTGATGAGCTTATGGAGCTGAATCGCGTAGAGTTCGATGTAACTCGCCGCACACAGCTGATGCGAGAGTTCCAGCAAATAGTCCACGAGGAAGCGCCGTACACCTTTTTGTGGTCGCCACAATTATTGGCTTTGTATAATCGTCGATTGGCCAACGTGAGCTTCAAGCCGGTACGTCCCGGATATCTGGTGACGGAGTGGTTTGTGCCGCGCCACTTGCAATCGCATATGGCGCAATAATGGCGCAGTACCGGCGCAGTACCGGCGCAATGTTGGCGCAATACGAGTTGCCCTACAGGAAATTGTGAACACGCATTACTTCGATTCCTCCCATGAAACGCCATGAGTTACGTCAGTTGATACTGGAAGGTGAAGGTCTACGCGTGGAGTTCAAGCGAAAATTCAGTTCGCATGTGAAGTTCGCAAAAGAGATTTCCGCCTTTGCCAACACCAAGGGAGGGGTGCTGCTTGTGGGGGTAGACGACAACGGCAGGATTGTTGGCGTAGACTCGGAGAAAGAGCAGATCGAGCTTGTTATATCGGCAGCGGAGTTTTACCTGGAGCCGCCTGTGCATTGCCGCGTTGAGTGTGTAGAAGTGGACTGGAAAGAAGTAGTGGTGATCTATGTGGACGAAAGCGAAACCAAACCGCACATGCTCAAGGAAGATCCGGATCAGCCGCTTGAGCGCGACCGTCGTGCATATATCCGCAATGCCGATCAATCGGTGCTGGCAAGTAAGGAAATGATGCGATTGCTGTCGGGAAGAAATCCTCAAACACGTCCTATGACCCTTCACATTGGCGACAGAGAAAAACGCCTGTTTGCTTTTTTGGAGGAACATCATCGCATCACCGTCAAGGAGTTTGCAAACCTTGTGAATATCTCGCTGCGACGCTCTTCGCAGATTTTAGTACGACTGGTCCGGGCAGAGGTTCTGAACATCTGCACCAACACCACCGACGAGTACTTTACCCTGGCAGAGTAACATGAAGCAATCATCGTCACAACTCATTACCCGCGCAGAGGGAGTGTTGCGTGAGCACTTCGGCTACTCCTCGTTCAGGCTGGGGCAGGCCGAGATTATTGAGTCCATTACTACCGGCCACGATACCCTGGCCGTGATGCCTACCGGCGGTGGAAAGTCCTTGTGCTATCAGATACCCGCGCTACTCAGCCAGGGGACTGCGTTGGTGATTTCACCGCTCATCGCATTGATGAAGGACCAAGTAGATGCCTTGAAGAGAGCGCGTGTTCCTGCCACCGAGATTAATTCTTCACTGCACATTCGTGAACTGCAGCAGCGCATGACCAACGCCAAGTTTGGCGCGTACAAATTGCTATATGTGGCACCGGAGAGACTAGAGAGCGCGCAGTTCTTGGAGCAATTGCGTGAAGTCAACATTAGTTTTTTGGCGGTGGATGAAGCGCACTGTATCAGCGAATGGGGGCACGATTTTCGGCCATCGTACAGAAACATTCCGGAGGCACTTGCTACACTTGCACGCGTGCCCATCATTGCTCTTACCGCTACAGCTACAGCTGAAGTGCGCACCGACATCGTTCGTTCTCTGAGCATGAACGATGCAGCCACCTTTGTGAAGGGCTTCGACAGGCCTAATCTTCGCTATCACACGGAGTACTGCGAGAACAAGATTGCCCGAGTGGCCGAGCTGGTACAGCAGACGCCTTCCGGCTCGGTGATTATCTATGCGGGATCACGGCGCAAGGTAGAGGAAACATCAGAGGTGCTGCAACGAATGGGGCATGCAGCCGGTGCCTACCATGCCGGTATGCCCGATGCTCAACGCAAGGAAACACAAGAGAAGTTTCTTTGTGGCGATGTTCGCGTGCTTGCTGCTACATCGGCCTTTGGCATGGGTGTGGACAAACCCGATGTGCGGCATGTAGTGCATACCGAACTCACGCTGACGCTGGAAGCCTATTACCAAGAGGCCGGCAGAGCAGGGCGCGACGGTTTGGAATCGGTTTGTACGGCCTTGTATCACCCTCGCGATAGGGAATTGCAAGAGTACTTTTTGCGAAACATGTATCCCGCGCCGGAGTTCGTGAAGAGCGTCTACACCTATCTATACGACATGGCCGGCGTAGCGGTTGGTTCCAAAGCAATGGCTCCGGTATATGCCGACGATACCGGCATAGGTAATCGCTTGAACATGCCGGCGCCGGTGGTATCCGGTGTACTGAATGTATTGGAGCGAGCGCAAGTGATTCGCCGGGGGCCGCGCAATGCGCAGGCACGACTGCACCTTACTGCCGATCCCGAGCGTATTCGTGAGTACTTCCGTCATACTACCAACGAACGTCGAGCTGTATTGGAAATGCTGCTGCGCGGTGTTGGGCCCGAAGCTCTGCGTGCATCGGTATCAGTGGATGTGCAGCACCTCTCTCGTAAACACGACATACCCTTTGATGCCTGTGTGGAAGCATTGCGTGCCTTCGAGTTTGCCCGCATTCTTCGCTACGAGCCGGCCTCCGGCTCCGGTGGTATTGTGCTTATGGAAATGCGTGCATCGGCAAACCGCATTCCCTACGACGCAAAGAGTTTAGAGACAAGGCACACTCGCGCGCTGGAGAAGCTGGACGAAGTAGTTCGCTATATGGAAACCGACGAGTGCAAACGCACGGTGTTGTTGCGCTACTTCGACGACGTTGTCACCGAGCCCTGCGGACGTTGTTCCTCCTGCATTGCAGACAAGTCCGGCTCCACCTTTGCAGCAGCTCAACCTGTGAGCACAGAAGAACAGCAACACGCCGAAGAAAAGATCCTGCAAGCAGTGGCGGAACTTGGTGAACGATTTGGCCGTACTACCGTTGCAGCTGTGCTGGTGGGCGAGAGCACATCGACGGTGGAGCGCTTCGACCTATCGCGCAGCACATTCTTTGCCTGCCTTCGCGAGCAGTCGGTTTCGTCGGTAGTGGAAAGTATCGACCGGCTTATTCGAAGCGGAGTGTTGAGCAATGGCAAGGGCGATAGGCCGGTGGTATCTATCACCGCTAAAGGCCGATTACTTCTGGGTGAGGATGTACCCGCGCCGCTGGCAATGCCCGTGGCAATGACCGGACGCGCTGCTGCCGAGCAAAGCTCAACAGCACAGAACACCCTGCTAGGGAACTTGCAACGAGTGCGCACGGAACTTGCATCCAGATATTCTATACCTGCCCGAAGCGTTGCCACCGATGAACAGCTCAAGGCCTTGGCAGAGAACAAGCCCGCTACACCGGAAGAGTGTGCGCTCATTCGCGGCATTGGCCGCGTGTTTCTGGAGCGATATGCTCGCGAGTTCTTGGCGGTGATAGGTGACCAACACCAAAGTGACGCAACGCATAGTGCAGAGGATAATCTTACTGCGCGGCAGCGTGAGCTTTTACAGCTTGTGCGCGAAGGTTACGATGTATCGCGCATTGCTGCGAATAGCCGAACCGCTGTAGGATCTTTGGCGGCCGAACTGCAGGATATGATTATGGCCGGCGTCGACGTGCCTCCGCATCAACTTGTTCCGGCGCGTGTTGTGGCAAGCGTGCGCAAAGAGCTACAGAAAAATCCCCGCGCCATGCTCAAAGATTTGCGCGCTGCCATTGGTCCGGAAAGTTCTCCTGCCGAGCTTCGCATTGCCGCTGCCTATGTGCGCCGCGAACGTCAGCGCCTTGGCGGATAGGCCGGTGCGTGATGGTGATGACAACCGAAGCAGATTGATTGACAGGTAGTGCATACCCGATGTGTAGTTGAGCCTACCCGATGCCTACCCGATGCCTACCCGATGCTGTAACGAATCTTTACAGGCTCCATAAAGGAACAGAGCTCGCGGTGAATTCCACGAGCTCCGGTGAATTGTTGAGGACAAAGTGATAGTCAGGTACACGAATGTCACGCCTATCAAGCAGCGGTTATGTTTGAGATTTACCGCGCAGCTGTTACAAGCCGCATCGCGCAAATACGTGATCTACATGCGGCAGAGATTTCTTACCGCTGAACAACTCTTCAAGTTCCTCGCGTGTGAGCAGCGCGCGCACACCCTCAGATTCCCATAACGTATCGATAAGCGGACGTTGCTCTTGCCATGTGCGCATAGCCGAGCTTTGCACAAGTGCATAGGCATCCTCGCGGGTGATGCCCTTGCGAATCAGCTCCAGCAATACTGTTTGCGAGAACACCAATCCATGCGAGCGCTTGATAGTGGCAAGCATAGCTTCAGGATACACAAGCAGAGTATCTACCAGATTGATGGTAAGGCCAA
>JBJOLU010000198.1:0-11605 GCA_046052705.1 Bacteroidota bacterium | reverse complement strand
TAGTCTCCACCGGGAACTTGAGTCGGCCCTCGGAGCGCAGACGGGTATAGGTGAAGAAGTCGCCACCCATGTTCCACTGACCGGCGCGAGAACTATCTACCATCATCAAATCAAAGCTGTGCCCTATATCCAGGCGCAGTTTATTCTCACCTGCCTGATACATCGTTCCTATGCGTGCCTCGAAGGGGTTTGCAAGAAGCGGCTTGAATAATACACGCTGCGCTGACGCATGTGTAGTGCCAACGATGAGCAATACGAAATGGGCGACAAGAGCGAAAAGGACAACGGATAATTTCTCTGAAGATGATTGCATAATACGTATACCGAGTTGTAGTGGTGTTGTGATATGATATGGTGTACAGTGTACTGATGAGCAGCGAGGATGAGCAACGAGGATGCGCTACGAGGCAAACAAACTTTGTGTGAGAGATTTAAGCTGGGCCATCATCTTTACGTTGTGTACACGAACAAATGCGGCGCCGGAGTTTAGCAACAGAGCGTGGCACAACGCAGTTGCTGTATCTCGCTCCGCAGGGTTGTCGATACCGCAAATGGCGCCAAGAAAGCGTTTGCGGGAAATGCCCAGCATAAGCGGAACACCCAGATGTTGGAACACCGAGTGGCTGCGCAACAATTCAAGATTGTGCTCCAGGGTTTTGCCGAAGCCAATGCCCACATCGGCAATAATGTTCTCCACGCCCGCGGCACGGGCCTCGTTGATGCGGTCGTGCAGGAAATCGAACACCGTTGCTACAACGTTGTCATACACGGGCTCATTTTGCATGGTGGCGGGTGTGCCCTGCATGTGCATGAGAATAATAGGGCACCCGTGCTTTGCCGCTACCGAAAACATATTGGCATCCGCCATACCGGCGCTGACATCGTTGATAATGGTCGCTCCTGCTGTGAGTGCCTGCTCGGCCACCTGCGATTTGCGTGTATCAATGCTGATCGGGATGTCCGCGTTCTGCTGCCGAATACCTTCAATTACCGGAATCACGCGATCGAGTTCTTCTTGAACGGACACTTCTGCTGCGCCCGGGCGGGTACTTTCGCCGCCTATATCCAACAGATCCGCTCCTTGATGTACTAATTGCAATGCATGAGCTACGGCAAGGCCCGAGTTCCCGAATTGCCCGCCATCGCTGAAGGAATCAGGTGTAACATTAACGATACCTGCAATGGAAGGGAAGTGAAAAGGCATGTGGTGAGTTTACGTTGATTGTGAAATGATAAAAATTTGCTTACAAGTTGAGGATTATAGAGCGATTTGCTGCGAAACCCGCTTCGCATTTCACCCTAAGGGAGCTACCTATTACTCCAATGTCGGCATCTGCGCCACGAATTTCTTGTCCGTCTCGCTAAATACACTATTTTTGTGGTCTTATAGAAACCACGCCGCCATGTGAGCGCATCTTTTTGCAACGCCGGGCGGACAGTGTTCATGTATCACAATATGCTATTGCAGGACGAAACCCATGGCTGACATCAGCAAAGTTCGCAACATTGGTATTTCTGCGCACATCGACTCCGGTAAAACCACGTTGAGCGAGCGCATTCTTTTCTACACGGGTAAGATTCACCGTATCATCGAGGTTCGAAGCAAAGAGGGTAATGGTCCTACCATGGACTCTATGGATCTCGAACGCGAGAAGGGAATTACCATTCAGTCCGCCGCAACCTATTGTGAGTGGAATGATTACACAATCAACTTGATCGACACACCTGGTCACGTAGACTTCACCGTAGAGGTGGAGCGGGCTCTGCGCGTTCTTGACGGTGCTGTATTGGTACTGTGCTCCGTAGCAGGTGTTCAGAGCCAGTCCATCACGGTGGATCGCCAAATGCGCCGGTACAACGTGCCTCGATTGGCCTTCATCAACAAAGCAGACCGTGCCGGTGCCAACCCCTACCGTGTGGTTGACCAACTGCGCGAGAAGTTGAATCACAACCCCGTGATGCTCAATATCCCCATTGGTCTTGAGGACAAGTTTGCGGGCGTAATTGACCTTCTGAAAATGAAAGCCGTGTATTTCGACGGAGACAACGGTGAGAATATTCGTGAAGAGGAGATTCCTGCAGACATGCTGGCACAAGCCAAGGAATACCGCCACAAAATCGAAGAGTCACTTTCGGACTTTGATGATGTAGTGGCAGAGAAGTTTTTGATGGAAGAGCCGGTAACGATGGAAGAACTCATTCCCGTTATTCGTAAAGCCACCATCGAAATGAAGATTACTCCGGTGTTTGTTGGAACTGCAAAGCAAAACAAAGGTGTGCAGCTATTGCTCAACGGTGTTTGCGCGTTCCTTCCGGATCCCACACAGGTTAGCAACATTGCGCTAGACCGCGACAAAAACGAAGAGAAGGTTCAGCTGGAGTCAAATCCCGCCAAACCCTTTGTGGGCCTTGCATTCAAGCTGGAAGACGGCCGTTTCGGTCAGCTTACCTACATGCGTATTTATCAGGGTGGAATCAAGAAGGGCGATACCATTTTCAACATTGCCAACGGCAAGAAAGTGAAAGTACCCCGCCTGGTTCGTATGCACGCAAGCGAAATGCACGATATCGACGAGACATCAGCAGGTGATATCGTGGCAATGTTCGGCGTGGATTGTGCATCGGGTGATACATTCACCGATGGTACCGTGAACTACGCGATGACATCGATGTTCGTTCCCGAGCCGGTAATCGAGCTTGCCGTTTCCCCCAAGGAAAAGGCAGGTCAGGTAAACTTTTCGAAGGCGCTCAACCGCTTTACCAAGGAAGACCCCACATTCCGCGTGTATCGCGACGAAGAGAGCAACGAGACGATTATCAAGGGAATGGGCGAGTTGCACCTGGAAATTTATATCGAGCGTATCAAGCGCGAGTACAATTGTGAAGTGGTTGTAGGCCGTCCGAAAGTGGCTTTCCGCGAAGCAATTACCCGCCGCGCCGAATACAATTACACTCACAAGAAGCAGACCGGTGGTTCGGGTCAGTTCGCGCGTGTTGCGGGCTACATTGAGCCCATCACCGAGGAGGATGTTCACGATAACTATCAATTCGTTGATGAAATCGTGGGTGGTGTTATTGCCCGCGAGTTTATCCCTGCCTGCGATAAAGGTTTTGCCGAGCAGGTTAAAGACGGCCAGCTTATCGGACAGCCCATTCAGCGCATTCGCGTTGTATTGAACGACGGTGCTACACACGCAGTGGACTCATCGGAAATGGCGTTCAAACTGGCTTCCATGGCTGCTTTGCGCGAATGTTACAATAGCGCGGGTCCTGTAGTGCTCGAGCCGATTATGAAGCTGGAAGTTTCTGTTCCGGATGAGTTCCAGGGCGTTGCTATCGGTCAGGTGAACCAGCGCCGTGGTATCATTGTTGGTACCGAAAGCGAAGCCGGATACGTTACCGTTACCGCTGAAGTTCCGTTGCAAATGATGTTCGGTTATTCCACCGACATTCGCAGCGTGACGCAGGGTAAAGGTGAGTTTACCATGGAGTTCTTGAAATATGCACAGGTGCCCAAGACAGTGCAGGACGAAATGGTGAAAGAGTATCAAAAGAGACGCGCTGAGGGCACGAAGTAAGATGTGTATGTCGGTAGGGTGGTGGGAAGGCATTTCTGAATTGTTTTCACAGATCAAAAGCCTCTAACACACTTGCCAACGAAAAAGGAAACCGGAACCCTGTTGTGCTGGCACAGCAGGGTTCTTTTTTTTCTGTAACACACGTACAGCCGAGCAAAAGCAAACTCGTGTCGCCGGTAGCAGATACTGAACGGCATCTGTCATTCTCCGGGCTAAAGAAAGTCTTTGAATTGTTTGAAATCTTGAAGAAAGAGCCGTTTTTCACAGCAATCAGTCCTTCGGCAGTTATGATGTTTCGGGGTCGAGGAATGTTGGGTTTAGTTGCTATTTGATGTCTTGTTTCTGCCTTGAGAAGCATTTCTTTTTAGTTTTTGAAACATTTTTTTGCTCAGGTAGTTCTTGAGCCCTATTTTTGTCGGCTCGCTCAAAAGGGCGAAATATTTACTCATAGTCAACCGGTAACTGTTACAATGCCTACGATAGCGCAACTTGTCCGTAAGGGACGCCAGGAAGTTCAGTACAAGTCAAAGTCACCTGCTTTGATGTCGTGTCCTCAACGTCGCGGCGTGTGCACACGCGTGTACACAACCACACCGAAGAAACCGAATTCTGCTCTTCGCAAAGTTGCTCGTGTTCGCTTGACGAACTCCATCGAGGTAACAGCATACATTCCCGGAGAAGGCCACAACCTGCAAGAGCACAGCATCGTGATGATTCGCGGTGGTCGTGTGAAAGACTTGCCGGGTGTTCGTTACCACATCATCCGTGGTGCAGCCGACACTCAGGGAGTAAATGGTAGAATGCAAGCTCGCTCCAAGTACGGTGCCAAGAGACCGAAGCCCGGAGCAGCAAAGAAGTAACAGGGTAGGTTGGGTAAAAGAAAAGTGAAACGGAATAGACGGTATTAAAACGTCACTCAAGAGTTGATCGAAGTTTCTTCGAAGTGAAAGACTCAAAGAACGACTCAAACAACTATCGCACATTGATCGATGAGAAAGAAGAAAGCAGAAAAGCGGTACGTAACACCTGATCCACTGTATAACGATGTGGTTCTGGCGAAGTTTGTCAATTGCATCATGCTTCAGGGCAAGAAGACCGTAGCTCGGAAGATCGTGTATCAAGCACTGAACATCGTTGGCGAAAAGAGCGGTCAGGAGCCCATTGAAGTGTTCCGTAAGGCAATTGCGAATGCCTCTCCTGCCCTCGAGGTTCGTCCTCGTCGTGTAGGTGGCGCTACGTATCAAGTGCCTTCCGAAGTACGTGAAGAGCGCCGCTTGGCTTTGGCTATTCGCTGGATTCGTGACTACTCCAAGGAGCGTCGCGACAAATCGATGGCTACTCGTTTGGCGAATGAAATCATGGCTGCCTCGAACGGTGAAGGTGGAGCGATCAAGCGTCGTGACACTATGCACGCGATGGCAGAATCGAATAAGGCTTTTGCGCACTTCAAGTGGTAAAAGCGTCGGATTATTTTTTGTTCTTTGAAAACATAACAACTCAACGCGAGAAGTGAATCGATGGTTCGGCCAACAGATATAAAGAAGGTTCGAAACATCGGTATCATGGCTCACATCGACGCCGGTAAAACAACAACAACCGAAAGGATATTGTTTTATACCGGATTCCTTCACAAAATCGGTGAGGTTCACGAAGGAACCACTATTACCGATTACATGGCGCAGGAGCGAGAGCGAGGCATTACAATTACTTCAGCAGCGGTTACGTGCTCATGGCACGATTACCAAATCAATATTATCGATACACCCGGTCATGTTGATTTTACTGCGGAAGTACAGCGTTCACTTCGAGTTCTGGATGGTGCGATTGCCTTGTTTACGGCCGTTGAGGGAGTAGAGCCGCAGTCGGAAACGGTGTGGCGTCAAGCTGATCTGTACGAGGTTCCTCGAATTGCTTTTGTCAATAAGATGGACCGCACAGGAGCGGACTTCCTAAACGTGGTAAACATGATTCGTGAGCGTTTGAATGCGGCCCCGGTTGCTATTCAAATTCCCATTGGTCAGGAGGAGCATTTTAAGGGCGTTATTGACCTCGTTCGCATGAAGGCAGTAACATTTGATGATGATACTCTAGGTTCAAAATTCGTGGAGGGAGAAATCCCTGACGACATGACCGCACCTGCCTTGGAAGCCCGAGCAGCAATGATCGAGGCAATTGCCGAAACTCAAGATGTGCTTTTAGAAAAGTACCTCTCGGGCGAGGAAATCTCTGAGACAGAATTGAAGAACGCGCTTCGTCAAGCAACAATTAGCGGAACTTTGGTTCCGGTGTTGTGTGGTTCGTCGTACCGCAACAAAGGTGTTCAGCACTTGCTGGATGCCGTGGTAGACTACCTGCCTTCACCGGCAGAGACAAAACCCGCTCACGGATTCGATCTTGAAAACAACGATCAAGAAGTAGTTCGCAAAGCCGAGTCTGATCAACCTTTTTCCGCACTTGCTTTTAAGGTCGTAACCGACAAGCATGCCGGCAAGCTCGTGTTTGTACGTATTTACAGCGGCACTCTGGAAGTGGGCCAAATGGTGCTTAATGCATCAACCCAGAAAAAAGAACGTGTGCTGAAAATTGTACGAATGCAGGCAGATAAGCGCGAGGAAGTAAAAACAGCCACAGCCGGCGACATTGTGTCCATTCCCGGACTCAAAGCCCGAACCGGTGAAACACTGTGTGATTCCAAAGCGCCATTGCTTTTCGAGAAAATTGATTTTGCCGAGCCGGTGATTAATCAATCCATCGAAGCCAAAGCAACTGCCGATCAGGACAAGCTTCTGCTTGCTTTGAATTCACTGGGCGAAGAAGATCCCACGTTCAAGTTTGGAAACGATAAAGAGTCCGGTCAGTTACTCATCCGTGGTGTTGGTGAATTGCATTTGGAAATTCTTGTGGATCGCATTCAACGCGAATTCAACGTTCCGGTGCGAGTAGGCAAGCCGCAAGTGAGCTACAGAGAGACGGTCTCCGGTTCATGCTCCAAAACAACAGAGTTTATTCGTCAGCAAGGAACCAAAGGCCAGTTCGCCATTGTTTCCATGAGGGTGGAGCCAAACGAAAACGGCAAGGGAATAACCTTCGCTTCCGAGTTTGTTTCCAAAGATTTTCCTGCTGAATACATCACAGCCATTGAGCAAGGTGCTCGAGAAGCGATGGGCGCAGGTCCTTTAATGGGATATCCTCTGGTGGATGTTCATGTGGTTTTGGAAGATGCAAAGTTCGACGTTCAAGAATCCAGCGATGTAGCATTTAAGATTGCTGCATCCATGTCAGTGCGAGATTGTTGCCGAGAAGCACGTCCGGTTATACTTGAGCCGGTGTTTTTAGTAGAGGTAACAACGCCTGAAGAATTTATGGGAGAAGTAATAGCGGATATCAGTTCACGACGAGGTAAAATTGAGGGTATAGATAGCAGATTACAACTGCAGATAATCAAGGCCCTTGTGCCCTTGTCGGAAATGTTCGGATATGTTACGCAATTACGATCCCTTACACAAGGACGCGCCGTGTTTGTCATGACCTTCTCACGTTACGAGCCAGCAGTCATAAAAACAAACATGTATGCCGGTGGATAGGGAGCAGATGAGTTCGATGGTGCCTAAAGTGCCTCGATAAACATCCACTCTTGAACCCGGTGCCGGAGCAAACGCAAAGGCACACAGTCCGGTCGCTGATGAGTTGTTAGGTTTTGAAATCTAAACAGATCAAACTTCAATTTTATTAATTCACTCACATCTCTATTTGGAGGACACGTAGTCATGGCAAAAGAGAAATTCGAACGTTCCAAGCCGCACGTAAACATTGGCACAATTGGACACGTTGACCACGGCAAAACCACTTTGACTGCAGCTATCACAATGGCTCTGTCTCAAAAGATCACGACCAATGAGCGTCGTGCTTATGATCAAATCGATAATGCGCCTGAAGAGAAGGCACGTGGAATCACAATTAATACAGCTCACGTTGAGTACGAAACCGCAAACCGCCACTACGCTCACGTAGATTGCCCCGGTCACGCGGATTATATCAAGAACATGATCACCGGTGCCGCTCAAATGGACGGCGCTATCCTGGTAGTAGCAGCTACAGACGGACCGATGCCGCAAACCCGCGAGCACATCCTCTTGGCTCGCCAGGTAGGTGTACCCCGTGTTGTAGTATTCATGAACAAGGTAGACATCGCTGACGCAGATCTTCTTGAACTCGTAGAGCTCGAGATCCGTGAGTTGCTTACCCGTTATGAATTCCCCGGAGACGAGATTCCTATCATCAAGGGTTCCGCTTTGAAGGCTCTCGAAGCCGGTTCAAGCAATGCTCCCACAGATGATGAGCGCTACTCATGCATCTGGGAACTCATGGATGCTGTAGATAGCTACATCCCCACACCTGTTCGCGCAGTTGACAAGCCTTTCTTGATGCCCGTTGAGGACGTGTTCTCCATTACCGGTCGCGGTACTGTAGGTACAGGTCGTATTGAGCGCGGTATCGTAAAGGTTAACGACGAAATCGAAATCGTTGGTTTCGGTCTCCAGAAGAAGTCAACCGTTACCGGTATCGAAATGTTCCACAAGCTGCTCGACGAAGGACAAGCCGGCGATAACGCAGGTCTGTTGCTCCGCGGTGTTGAAAAGACCGAACTCGAGCGCGGAATGGTACTTGCTAAGCCCGGTACAATCAAGCCGCACCACAAGTTCACCGCTCAGGTGTACGTACTCACCAAAGAAGAAGGCGGACGTCACACACCGTTCTTTAACGGATATCGTCCTCAATTCTACTTCCGTACAACAGACGTAACCGGTGTTGCTCACCTTCCCGGTGGCATCGAAATGGTTATGCCCGGCGACAACTTGGATGCATTGGTTATCGAGTTGATCACACCGGTTGCTATGGAAGAAGGACTCCGCTTCGCTATTCGCGAAGGTGGACGTACCGTTGGTGCAGGCGTTGTAACAAAGGTTCTCGAATAAGAAATCATTGTATGAATAGGGGGGTACCTCGTACCCCCTTGTTTATTCTCATTAACTTTTACAGTGAAAAGGGTAATCTGTGTCAACTCAACGAATCAGAATTAAACTCCGCTCGTACGATCACAACCTCATTGATAAATCATCAGAGCGTATTGTGCGGACGGTAAAGCAAACGGGTGCGGTTGTTTCAGGTCCGATTCCGTTACCGACGGAGAAGTCCATCGTAACCGTTAATCGTTCGCCTCACGTAGATAAGAAGTCACGTGAACAATTCGAAGCACGTGTACACAAGCGCCTCATCGATATCTTTAGTTCAACACAAAGAACCATCGATTCGTTGATGAGACTAGAGTTGCCCGCAGGTGTAGACGTGGAAGTAAAAGTGTAATCCAAGGAGAAATTCATGAGCGCGTTGCTCGGAAGAAAATTAGGTATGACAAGCATATTCCGCGAAGACGGTACAAGCATTCCTTGTACGGTTATTGAGGCGGGACCGTGTCCGGTAGTTTTACTCCGTACAAAGGAGAACGATGGATACGAAGCCGTTCAAATCGGATATGATGAAATACCTGAGCGTAAGGTTAATCGTCCGATGAAGGGGCAGTTTGCAAAAGCGGGCTCGCCGTACCTTCGTCACCTCAAAGAGTTCAAGAACATTAAAGCTGACATCGGCGAGGTTCTGACGGTTGATCAGTTCAAAGTAGGAGATTTAATCAAGGTTTCTACGAATAGTAAAGGCCGCGGTTTCCAGGGTGTAGTAAAGCGCCATCACTTCGGTGGTGTGGGCGGTACTACTCACGGACAGAGCGACCGTGTTCGCGCTCCCGGTTCAATCGGCGGTTCATCGTATCCGTCGCGAGTATTCCGCGGAACACGCATGGCCGGTCGAATGGGCGGAAAGCGTACATCAGTTCGCAATCTGGAGATTCTTCAGATTATGCCTGATCAGAACGTGCTCATCATCAAGGGAAGTATCCCTGGTGCTCCCAACGCGGTATTGGAATTAGTGAAGTTGTCATAAACTCGATCGAAAAGGTAGCTTGTCATGAAAGCGGATGTATATTCAATAGACGGTTCTAAGCACGGACAAATCGACTTGCCCGACGAAATCTTCGGTATTGAGCCGAATGAGCACGTCATGTATCAAGCGGTACGTGTGTACCTGGCTCACCAGCGTCAGGGAACAGCCAAAACCAAAACACGTAGCTTCGTATCCGGTGGTGGTAAAAAGCCCTGGAAGCAAAAGGGACGTGGTACGGCTCGCTCGGGTTCATCCCGTTCGCCGGTATGGGTTGGCGGTGGTACGATCTTCGGACCGAAGCCGCACAAATACACCATTGATATTCCGGTGAAGATGAAGCGCCTTGCACGTAAGTCTGCGTTTGCTTGCCGCGCTCAGGAAAACAATATCATTGTTGTGGACGGTTTGCAATTCGCTGATCACAAGACCAAACATATGGCCGGCGCCTTGCAGGCACTTGGTATTTCCGGTGAGAAGACACTGGTACTGTTGCCGGATTCACGCGCAAACGTTGTGATGTCATCGCGAAACATTCCCCGTGTAACAACTGCATTGGCGGATAAGATTTCCACCTACGACATTCTGAATCACAAGAAGCTTGTTATAAGTGTAGATGCAATCCAGACAATCATTGCATCGTTCGGTGAGCACAACGGAACAACAAAGAATTAAACAAAAGGATAAGAGATCATGTTGCATTTGATCAAACGACCAATCGTTACCGAGAAGTCAAGCAAGGTTCACCAAATACATAAGCACTATGTATTCGAGGTTGAACGCGGCACGAATAAAATCGAGATTGCCAAAGCGATTGAGTCGATGTTCCAGGTTAAAGTGGAAACAGTTCGCACCGTAAATGTAAAGGGTAAGTATCGTTCACGGTACACGAAGAAGGGCTTGATGCGCGGCACTACAAAGGCTCGCAAAAAAGCTTACGTGCGTCTGCAGGACGGTTACACTATTGATATCGTTAGCGGCGAAGGCGAACAGCAGTAGAATTACGAAGAAAACAAACTCAAAGGTAGGTCATGGGAATTCGACAACTAAAACCAATCACGCCCGGAACGCGCTTCTACAGCGTTAGTGATTTCGCAGAAATCACAACCTCGAAGCCGTATAAGAAGCTTCTCTCCGTAAAGAAGAAAAGCGGCGGTCGTAACAACACAGGTCGTATCACTTCGCGTCACCGCGGTGGTGGACACAAGCAGCAGTATCGCATCATTGATTTCAAGAGAAACAAGATGGATATTCCCGCTATCGTGGAGACCATCGAGTATGATCCGAATCGCTCGGCTCGCATTGCTCTGGTGAAATACTCAGACGGTGAAGTACGCTACATCCTTGCTCCTCAGGGTCTCAAGGTAGGTGCTACCATCATCTCCAGTGCTACGGCTGATTTGAAGGACGGAAACTGCATGCCCTTGAGCAAGATTCCTCCCGGACTTGCGGTACACAATATCGAACTCAAGCCCGGTAAGGGTGGCCAGATGGTTCGTTCGGCAGGAATGTCGGCTACCTTGGTGGGCTTCGATGGCAAGTACGCGCAGATCAAGTTGCCTTCCGGTGAAATTCGCCTGGTTCTTTCGAATTGCATGGCTACACTTGGCAGTATTGGTAACTCCGAGCACGAGAACATTCTGCACGGTAAAGCAGGCCGCAAGCGTTGGATGGGTATTCGCCCCCAAACTCGTGGTATCGCGATGAACCCGATTGATCACCCTAACGGTGGTGGTGAAGGTCGCTCTAAATCAGGTGGTGGTCGCAAGCATTTGCGTTCACCGTGGGGTCAGCTTTCAAAGGGCTTGAAAACACGCAAGCGCAAAAAAGCTTCCACAAAGTTGATTATTCGCAAGAGAAAATAAGAGAATAACTAAAGGATAACGAAGAATGCCACGGTCACTCAAAAAAGGCGCGTTTGTGTACTTCAAACTTCAAAAGAAGGTTGATGCACTCAACGATCAAAACAAGAAACAGGTTATCAAAACCTGGAGCAGAGCTTCCACGATCACTCCGGAGTTTGTAGGCCACAC
>JBJOLU010000197.1:0-6101 GCA_046052705.1 Bacteroidota bacterium | reverse complement strand
GTGGTGTATCCTAACGCGGGCAATCTTGGCGGCGGCGGATTTTTCCTTTGGCGCTCGGCCGACGGCAAGGCAACGTCCTGCGACTTCCGCGAAACCGCGCCCGCATCGGCTACCCGCGACATGTTCCTTGATTCCGCAGGCAATCCTGTTCCCAAACTTTCTCTGGAGGGTCATCGCGCCAGCGGCGTGCCAGGAAGCGTGGCAGGAATGTGGGAGGTTCATAAAAGTTTGGGGCGGCTTCGCTGGCAGGAGTGCCTGCAGCCCGCTATAGATCTGGCCTCCAAGGGATTTCGCATTACAACCAAACAAGCCGTCGATCTTAACAAACACCGTGCTGAACTCATCCAATGGAATAAGGAAGGGTGCGCCCTTGTTCCGCTACGACCATGGCGACCCGGAATGAAACTTGTGCAGACGGAGCTTGCGCAAACGTTGCGGCGCATTCAGCAGAATGGTCGCGACGGATTTTACAAAGGCCCTACTGCGGAATTGCTCGTCCGGGAAATGCAGAGCGGAGGCGGCCTCATCACGGCAAAAGACTTGGTAGCATACGAGCCCGTATGGCGCCCTATACTGCGCGCGCAGTTTCGTGGCCACGATATCCTTACCATGCCCCCGCCGTCGTCCGGCGGTGTGGCACTTATTCAATTGCTCACTATGTGGCAGCAGCATACTATGCTTAGCCTGCCGACTACACGCGGCCTGCCGAGCTTTCATTCGGCTGATCACGTGCACTTGATGGCGGAGTGCGAGCGCAGAGTATTTGCCGACAGAGCCCGCTGGCTTGGCGATCCTGATTTTGTGCGAGTGCCGGTTGCTCCGCTTCTTGATACAGCCTACCTGCGGAGCCGCATGGGTTCGTACTCGCCGCTCATGGCCACGCCCGCCTCTGCTATTCAGGCAGGAGAGTTTCCGGAATTCAAAGAGCACGATCAGACTACCCATTTTTCTATAGTGGATGGCGACGGCAATGCGGTAGCGCAAACCACCACACTCAACGACTCCTACGGGAACAAAGTGGTGGTGCGCGGTGCCGGCTTCCTGCTGAACAACGAAATGGACGACTTCAGTATCAAGCCCGGCGTACCCAACATGTACGGCCTGGTGGGAAGCCACGCCAATGCTATTGCTGCGGGCAAACGCATGCTCAGCTCCATGACTCCTACCATCGTGGAGCACAAAGGATCTCTGCGCTTTGTGGTGGGCACACCGGGCGGCTCAACTATTATTACATCGGTTTTTCAGACTATTGTCAACGTCATTGATTACGGGATGTCTATGCAACAGGCAGTGAACATGCCACGCTTTCATCATCAGTGGCTTCCGGACAAAATCACTGTTGAACATTCAGGGTTTGGCTACGAAGTGATGGAGGAGCTGAAGCGTCGTGGCCATATCCTTGGTACAAAAGATGCCATTGGCCGTGTGGACGCCATTGAACGGGATGCCCCAGGGCGCTTGCATACCGGTGCCGACCCCCGCGGAGACGATACTGCCGATGGTTATTAGTGCCCGGTGAGGCCGGATTTTGCAGAGATTCTCATTCAGATTGGTATTTTCGCACTCTTCGATTCAATCGCGAAGCAAATCATTCTAATTTTTTGGAGAAACCATGAAGTTCTTCCGATGGGTTGTTCTGACCGCCCTTTATGTGACCGGCTCGGTATTCAACCCGGCCTTGCAAACCGTGGCTCGTGCGCAGCAAACAGACGGGGACAACTTGGGCGAAATCACCTTCGAGGAATTGAAGGACAAAGAAAAGAGCACACAATACTTCGCTGTGGGCGGAGGATTCACGGGCAATTTTCTTATGATGGATGATGCAGCTCTGAACGAAAAACTCCCCGCGAATTTCAAAGTGGGATCGCTCAAAAGCCCATTGTTCGTGAGCGGAGGACAGGGATTTCTTACCTTCTTCTTTAAGAACATTCGCTTTGGATTCAATGCCGGCATGGGCACACAGACCACCGACACCACAGTTGTTTCGGGAGCCGATACTATTAAGCAGCAGCTTGACTACAGCGCCAGTTTCAATGGTGTTACCATCGATTATGCCATTCCGGTATTCAGCGGATTCACTGTTCTACCCGGTGTGCAAGCAGGGTTCGGTAGCATGATTTTTGAACGCTACGATGGTAAGTCTTCCGACACCTGGTCCGGGGTTGTTAACAACACTCCGCGCACCATGAGCCGCCTGGAAATCAGTCACTTGTTCGTGCAGCCCACAGTGCAGTTTGAATACGCGCTAACTACCTTCACCATGATCCGCGCAAATGTTGGTTATGCCATGACGTTCCAGGGCGATTCCTGGATGCTTAACAGAACCACACAACTCAGCGGCTCTCCGAAGGAGTTGAATTCCGGCGGCCTTACCGCGGGATTCGGTGTCTTTTTTGGATTGTTCAGAAACGAATAATTCGTTTGGGATCTTAGCTCAATGGTTAGAGCAGCAGACTCATAATCTGTTGGTTGGGGGTTCAACTCCCTCAGGTCCCACCACTTCTTTTGGCAGTGCGGCGTTTCGTGGCGTTACATGAAGTTTACACGCGAAACACCGTGGCGAGTATCGCAGCCACCAGGCCTATGCACAATGGCAAGGCCACCCTACGGACGATGTCCTTTGTTTTTGACGAAGTAAGAGTTGCCGCAAAAATCACTACCGCTGCCACAGGCGACATTGTTCGTCCGAAGGTTGCGCCTATAGCACCGAGCAATCCCATATCCACAACCGAACTCACATCCATGCCATGCGCAAGCAAGCCGGGCAGTACTCCTTTTGAGAATGCAATGCTCGGTGCGGTACCCGATCCGCTAACGATAGCAAGAGCGAAGGTGGACACTCCTGCAGAGATATACCCCCACGGCCCTCCCGATGCTATGCCGCGAACAAGTGTTTCCATTACTCCGCACAAACGCAGGCTCTCGATAAAGCACGAGGCCACGATGATCAGCGAAATCACATTGGTAAATCCGTAGCCCAAACCTTCGAAGAACGACTTCGTCATTTCGGTAAAGTCTTTACGCGCCACAATCATCGTGAGTATGGTGGCGGCAATCATCACATGCACAACGGGAATGCCTGAGGGGTACCACGTTTGCAACAGAGGGAACAAGCCCAGCGAGGGCATGCTAAGAAACAAGAGCACCACCGGCACCGGTGGCAGCAAAGCTTTGAGAACATTTACACCATCGGCCACGGAGTTTGTATCTGTATCACCCTGTGAATACAGAACATCCGGGTTCGACGCCTCGGTCGATGCACCGGTAGCAAGCGTAGAGCTTGCAGCGCGGCGCCACTCCCACACAAGAAATACGAGAATCGCAATACCGATACCTGCCAGTTCCGGCGCCGCGAGCGCACCGATCACATTGTATGGCGTTACCCCGGCATTCACATGAATATTTACTACGTCCGGCTCGCCGGGATTGAACAGATTCCCGCCCGCAGAGCAGCCCAGAACCAGCGTAGCCGCTGCAGTGGCCGGATGAAAGCCGGCGGCAATCATGAGCGGTACAAGTATAGGGCCAACTGCCGCGGCCGCTGCTGTTTGACTGGTGATCGCCATGTTCGTTAAGAAACCCACCGCGCAACCGCCGGGTATCAACAGCCATCGCATTCCGCGTAGCGGTTTTAGTAGTGCGCGCACCATTTCGCGATCGCATCCCGTCATTCTTATCACAAAGGCAAAACCCATTGCCGAGCAGATGGGGCCTACCACTTGGCCATCGCCCATTCGCGCCAAGAACACATCAAAAATGCTGAGCACATTTCCGGCAGCGGCTGCCAGAAGAAGCGACGCGGCAAAGAGAACCATGCGCACATCCATGCCACGCATGATGAAATACAATGCCGCAATACTTCCTGCCAACGCACACAAAAACAGCGGGTTCATGGTAGGCGTTTTGTTTGTGAAACACGCGGGCAAGATAGGCACTTCTGCGAAGGCGAAATGCGTAATTTCCGCTTCTCTATTAACCACCGAATTCGTTTTCCGGTATGCATACGAACTCTCCCCTGCGGGCCTCAATGTTGAACTCATTCTCGAACTCACCCTCCAACTCCTACGCGCTCATACGCATTGTACTTGCAAGCTTGCTGTTTGCGCCGTTGTGGGCTTACGGGCAAGTGCAGCAACCGGATCCCTCGGCACTGCGCTTTGCGCTTCCGGCTGTTTCCGTGAATGATGTGTCGATGCCGCCAAGAGTGGTAACAGTAGAGCGCTCGCAGGCGGCGAAGGCCTATGCCGGCACAGTGCTGGTAAAGACGCGTTCGGCTCAGCGTCCGGCAAAGAATGCCACGAGCTTTCAGAGTGTGTCGTGGACGCAAACCTTGGCATCACTGAGCGTATCCAAAATCAATGCCATGATTCCCGAAGGCGTGGTGGCGAACAAGGAAGAACATGCCTTTGGCATTGATCGCATCTTTGAAGTGCGTTTCGAACCCGCTATGGATGTATTCGAAGCTTGCCGCCGCATTGCCGAGAATCCGGATGTGGAGTATGTAACGCCGGTGTACGAGCGCCGTACCTCGCTTGTACCCACTGATACCCGGTATGCAAGCCAGTATGCCATGACAAAAATTCAAGCAGCACAAGCATGGGATATCAACACCGGCAGTGCTACGATGGTTATAGCCGATGTGGACTCCGGTGTGGACTTCGAACACGAAGACCTGGCCGGAAATCTTTGGACGAACCCGGGCGAAAGCGGAAATGATTCCAAAGGCAAAGACAAACGCACCAACGGCGTAGACGACGACGGCAACGGCTACATCGACGACTATCGCGGATGGGATTTTGTGGGCAGTATCACGCAGGCCGAAGCTGCCTCCGGTACATACAGGCCGGACAACGATCCTAAAGTTCGCGGAACCAATATTGATGCATCGCGAAACCACGGCACGGGCACAACCGGTTGCGCCGCTGCTGTTACCAATAATGCCAAAGGTATTGCCTCGACCGGATTCAATTGTAAATACCTACCGGTGAAGTGCGGATCCGATTTATTCGGCAATGCGGTACTTCGGGGATACGAGGGCGTTCGATACGCGGTGAACTTAGGTGCACAAATCGTGAATTGCAGCTGGGGCGGCGAAGGCAGTTCGCCCGCCGAGCAAGACTTCATCAACTTTGCAACGGCTAAAGGCAGTTTAATCATTGCGGCTGCGGGCAACGACTCCAAGAGCATAGACGACTTCAATCAATATCCTGCCAACTATACAAACGTATTTGTGGTGGGAGCATCCGATGCCTCGGACAAACGCGCGTCGTTTTCCAACACCGGCCTTCGAGTGGATGTGTGGGCGCCCGGCGACAATATTCTCTTGACCTCCAGCAACAATCAATACGTGACGGAGAGCGGAACTTCATTCGCATGCCCTATTGCTGCAGGTGTAGCAGGATTGATTCGCAGCCTGCATCCGGACTGGACGCCTAAGATGGTGATGCACCAACTGCGCTCCACTTGCGACAACGTGCTGGTGGCTAATCAATCGGCACGGCCGCAGTTCTATGGGCGCATCAATGCATACAAAGCACTGTTGGAGAACTCTACGCTCAATCCCGGTACCGTGCCCGGACTGGAGATCAGTTCTGTGGATCTTGGCGGTGCTTCTGAGATAAAATCCACAGCGCCCGTAGCGTCGAAACTCTCGCTTCGTAATTACCTGGGACGGGCATCGAATGTAACGGTAACTCTGGCGCCGCAATCTGCCGGCCTTGTGTTTTCCAAGACATCCTTTAGCATTCCTACCGTACCTGCGGCCGACAGCGTGATACTTGATTGTGTTATCTCCACGCTTTCACCAACATACTTTTCGCAGGGCAGCGTGGATGTGTTGGTAACCATGAGCTCCGGCAGCTACACGAACTATCAGAAGATTACCATTCCCATCAACATCAGCTCGGCGAACACCTACTCGGTATATGCAACAACACCCGGTATCACCTATGCAGCCGCATACGCTAAGTCTCCGGTTACTTTCTGGGCTGTGGGTAAAACATCTTCAGGCAAAAACTGCGTGATGCGCGGATCGGTTACCGACTCCGCCCGCACCGACGAGCTCACCTGTGTATGGGGCAACTCAACGCAGATTGCACACG
>JBJOLU010000196.1:0-3903 GCA_046052705.1 Bacteroidota bacterium | reverse complement strand
TGGAGTTTAGAAAAGTATATACCGAACAGCAACGCAAAGTAGAAGACGCGCGCGCTAAACTGGACGCTTC
Organism: Bacteroidota bacterium; assembly: GCA_046052705.1. GTDB lineage: Bacteria > Bacteroidota > Ignavibacteria > Kapaibacteriales > NICIL-2 > JBBATK01. Next base: position 3,833 of record JBJOLU010000196.1, on the reverse strand, counting down.
TACAAAAAAGCTGCAGGATGTGCTTCGCGATGAAGGTTCATCGTCACAGATCAGTGCGGCCACCGACGAAACAACGCGAGGTGTGAGTGCACTTGTTCGTACACAAGAGCAGCGCGCTCAAGCCGTACGCCCGCTTTTGAGCGCGGAGCAGTATGCAAAGTTTGTATTGTTCGAACTGCGCTTCCAGGAAATTGCGCGGCGCATCATGAAACGCCAGCGGGAGAATCGTCCCTAGAGCAGTAGTCCTTGAAGCTGCAACCTTCAATCCGCTACCCGCGACCTGCATTCTGCGACCCACGACCCGCGCCTGCACTTCATAGCGAATGATGCTCTGATCATGCATCAAACATCTTGCTATTCCACCGTCACGCTCTTTGCCAAGTTCCGCGGCTTGTCTACATCGCAGCCGCGTTGCACAGCTATGTAATAGGCCAGAAGTTGCAAGGGAATAGACGCCAGTATAGGCGTGAGCGGAGCCAGAGTGGAGGGAATGTAAATCACATGGGACGCTCGGGAAGCAATCACTTCGTCACCCTCGGTGGCAATGGCAATCACCTTCCCGCCACGAGCACGCACTTCCTCGATGTTCGACACAACTTTCTCGTAGATCTCATCTTTGGTGGCAATAAACACCACGGGCATGTTTTCATCAATGAGAGCAATGGGGCCGTGCTTCATTTCGGCGGCCGGATATCCTTCGGCATGTATGTACGAGATTTCTTTCAGCTTTAATGCGCCTTCCAGAGCAACGGGGAAGTTGTAACCGCGCCCCAGATACAGGAAGTTCGAGGCCGAGGAGTACTCATTGGCAATAGCACGAATGGCTTCGGCGTTGTCCAAAATGTGGCGAATCTTTTTCGGTATAGCTGCGAGCTCGGCAGCAAAGGCTTTGCCCTCTGATACACCCATGGCTTTGTGCCGCCCAAGGTATAAGGCCAGCAGCGAAAGCACGGCAAGCTGCGAGGTAAATGCTTTAGTGGAGGCCACACCAATCTCCGGCCCCGCATGCAAATACACACCGGCGTCGGTTTCTCGGGCAATGGTAGAGCCCACAACATTCACAAGACCAAGAGTGGTTGCACCTTTGAGCTTTGCTTCTCGCAGTGCGGCAAGAGTATCTGCCGTTTCGCCCGATTGCGAAATACCTATCACAACATCGCCATTACCCACAATAGGATTGCGATAGCGAAACTCCGAAGCGTACTCCACTTCCACCGGAATATGCGCTAATTGCTCGATGAGGTACTCGCCAACAAGTGCCGAATGCCAAGAAGTTCCGCAAGCAGTGAAGATGATGCGTCGCGCTTGCAGCAGGATGTCTCGCACGGCAGACAGTCCGCCAAGCTTCACATTACCGTCGTCCACCAAAAGACGACCGCGAATGGAATCCTGAAAGGTAAGCGGCTGCTCAAAAATCTCCTTCAGCATGAAGTGATCGTAGTGGCCCTTTTGTATCTGCTCAAGCTCAAAATCCAGTTCGTGCACCACGGCGTGAATCTCTTGATTCATCAGCGTCTTGGTGGTAAAGCCGTCGCGGGTGAGCACGGCCATTTCGTTGTCGTTCAGATAAATGGCTTTACGCATATGCTCGATGATTGCCGACGCATCGGAGGCAACCATGTATTCGCCGTCGCCAACGCCCAGTACAATGGGTGAGCCTCTGCGCGCCACGATAATAGTATCGGGTTCGTGCTCAGAAACCACGACCAAGCCAAAGGTGCCGGTTACTTCGTGCAAGGCAACACGAACGGCATCTTCCAAGTCGTGCACCTTCGAGTACACATACCCAATCAATACTGCCAATACTTCAGAGTCGGTCTCGCTGGAAAACGCAAAGCCCTTCTCCGTCAGCTGCGCTTTGAGCGTGTGATAATTCTCGATAATTCCATTGTGAATAATGGCAATCTTCCCGGAAGCATCGGTATGTGGGTGAGCGTTCACATCGTTTGGTGCGCCGTGCGTGGCCCAACGGGTGTGGCCAATGGCCAGCGTGCCGTGAAGCTCGCTATAGTTTAGCGTCTGCTCAAGGTCTGCCACTTTGCCTTTGCGCTTTTCGATGGACAAGTGATTGCCGGTTACAACAGCAATGCCGGCGGAATCGTAGCCACGATACTCCAGCATGCGCAATCCTTCCACCACAACATGAGCTGCGGCTTTACGGCCTATGTATCCTACAATTCCACACATATACGTCGCTCCTTTGCGTTGACTTTATTTTCAAAATACGCCCGCTCACTCAATCACATCGCTGAACGCTAGCGGCGCCGCGGCTTGGCCAGAGATACCGTGCCTTCACGATGAGAAAACTCTGCAAGCTGTATGACGCACGCGTTCTCCATTTGCTTCAACACGCCGGCGGGAAGTCCGTTTCCTATAAAGGAAAAGCAAAATCTCTCGCCGTCTTTACTGCGAACATAACCGCTCAGTGCGCTCACCGAACTATGCGTACCGGTCTTTGCATGCACGTTGCCAACGGCATTGGTGCCCAGCATACGGCGCCGAATAGTACCGTCCACACCGGCTATGCCCATGGTATTGATAAAGGTGGCTGCAAAGGGTTGCTCCGCAATTGACTTCAACATGTACATCTGGGTTGAAGCCGATGTTTTGTTTCGTCTGGACAATCCCGAGCCGTCGTAGAGCACGCAACCGCTATGGGGTATAGAGGCGGTGTCCAGTATAGAAGTCACTGTTTTGAAGGCATTCACGCTGCACATGGTATTGCCACAGCAATGCGCGCCCACAATTTTCATAACATGTTCGGCCACAAAGTTATCGCTGTTCTTATTGACAGGATGCAAGAGTTCCGTTAGGGGGCGGCGAACTTCGGCAAGAGTTCGCGCGCCGGCAGGGGCGCGTCCCTCGCGAACATTTCCTGCCACACGAATGCCTTCGGCTTGCAGACTACGCACAAGTACCCCTGCGGTAGCCAGAGCCGGCCGCCCTATTTCGTAGGTGAACGCTCGAGTGGTGTTCCGCGGCACTGAGCCACGCACAGAAAACACCTGCACGCCATTGGCTGCCATAGAGCTTGATACACTTACCCGCGCTCTGCGCGGCGCTCGGCTGCGCTTTGTACGCAGCACCGGTAGACGCATGTCGCCGAATGCTTCACCGCTTCCATAAGCAGGGAATTGGGGTATTCTCTCGAACCGAAGAATCTCCGGTGCCAACGCAGCTCTGCGGCGATGTTTCCTTGAATGCGATGTGCGCGTTTGACGGCGATGTTTTTTGGCAGACACTCGTCGCTGAGGCTGCAGCTTAGATCTTTTAGCGCGTACAGAAGATGCAGCACGACGGGCCTCGTGTGTTGCCTCGCGTGGTGCCTCGTGTTGAATCTTTTGAGTTCGCGCCGCAGGTTTCGGTGCGGACTGCATCAGCGATTGCAGCTGCGCCTGCGATTGAGAACGAGCTTGAATCTTCGCAGCATCAGCAGTATTACCTCCAACACTGCCTCCAACAGTACCATTTCCTACACCACCATTGGTATTGTCACCGATCACACGTAGCGCGGACGACTGAGGAATTGTTTGCACATGCGTGCCTCCGGAACTATTACTGCTCACCAAAACGGTGACAAGATTCTTGTTTATACCCAGCGCGGATATAGGTGGCATGTCTTGCATGCGCTCGGCGTCGCCGCTATATGCCTGGCGTTCAGTGAGAGCATCAAAGAACGAAGCATCGCCAACCACATCACCCTGTATGGAGCGAATACCGTTACGACGCAGTTGTTCTGCCAGCAGCTCTATGTCGTTGGGTGTGAGCAAACAATCACCGTGACCCACCAAATACACATTGCCCACAAGCACAGAGTCGCTGCGCAGAGTGCC
>JBJOLU010000195.1:0-4406 GCA_046052705.1 Bacteroidota bacterium | reverse complement strand
GTTCCTGCCTGCTTGAGCATGTGATCTACAAGCGTGGTTTTGCCGTGGTCAACGTGAGCGATAATGGCAATGTTGCGAAGGTTTTCTCTGGTCATGCTGGTCATATAAATACTCGCTATCATGTGCCGTTTCTCTACGCGCGTTTACGCGGGCCGGCAGCTGCTATGATGTTCGTGGAAAAAGACTTCAAAAATAACCACGAAACCCCCGCCGCCACGCATGAATTACAAATGCCTTCCGCATCGCTACTGTTGCAAAGCTCATATTCTCTGTTTTTAACATGCGTTTTCGGCACCACGGAACTGCACCTTTGCATACAACCGGCATGGCGTAAATTGCCGCTGTCGCTACCGCTGCTGCTTTATCGCAATCACAATGCAGGAATTTCCCCGGCTTGAGAAAAACCATTCCTCTGCGCTTCCTTTACAATACATCAAGGGAGTGGGGCCGCGGCGTGCACAGGTGCTGGCGGAGGAAGGGATTGTGTCTATCGAGGATCTGGTCCTGTACGCGCCACACTCGTATATAGACCGCACGTCTGTGGGTACCATTCGCTCACTGCGGGATCAACTGCGCGAGCGTGAGTATGGGGGAATGTCGTCCGGCGATGGCATGAACTCGCTTCGCGGCGAGGTTACGGTGATCTGTTCTGCAGAGAGTATTCAGGAACGATCGCTGCGCAAAGGGAAATCGATGCTTGTGGTGGCGGTGTCCGATGGAAGTGGAGTTCCCGCCGAACTTGTGTTTTGGAACTACACGAGTTATTACAAAAAGACTATTACTGCAGGGCAGCTCTATGCCGTAAGCGGTTCGGCCGAGATAAGCTCGTTCGGAAGAGTAACGTTTACCCATCCGGAGATCGAACCCTTGGAAGAAGAAGACTCGCTGCTCTATGAGCAAGGCAGAATTCTTCCCAAGTATCGCATCACACAGGCCATGAAAAATGCCGGCCTCTCGATGCGAACCATGAGGCAACTGGTGGAGCAGGTCATAGACAAAGGTTTGCATGCAGTACCGGAAACGTTATCGCATGCTCTGATTGCGAAGTACTCCTTCCCTGCTAAACAAACTGCGCTGCATGCTCTGCATTTTCCCGCTTCGCGAGACGAACTCCACGGGGCTTTGCGACGCATGCGTTTCGAGGAATTATTCTTCTTTGAAATGTCGATGGCGCTGCGCCACCACGGCTCTCGGATTAAAGACAGCGCGCCGGTTATCAAGCCGCCGTCGCCTCGCGCACGCGCGCTCACGGACAAACTCCCCTTCTCGCTGACCGGCGCTCAGAAGCGTGTGATACGAGAGATTGTAAGCGATGTGGGCAGCGGACACGCAATGAATCGATTGCTTCAAGGAGATGTAGGTTCGGGTAAAACAATCGTTGCTGTGCTTAGTATGCTCATGGCCGCTGATAACGGCTATCAATCCTTACTGCTTGCGCCTACGGAAATTCTTGCCGAGCAACATTACAACACGGTGATGCGGTATTGCGAAGGCACGGATGTACCTGTGGTGTTGGTATCAGGCAGCATGACAAAAAAACAACGCGAAGCCGCAGCCGAGATTATTGGCCGGGGCGAACCCACCTTGATCATCGGTACTCACGCATTGTTCTCCGAAAAGAAAACAAGCAAAGCCGCTGCATCTGCAGGGTTACCCTACAAGAAGGTTGGTCTGATTGTGATCGACGAGCAGCATCGTTTTGGTGTAATGCAGCGAGCCAAGCTGCGAGCCATGGGCATGGAATCATTTAGAGAGACATCCACACCTGTTTCAACTAGCAGTTCCTCCTCTGCCACGCTCCCGGCTTCAGCGCCGGCGCCGCACATGCTGGTAATGAGCGCCACTCCCATACCGCGCACCTTGGCCATGACTGCCTACGGCGACTTGGATGTTTCCATAATCGATGAGCGCCCTGCAAACCGGCAGCCGATATTTACCGGCATTGCCTTCGAAAGCACGCTGGCTAAGCACTATGCGTTTATGCGGGAGGAGATTGCAAAAGGCAGGCAATGTTATATCGTCTATCCGCTGGTGGAGCAATCCGAGAAGCTCGATCTTAAAGCCGCAACCGAGGCCTTTGCCGAACTCTCGGAGGGTGCGTTAAAGGGACTTCGCTGCGGGCTTTTGCACGGGCAAATGTCGTGGAGCGAGAAGGAATCCGTGATGCATGCCTTTTTGCGTCATGAGTTCGACGTGCTCATTGCAACCACGGTTATAGAGGTGGGTGTGGATGTGCCGAACGCCACCGTGATGCTAATCCAACATGCCGAGCGTTTTGGACTTTCGCAGCTTCATCAATTGCGCGGTCGTGTTGGCCGCGGCGCTCATCAGTCGTATTGTTTCTTAGCCACCAAAGATCACTTTGCTTTTGCTCTTCGCGCGCGGGAACAAAACCATCAAACGCGGGCAGCAGCTGTGGTGCGGCTTCGCACCATGGAGCAAACCGACGACGGCTTTCAGATAGCGGAAGTAGATCTTCGCTTGCGAGGTCCGGGCGATGTGCTTGGCACGCGGCAATCGGGCTTGCCGGATTTTCGTTTCGCGGATATTGTTCGCGATAGCGCAATTATTGCGGAAGCCAGGGAGTGCGCTTTTGCTATCATTGCGGGCGATCCTCAATTGCGCGCAATTGATCACGAACCAATTCGCATGGAGATCATACGGCGGCGAAGTACGGACGCATCGTTTGCCGAAACAGCATGATAGGCGGAGATATTTAAAGAAGCGGCAACAGCGTACCATTAACAATCTCTGTTCCTTGAACGAACGAGAGCCACGCGTGTGTTACCTTTGGCGCAGTGGATTGTTATTCCTTGATCAAGATGGTACTCACGTAGTAATTACTTAGTCATTTTTGTTCTGTGATACTCATGCACCTTTCTACCTTTTTACGTCGTGCACTTCCGGTTGCCTTCTATTGCTGCCTACTACCGGTTGTGGTATTCGCTCAAAAACCTACCGTCGATTTCACCGCCGACAAGATTGTTGGCTGTGCACCGCTTACTGTCTCATTCACCGACAAAAGCAGTGTGGATGTTATAGACTGGCAGTGGGATGTAGATGGCAACGGAGTGGTGGATTATCTGGCAGATCCCGAACCCGTTCACACCTACACCTCTCCGGGATTGTACACGGTAAAGCTGACGGTGTCGAACTTCGTGGACAGTGCTGTGCTGATACGCACGCGCTACATTCGCGTTACCTCCCCTGCTGTGGTGAATGTACCCGTGCAGTCGGTATGTCAGGGAGACTCCATTTCCGTACGGCCCACGATCATCGGCGGTATACGCCCCTTCACCTACTTTTGGTCGGCAGTTGATTTTCCGTTCGTCTCTACAGACTCCATACCCAAGTTTGGTCCGGACACCACGCGCCAGTGGCTCTTGACACTCACGGATTCCGTGGGCTGCACCAGCGAAACTCCCTTTACCATTTTCGTTCGGCCCGCACCCGCAAAGCCGTCGATTGTGCGTAGCGGTTTTACCCTAAGCAGCTCAACCATTGCAACGAGGTATCAGTGGTATGTAGACGGCAAGGCTATTCCCGGAGCTGTCACAAAAAGTTATCAGCTGGATACCTCGAAGCTAAAGACAGGATGGATACTTGTAGAGGTGCGTGACCCTGCCGGTTGCGCTTCCCGCTCGGACTCGCTTCAGATTGGTACAATCACCACCGTGGAATCTCAGACTTCCGCGGACTGGATCGTGTACCCCCAGCCCGTGAGCGATCGTTGTATCATCAGCGGCAGTGATGGCATCGTTCCGGAGCACATTGATGTCTATTCGGTGCTGGGCGAGAAGCTGCGCACACTATGGCCGCAATCCCGCGGCAACGGCTGGGAGATAATGATGGGTGACTTCAGCCCGGGGGTGTACTTTATTGGTATTCAAGATCAATACAAACAGCGTTTTCTGCGCGTGGTGAAGGAATAAAAGAGTTTTTCGCGAGTTGCCGGGAAAAGCGAAACAAAAATCCGGCCTTGGGTGTTGATACAAGCGTATGGACAACCTGCAATCATATTCAGATGCGGAACTCTATGCGTTTCTTGGTGACGAGAAACTCAAAGAGCGCGCGTTCTCTGCGTTGTATGCTCGGTATTCCCAGCGCGTGTATTTGTACTGCCGAAAAATCCTTAGCGATGATCAAGCCGCGCGCGACATTTTCCAGGACACCTTCATTCGTTTTATCAATAGTGCTCGCGACGAACGCGACATGACGAATGTTCCCGCCTTTTTGCTGCGCATAGCACGCAACCTCTGCTTGAATTTTAAACGCGATCGTGGGATGCGTAATGTAGAATTCAATGAGCTCAGTATGGGCGTGGCAGACAAGCAAGTGGAGTCGCGAGAACTTGCAGGCCTTATTACCATGGCCCTCGAACTGCTCCCCGATGATCACCGCGAAGC
>JBJOLU010000194.1:0-10079 GCA_046052705.1 Bacteroidota bacterium | reverse complement strand
GCTACGCGCAATGCTCAGTACATGTTCGTCTGATGTTGCCTCGTAAAGATCGGCCGCTGCTTGCAGCATGCAGGCATAATCTTCCAGAAAGCCGGGCACAACAGTGGTGCGCGAGCAAATGTGATTCAGTCGTAGTTCTGTTTGAGGCTCCTGCGAAGATCCATGCTGCATCAGAGCATGGAACAGTGATATTGCTTTTTGCAAATAGTCCGGGGTGCCGAATGCACGAAAGGCCCGCACATAGGCAGATACCATGAGTGCATTCCACGATACCACCACATTCTCGTCCCTCTGCGGCGGAACTCTGCCTGCTTGAATTCCGCGCAACACACCATGACATCTCTGCAGAACTGTTCGCAGCTGCTCCACACTCATACCTAGATCTGCTGCCGCTTCTGCGTCGGTGCGAGTACGATGCAGCACATAATAATCGTGCTCGAAGATCTCTTCGCTTCGAATGTTGTACACTTGGGCAAACACATCGGCGTCGGCTCCCAGCGCAGTGGCAATTTGCTCCGCGCTCCACACAAAATACGCGCCCTCCTTGCCTTCGGAGTCGGCATCCATTGCAGCGGCAAACAAGCCATGTTCGGCCGCAAGAGTATTCTCTACAAAGTGAATCGTTTGTTCGGCAACCTCCTTGTAGTGGGTGTCTGCACACCAGCGAAACGCATCTGCATACAATGCTATCAGCTGTGAGTTGTCGTAGAGCATTTTTTCAAAGTGCGGCACCTTCCAGCGAACATCGGTAGAATACCGGGCAAACGCACCGTTCAGGTGATCGTAGATACCGCCAAGAGCCATCATGGTGAGGGTTCTACGAACATGGGCTGATAGCATCCCTGCATCAATACTCGCGGCAGATGCGAATGCCTCCGAGCAGCGCATCAAGAATGCGATGCTGCTTGGCATAGGGAACTTGGGCGCCCGTTGTTCGCCGCCGTACACAGTATCAAAAGTCCGCATCCATGCGTTCAATGCCGGAAGCAGGTCGGCATTGCGCAGCTCCGACGCAGTGCCTGCATGCGGCTGTGAGCGCTGTTGTAAAATGCTCATTGCCTCTGCCGCCGAAGTCTCTACTCGCGTAGGGTCGCTTGCATACACATCAGCCAAGGCGCGCAGTACCTGCATCCACCGATCCCGAGGAAAATAGGTGCCGCCGTACACGGGGCGGCCATCAGGAAGGCAAAAGCAATTCAGTGGCCATCCGCCGTGGCCCGTCATCATAGTAACGGCATCCATGTACACGTGGTCCACATCCGGGCGTTCCTCGCGGTCTACCTTGATGCACACAAAGTGTTCGTTCATGAGCGCGGCCACTTCCGCATTCTCGAAACTCTCGTGCTCCATCACATGGCACCAGTGGCAAGAGGCATACCCGATACTCACACACACCAGTTTGTTGTTCGTGCGTGCCAGCTCCCATGCATCTTCGCTCCAAGGCTGCCAGTGCACAGGGTTTGCGGCATGTTGTAATAGATACGTGCTGGACGACGAGCCCAGCAGATTGCGCACGGGTGTGCTCATAATGGTTGGTACAATGGAGAGATGAAGTCAAAACAACTCTGCCGCCTACCGATGACGGCGCAGCAATGATGTTCGGATGCAGCGAATGTCTGTGTTAAAAGACTGTGACGAATGTCTGTGATAAATGTCTTAAACAATTATCACAGAACACTGCTTCGCACAATTACTTCTGTTCGGCAAGCACAGACTTGAGTGTCATGATCACGGGTACGGGTGTAGGATCCACGTTGTTCAACATGGCCATATAGTAGCTTACCCAATCACCCAGATAAATGGTAGTGAACATGCGGGCCAGAAGGGAATCGCCCTCGCCAACTACCTCGTGAATTTCTTTGGCGCTCTTGCGAAGAATATTCTTCACTGCTTCGAAGCGCAGAGCCACACGCGCGTGATCGGCAGGGTCGCGAAGCAAGACGATGGAAAAATTATTGCGCATGTTTTTAGGGTACGCCCAACCATTGATCTCGTTGTGATTCATCTCGGGAAGCACATGGCCAAAGGCAAGGTTCTTTGCGTTCTCCTGAATTTGTCCGCGCCAGCGTACGTTCACTGCATCAAGCCGTTCGGAGGCCGAGTACACCACGGGTATGGTGCCATGAAGTTTCTTAGCAAGACGCAAAGCAGGATTCTTCGGGCCGGGTTGAGCGTAGATCTCGGAAAGCTTGTCCAGCAGAGACACAACTTCACTGACGGCTTTAGCTGTAGATGTACGCGCCTGTTTTGATACGGCCGGATGTTTCATGATTGTTGCAAGCAACGGGAAGAACGAAAAGCCCAGAGCGCAGCGTGGCTGAAAACCTGCAGGTATGCGAATCACCGGCACCTTGTGCTTCTTTGCCTGCTCGGCAAGTCTGCCGCCGGTGGTGATGCAGAGCAGGTTCTTTGTTGCGCTTCGTGCTTGACGAAACGCGCTGAGGGTTTCTTCGGTGTCGCCGCTGTACGAGCTTGCGATAACGGCCGAGTGCTCATTTACCGATCCGGGAATGTCGTAGGTTCTGGATACGGCAATGGACAAAGAGTTAGCACCCTTTGTGGCCGCGCAGTAGGATCGAACCAGATCACCGCCAATGGCCGAGCCGCCAAGACCGAGCACGTGGATGTCTGTGGACTTCAACGGCGCAGAGAAAAACGGCGCTTCGTCCCCAATGCTCACAGCATGGCGCACTTGCTCGGGAAAGCTAAGGAGCACGTTGTACATATTTGCTTTATCGGCGGAAAACAAGGAGTCGTTTGCAGACATACCGGTGACCTTTAGTAGATGTGTCGTGTATCTTTGTTCTGTTACTGCAATGATACGCACAATAAAACATGATCCGAAGCACCCTTGTTTTTTTTCTTGTATTGATAGGCTCAGCCGCTGCAATCCGTGCCCAGCGCCTTGAGTGCTCCCTTTCTGTGGATTCCTCTATCTCGTCGTATATCAAAGAGTGGCAGGATGCCGATGCAGTAGCGATGCGGGTGCGCAATACAACAGACAGCACCATACATTTTGTGATCGAGACAACGGTAGCACTGGATGGCCATGCCTTGGCAACCACTGCCCACGGAAAGCGCCGCTTTTGGAGCATGAGTGCGGGACAGGAGCGAGTGTTTCACTGTGCGGACTTGCTTCCGCTGCAATCCGTGTACTTCACCGATAGAACACGTATGGATCGCACAACCGGGCGCATCACAGTGAAAGGCGATATGCGTGTGTGTGTTGCGGTGCTTGATACGCTCACTGTTCGCAGTTATGCCCTGCCAATGTGCGTGCAGCGAACCGTTGTGCCCTACACCGAACCCGAATGCGAGTTGCCGGCGAATCAATCAGTGGTGGCCGCCGGAACGCCGGTGCATTTATCATGGAAAGCAGTTGCCCCGCTGCCGCGCCACACCGAGTACAGGCTTCGCATTTATCAATGCGATTCCGCGCAGTTTGTGGCTCAAGCCGTACGCACAAACGATGCAATTCTGGATACCGTGCTTGTGAATTCAACTTCGGCAGACTGGTTTCCGCCAAAACAGAATGCTACTGTACAGCATTCTTCTATTCGCTTCGCCTGGCATGTGTTTGCCTCCGACGGCAAAGGCACGGAGTACGGTATGAGCACCGGATACAGTGCGCCGGCTGAGTTTAGCGTGAGCGGTACTCGCATCAATAAAAAAATGCGCGGCGGGTCTGCATCAAAAAAGACGTCTTCGAAGCACGGCAAGTAGCGCTAGTGATTCCTACACCGTGAACCGGTGAGAGTTCTCGATGAATACCCGTGTGAGATCAATCGATGCTTGCACATCGCTTGCATGCACGGACTCCACTACCGTGTGCGTGTAGCGGCAGGGTATGGAAATTGTGGCCACCGGAATACCCGCGCGGCTTAACTGCATGCCGCCGGCGTCGGTGCCTCCGCGAGAAAGTATCTCCATTTGATGGGTAATGGAGTGCTCCTCGGCAAGGTCGCGCAGAAACTGCACCAAACCGAAGTGAGAGATGGAATACGAATCCAAAATTTTGATACCGGTGCCTTTGCCAAGCTGCACGCAGTGATTGCGGTCTTCGATACCGGGTATATCGCCGGCGATGGTGATATCCAGAGCGATACCTATATGCGGCTCCAGTCCAAACGAAGCAGCCCGTGCACCGCGCACTCCAACCTCTTCCTGAACAGTTGCAACGGCAACGATATCATCCTGACTTGATGAGAACGACTTAAAGGCTTCGATCATGGTGTATACACCCACGCGGTCGTCTAGAGTTTTGCCGCAATAGCAATCACCCATTTTCATCAGGTCGCGTTCCATGGTAACGCTGTCGCCCACGCGCACAAGCTCGGCTACGCGCTCACCGGACAATCCAAGATCTATAAACAAATCCTCGAGAGGTGTAACCTTGGTGCGTTCGTCTGCAGTGGTAAAGTGCGTGGGCTTAATACCGATCACACCGTCGAGCACTTGACGGCCGTATACCTTTACTCGCTGAGCAATAAGCACACGCGGATCGAATCCGCCCAGCGGCTGAATGTAGAGAAATCCCTCTTTGGTGATATGGCGCACTACGAACGAGATTTCATCCATGTGAGCTGCAATCATCACGGTGCGAGGGTTGGCCCCGCTGCCCTTGCGGCGGAAGAATACATTGCCCATGGCGTCGATGTAATGCTCTTCGCTTACGGGAGCTAAATGCTCAATAACAATATCTCTAAAGGTATGCTCGCGGCCCGGAATACCAGGGGTGGAGCAGAGTGTACGCAGTAGTTCGAAAGACATTATATCAAGATTGATTTTTGAATGAAAAAACTTACTCTAGCGGAATTTCAAGAAGCGACACTAGTCTGCTATCGGAGTCTCCGCTAAGCATTATCGCTTCGCGGCACCAACGATTCTATCTTCGGAGGGTTGCCGGACACGTTCTGCGTTTGCTGTAGCTGTGCCTTCGCGCCAGCTATCGTCGTTTGGACACGCCCTGGCTCGTAGCGTTCCGGCTTGGCAGAGAGCAGCGGACCATGGTCCTCATAATCGTACCAGATGTACTGCCACCCACCCAGAATGCGCTCGATACTCGAGGCCACGGGACGTTGCTCAGATGATTGGACTGATGGATCTTCCATGTGTTGCGGAATATGTACAGATGTGCGGCCGATATCGATGCGATGCCAAGTATGAAGTCACAAACGATTTCGAACTCTTGAGTTTAGGCCGTGCTGCGGGCGGCCTAAGAACTACCGGCAAAAGTAGCGCGAACCCTGCACAGCGGCAATGAAAAAAACGAACTCTCCGGCGGCTTGAAATGTTGGTTTGGCAGGGAGGGGAGTGGAGCAATGAGCATGGAGTAACCTTGTGAATTCCGAGTGTGTGCCTTTACGTATATTCGTTCACAACATCACTGCAGGGGAACATTGATTGGGCCGGCCCGGGTCTATCGTAGCAGTGATGACTCGTTTCTTCTTTTTACTCAACCTTTTTCAGAGTGACATATGTCCATGATCTCTGAGTTCAAGAAATTTGTTATTCAAGGCAATGTTATTGACCTTGCCGCGGGTTTGCTTATTGGCGCATCGTTTACAAACGTTGTGAATGCTTTTTCGGACGGATTTATCAAACCCATACTTACGTCATTTTCTCCCGATCACGTGGCTCTGAAGCTTGGAATCTTCGACATTGGCTTGTTTATCACAGCGGTTATGAACTTCATGATTGTGGTAAGTGTTTTGTTCTTTGTGTTCGTGAAGCCCATGAATGCCCTCAAAGCCCGAATGGACAAAGAAGAAGGGGGACCGAAAGCATGAGAATAGTTAAGTATTGCTCGAAGACTCCACTGCGCTGCGCGATGATGTTCGCGCTGTTGTTTGTGACAATTGTATTCTCTGTAGTTGGCGCCACTACAGATTCTCTGGGCTGGACGCGCAACGGAGTTGTGACCGCCAACCTTAGCCAGGTCAATCTTACCAATTGGTCCGGTGGTGGAAACAACACCGTGGCGTTTAATTCCGTGTTTGGATATCTGGCTACATACAAAACGGAACACACGCTTTGGAAAACCAGTATTGATGCGGGTTACGGCCTTACCAAGTTAGGAAAGCAGGAGTTCCGAAAGAGCGACGACAAGTTAAACTTTCTTACCAGATTTCAGCATGTAGCCGCACAGAACTTGAGCTACTCTGCTTTGTTCGAGTTGCGTACACAGTTCACCGAAGGTTTGAACTACGACGACAGCGGCAAGCCGGTGGAGCGAACCTCGAACTTCTTCGCTCCTGCCAATATCTTGCTTGGTCTTGGTGTTACCTACATACCCACGCCCTCGCTGAGTATCACATTGTCTCCTGTGTCCAATCGTGTTCTTATCGTGGCAGACGATTCACTGAATCGCCGTGGCGCTTTTGGTGTTGATTCCGGTAAAACGATCAAGTCCGAATTGGGTACCTTGCTGAACATCTCGTACAAAGACGAAGTGCTCACCAATGTGGTAGTGGATTCTAAGCTTAGTGCCTTCGGCCCGTACTCTGCGCCAGACAGACAACTTGTAAACTGGAATACCTTGGTGTCTATGAAAATCAACAGTTACCTGCTTGTTACCGTGGCACTCGATGTGATCTACGATCCCAATGCATCCATTCTTCGCGACGACGGCACCAGAGGCCCCATAGCGCAGATTCGGGACATTGTGGGTATAGGATTTGGATATAAATTCTAGCACTTGATGAACCAAGTACATCAATCAGATATCAACATTAGTCAACCTCAATCATTACCTCTATGCGATTGACCACTTCTGCTACTCGAATAGCGCTGTTTATAACCGTTTTCTTGAGCATTCTTGCCATGCCGAGTGCGTGGGCTACCAAGCCCCGTGTGAACGATGGCGACAAGAAAGTAGAAATACAATCTGAAGCTCCATGGCGTAAGGGCTTAGAGGAAGACGAATCCGGCGAAGACCCCATGCGCAGAGAGGAAGCGTTCTGGAAAGAGCGTGTGTATCCTTTCGACAAGGTACCTCCCGGAGCGCTTGAGCGCGCTATTGCGCAGCAAGATCAGATGTGGCGCCGCAAAGGCGGAGGAGCGCTGCTTGCAGCGTCGCCTACGTGGAAAGCAATTGGTCCCGGTAATATCGGCGGCCGCACAAGAACTATTGTTTGCGATCCCAAGAAAGATGGTTGGGTGTATGCAGGAGCGGCCGGCGGCGGTATTTGGCGCAGCACAGATCGCGGCGAATCATGGACGCCGATCTTTGATTTTCAAAACTCTCTGTGCATGGGTGCTCTTGCCATCGATCCTAAAAATTCTGATGTACTCTATGCGGCCACCGGAGAAATTTCTCCTGCTTCGAACATGCACGATGGCTGGGGTACGGGTATGTATAAATCAGTAGATGGCGGAAAGACCTGGAGACTTCTGGGACTTACCACTGTTGGTGCATTCTCGAAGGTGTTTGTGCACCCGAAGAATTCCAATCTGGTGTATGCAGGTGGTGTGCGCACCGGATCCGGCTTGTATAGATCCACCGATGCAGGAGCAACATGGAAACGCTTAAACCGCTTGTCGGTAAGCGATATCTCTATCAATCCCAACGACGAGAACGAGTTGTTTCTGGGTGTTGTGGGCGAAGGTGTGTTTCATTCCACCAATGGCGGTGACAGCGTTTGGAAAAGCAGTGCCGGTTTTCCGGTACGTGTAGGGCGCGTGTCGGTGCAGATGTGCGGAGCAGACAACAAGAAAGTGTATTGCTTAATTGAAGGGCCGAACCCGGCAGACACAACACAGAACAACAAGGGATATGTGCTTGTCAGCAACGACAATGGTACAAGCTGGAAGGCAGTTATTACTGCGGATAATCAAATCTTCGGAGACAACAACCAGGGCTACTACGACAATTTCATGCAAGCCCATCCCACAAATCCGGACATCGCATACTTCGGCGGTATAGACTTCTATCTGACTACCAACGGTGGTACGAACTGGACGAACATTTCGAACTCGTATAGCGGTGGCGGTGTTCACCCGGATCAACATGCATGTGCATTTAATCCGATCAATCCAGATGAAGTATACATGGCAAACGACGGCGGCGTGTATAGATCAGCGAACTTGTCCTCGCCCTTTCAAGCAGTCAATAACGGTTACGAGGCTACGGCATACTATGCCATGGACATCGACTTTACTGCATCCGACAAAACCTATGGCGGTACCCAGGACAACGGTACATCCGGCAGCACCGGCCCATCGTTGGATTGGCGTGGCGTACTTGGTGGCGATGGCTTCTTTGTTGCCGTAAGTCCGTTAGATCCCAACACTATTTATTGTGAGAATTACAACGGCACCGTGAAGACGGTGAATCTTGGTACCGGCCGCGTATCGCAAAATGTTGCGGGCATTCCTTCAACCGATCCAACCGGAGCATGGAGCTCGCCTATAGTGCTGGATCGCGGTACCGCTACCTTGTATCACGGCCGCAAGGCAGTGTATCAGCAAGCTGTGGGATCGAACCAGTGGCAGACATTTTCTCCGGCATTGGATACCGGCTCGTTCGTTAGTGCTATAGGCCCCTCACCCGTAGATGGCGACCATTGCTGGGCCGGCTACGAGAGCGGTTCATTATGGAGAACAACTAATGGTGGTACCAATTGGACCGGCGTAACAATTAACGGCTTGCCTCAACGCTACATTCGTGATGTAATTCCTTCATCGGTAGATGTAAAAACTGCGTGGGTGTGTTACTCGGGCTACGGAACGGGCCACATCTATGTAACTCGCGACGGCGGTAAATCATGGACGAATATCAGCACCACATTGCCGGACATTCCGGTGAATGCTCTGGCGGTGTTGCAATCCAACGAGAATGTCATCTTTGCGGGTACGGATATTGGTGTATTCGCTACATTCAACGGTGGGCAGAGTTGGTTCCCTTTTGGAAAGGGATTGCCCCGGGCACCGGTGTTGGATATGCGTATATATGACGAGCGCAACCTGCTGCGCATAGCCACTCATGGCCGTTCCATGTTCGAAGTGGAGATTCCCACTGAAGAAGTAAACGAGCCGGGAATCACCTCACCTGCGGGTGGAGATGTAGTAATGGCTACAAGCTCAATGGTGTTTTCGTGGAATGGTTTTCCTGCAGGCGATGCGGTGAATGTTGATATTAACTACAATGAAACGGGTAACTACTGGTATCGCGTGGCAAGCAATGTGCTTGGCGGTTCGATGCGCTGGGTGGTGGAGAATCGTCCTACCTCCTTTGCGCATATCAGAGTAACCAGCAGCAAGAATCCTAATCTCTCGGTGGTGTCGAACACATTTACCATCCTGGAGTTTACTCGTGGCTCGGTGAAGGAAGCTTCGTCGTTCTCGCACGTGGCATACGGCCTTAGCTACGACAACAACAACGGCTTGTATACCACCAGCTTTTATACCAACGATGTGTTTAAGCTCAACGCTACTACTCTACAAGTGGAGCGTTCGTTCAAAATGCCGAAGGGCTTCGACAACAACTTCACGGACATGGCCATGGACAGATCTAAAGGCCAGATCTATATTCATCGCCTAACGCAACAGGTGGCAGGTTCCTCGGCTCGTATAGCGGTAATCGACACCGTGGGCAATCTGGTTCGTTCCATGATTTCGCCGGCTAGCTATGGTATAGGCTTGGAGTACATCGATGGCAAGCTCTACGTAGGTGAGCGCGACGGCGCGCAGCAATTGTATGTGTGCAACCCTGCCACTGCAGCGGTTATATCACAGGTAAACAATCCTTTCAATAAGTTCTACGGACCGCGCTGCTTGTCTACCGATGGCAAGGGAATGTTGTTCCAAGTGGGTACAGATTTCGGATCGGGTGGGGGATTGCAAGGCGCATATCTTTCGAAGATTCCGGTAGACACCCTGAACAAAGAGTCGGACAGAATGGAATTGTTGAATAGCGTGGGAAATACCATCAATGCTCGCGGTATTGAATACGATCCTCGCGACGGTAACTATTGGATCACAGATCTTTCCGGAAACATTTTCAAGATTGCCAACTTCGACACACCTTCGGATCCGCTCTCTGATGTACCGGATCAGCACTCCGGCAACAACTCCGGAAT
>JBJOLU010000193.1:0-8631 GCA_046052705.1 Bacteroidota bacterium | reverse complement strand
TGAGCGGCGGAGTGGCCAAGAATCTCACCGATTTGGCTCACGACTTCTCGCAGTTCAAGGACCTGCAAAATGCCGGCCGCCGCGGCGACGTAGGCGCCTCTTAGCGAAGTGCAGCGTGCGCGGGGGTTGAGTATCCAAGCGCGCAGCGCCCTCGGCCCTTCGACTCCGCTCAGGGACCTCGGGGATCAGACCTCGCTTTAGTTGAGCTTCCAATCGTTCTACCCCGCTTGCTTCTCGACTTCGCTCGAAGACCTCGCGGGAATGGCGTCGCTACAGGGAGTCACGCGCAAAGCGCAGCGTGCGCGGGCTCAACTTCCACACGTTCTGCCTTGCTTACTCTACTTCGTAGCCGGCGGCGTTCCATGCGTCGAAGCCACCGGTGATGTTGTAGATGTTTGTGAAGCCGTGTTGTAGGAGTAGGCTGCACGCAATTGTGGAGCGGCTTCCGGCGGCGCACATGACGGCTATGTGGCGGTCTTGGGGAAGTTCGGAGAGATGGTCCCGAAGATATCCGGCGTGAATATGATGTGCACCCGGAACATGACCGTCTGCGAACTCGGTGGCTTTGCGCACATCGAGCACATAGATGTTTTCTGCGGAGCGAAGTTCCCGCAGCTGTGCCACCGACATCCACGGAACATGTGTGAGTGGCTTGTGTGCATCGGCCCACACATCGGTGGAGTCCACATAGCCCACGATGCGGTCCAGACCAATGCGCATCAGGCGTCGGCATATTTCATCGAACTGCGATTTGGCACCCAGAATAATTATCTCTTGATTGTAATCCAGCATCCATCCGGCCCAGGTGCTTAGAGCATTATTGTTCGCAATCCATAAGGAGTTCGGTATTGCTGCATTGGTGCTCAACGATTTATCTCTGGTGTCTACCACCTGCGCGCCATGGTCCACGAGCGCACGGAAGCGTGCGGGATCCAGCAGTACGGGTTTGGGTACCGCGCTCACCAGCGGGCGCAGCTCTTTATTCAGCATCTTCATCATAGCGAAATATCGCGGTGGCTCGGGCTGACCATCCAATAGTGTTTTCACGAATAATTCTTCGTTGTGAATCAGCAATGCCCAGTTCACCAGTTTCTCGTACCCAACCGTTGTATGCGGAACATCTCCAAGAGACTTTCCGCAGGCCGATCCGGCGCCGTGCGCGGGATGTATTTGAATGTGATCGGGTAGTGTGCGAAATCGTTGTAGCGAAGCAAACATTTGGCGAGCACCATCTACCATTGTTCCGGAATACCCTGCGGCGCGCTCCAGCAAATCCGGGCGGCCCACATCCCCCACAAACACAAAATCACCGCTGAAAAACATCACCGGTACTGACGACGCAGGAGTGTCGGTTACCAGAAAACAAATATGCTCCGGTGTGTGCCCCGGAGTGTGCCATACGTCGAAGCGAATATTGCCCACCATAAAGCTGTGGCCGTCGCGCAAGCCGTTGTGCTCGAAGGCATATGCCCATTCGGCGCCGCCTTCGTCACTTAGAAACATCTCTGCACCTGTGAGCTCGGCCAGCTCGCGGGAACCGCAGAGGAAGTCTGCGTGAATATGTGTTTCCAACACATGAGTAATGCGAAGATTCTCCTGGCGGGCAATCTCGATGTAGGTATCGACGTCGCGCTTGGCGTCGATCACTGCCACAGTTCCGGATTTCTGACAGCCCACCATATAGCTGGCGTGAGCAAGGCCTTTCTCGTATATCTGGCGGAAGAACATAGTAGGTATTTCGTAGTGGTTCGTTGATAGGGTGCGCACAAAAATGCACTAAGAGACCTATTTGGACGATTGCATCCGATAATTAGTGAATGGAAGTGCGCACGACCGCGCCCCTACGTTGTAGTTTTGCACAAACACGTTTTGTAGCCATGGCAATTACCGTACATCAATACACCGAAGAACATCGCTCGGAATGGGAAGCTTTTGTGGCACGTTGCAGCAACGCAACCATGTTTCACCAACAGGCGTTTTTAGACTATCATCCGCAAGGGCGATTTGTGTTTGAGCATCTGATGTTCAGAGAAGACGGACGTTTGGTGGCCGTGCTCCCCGGTGGATTTTTTCATGGCCGTGAGCACGCATACTGGTCTCCGGTTGGCGCCAGCTACGGCGGCTTTTGTGCTCCCGACGCAGACTTTGCCTTAGCACTCCGAGTAGTGGATGCCTTCCTGGAAACCGCTCGTAGCAAGGGCTGGAAGGATGTGTACATAATTCCGCCGCCCATTATTTACAGCAAGCCGATGGCGCAGCACTTCGAGTATGCCATGCTGTACCGCAAGTGCGACTTCGAACTGCATTATATCTCTCATGCCGTGCAGCTGAATGCGGCAGACAACTATCTTGGTGTGTTCGACAAGACTGCTCGCAAAACAATTCATAAGATTCATCGAGAGAAGCGAATTCGTATTGAAGACAGCAACGACTACGAAACATTTCATAGAATTCTTGTAGCCAACAAGGCCAAACACGACGCCAAGCCCACACACTCACTGCAGGAACTGCTACGCCTTCGCGAGCTGATGCCGGATCGCCTGCGATTGATGATGGTGTACGAAGATCAAACACCCATTGCAGGATCGCTGCTGTTTTTTGCCAATGCTCAAGTGGTGTTGTGTTTCTACAACATGCTGTTGTATGAATACGAACACCTGAAGCCCGTGTATTTGATCATGGACGAAACGGTTCGCCGAGCTAAGGAAGAAGGCTACGACTGGGTGGACATTGGGGTGTCTCAGGACACAAAGAGCGACAACCCCATGACACCTTCTCTCGGGCTCATCGAATTCAAAGAGCGCTTCTACTCCCGCGGCATTTTGCGCAGCACCTATCATTTCGGTTTGTAAACACCCGGCGTGAGCGAAACCCCCGCAGCGCCGTTACCGGCCCGCGTGTGTAGTGCCCGTAGGCAAGAATACATGCGGCGTTTCGTAAGTTTGCACCGCTATTCACCTCCCGATACAGGGAGAACCTGAACGCACTACTAACCCAGAACTTGCATGAGAGCAATCATTCCGGTTGCGGGATACGGAACACGCTTACGTCCTCATACATACTCTCTTCCCAAAGTGTTGCTGAACGTAGCGGGCAAGCCGATTCTAGGGCATATCCTCGATTCGCTTCTCGCTGAAAATATCACCGATGCCACGATTGTGATTGGCTACATGGGTGATATGATTCGTCAATTCGTGGAGCAGAATTATTCGTTGAATGTTGAGTTTGTTCAGCAGGATCAGCCCCTGGGCCTGGGGCACTCGATATGGTGCGCGCGCGATACTTTCGATACCGAGCCCGTGTTTATCATTTTGGGCGATACCATTTTTGATGTTAACCTGGCGCCGGTGCTTGCGTCCGAGAATAGCATGCTGGGTGTGAAGTACGTGGAAGATCCGCGGCGCTTCGGCGTGGTGGAAAGCTCGGATGGCGTGGTGACGCGCCTTATCGAGAAGCCGGAGAATCCTACCTCGCACATGGCCATCGTGGGCTTGTATCATATTCGCAATAGTGCGCTGCTGAAGAGCACGTTGAACGAACTGGTAACAAATGATATTCGCACCCGCGGTGAATATCAGCTTACCGATGCATTGCAAATGATGATCGATCGCGGCGAAACGTTTGGAACATTTCCTGTGGAAGGCTGGTACGATTGCGGCAAGCCGGAAACAATGCTCGAAACCAATCGGCATCTGCTGGGTAAGCAGTCTGCCATACCATCTGTGGATGGCTCGGTGATTATTCCGCCGGTGTTCATAGGGCGCTCGGCAGTGGTGGAGCGCAGTGTTATCGGTCCGTACGCTACCGTTGCCGAAGGCGCAACGGTAAAAGATGCTCATATTCGCAACAGTATTGTGAGCAACGGCGCTACGGTAACGGGCACACTCATGGAGGATTCTATCGTGGGGAACAATGCCGTGGTGCGCGGACGCTTCAAGCGATTGAACGTTGGCGACAGCAGCGAGATCAACGACGGCGAGGCCTAACACACGGGTGTTGTATATCTGAATAAACAAACTACATTCCAACTCTTACTTTTTTTTCCATGGCTAATTACTTCTTTACGTCCGAGTCGGTTTCTGAAGGACATCCGGACAAGGTGTGTGATCAAGTATCGGATGCGGTACTTGATGCTGTTTTGAAAGACGATCCCACGGGTCGTGTGGCGTGCGAGTGTTTTGCCAGCACGGGTATGATCGTGGTGGGCGGAGAGATCACAACCTCTACGTACATCGATTTACCCGAGGTGGTTCGCGGTGTGATTCGCGACATCGGCTACACAAAAGCAGAATATCGTTTCGACGCTGATTCATGTGCCGTGATCAATGTGATCAACCGTCAATCTGCAGATATAGCCATGGGAGTGGATACCGGTGGCGCCGGAGACCAAGGTATGATGTTTGGATATGCGGTGAATGAAACCAAAGAGCTCATGCCTGCCGCTATCAGCTTTGCACATGATATCGTAAAGCGCCTTGCCACTATCCGTAAAAAGCAACCTAAGCTGATGCCGTATTTGCGTCCGGATGCAAAGAGCCAGGTAACACTTGAGTACAACGACAACAAAGAAATCGTTCGCGTGGATGCCGTGGTGGTATCAACCCAACACGATCCCGGCGTGAAGCAAAAAGCTTTGCGCGATGATGTAATTGAGCATGTTATTTCTAAGTGCATTCCCAAGCACCTGCTGGATAAGAAAACAAAGATCCACGTGAACCCTACAGGACGCTTTATCATTGGCGGACCTCATGGCGACACAGGCCTCACCGGCCGGAAGATCATCGTGGACACCTACGGCGGCAAAGCGCCTCACGGCGGCGGTGCATTTAGCGGCAAGGACCCGACAAAGGTGGATCGTTCGGCAGCATATGCCGCGCGCCACGTTGCCAAGAACATCGTAGCTGCCGGCATTGCTAAAGAGTGTACTATTCAGGTGAGCTACGCTATCGGTGTGGCACAGCCCACATCGTTGATGGTGGATCTGCACGGATCTGCCGGTGTTCCGGGGCACTTGGTGTCGGACTTCGTATTGAAGAATATCGACATGACACCTCGCGGTATCATGGAGCGCTTGAAACTGCGCCAGCCGATTTATCGCGCGAGCGCTGCCTATGGTCACTTTGGTCGCCCCGAGTTCCCGTGGGAACAAACAGACTTAGTGCCCATGCTGAAAAAGCACTTCGGATAATTGAAAGATAGAGTGCTTCCCTAACAGGAAGAGCATTGGTAATACTCAAAGCATGACGCGAGAAATTTCGTCATGCTTTTTTTATGCGTGATGGTGACGTGCGTTGTGCTCACCACTAAGAATATGGGTAGGTGCGGGATACAAAATGTAATACACTATAGCGCTCAGCAGTGCCGAGAAGAAACACCACACCGACACTATGTAATCATTGTACAGCACATAGGTAATGCCATAAGCAATGGCGGTAGTGATTCCAAACAATGACGCACGCCGCAGCGAGGAAACGAAGTGCGGAATAATTGTGGACACCATGTAGAATATTCCTACGGTAGTGGCGAACTCCATTGGATACCCGTGGACATAGCGTATGTGATAGCCGTCGATCATAGCGGTACCGGGAAAGCTCAACTGACACACCAGAAAATACAGCGAGGTAAGAACACCCACGGCAAGAGTCCATTGCAGCACCTTGCGCCGTTCTGCCTGCGGCTCCATGAGCATGATGGATAGCGGCACCACTGTTGGCCACAGCGTGTGAGCGCAAAAAGAAAACACTGCCGCACACACAGGCACTATCCACCCGTACGAGGAATCCTGCAGGCCCAACCACACAAAGCCCTCGGAAAATTGCTGCACACCAAAGAGCAATGGTATAGCAGCAAACAGCCTGCGATTCCCGGTGCGCACTTTACGCAACGACGCCACACCAATGGCGCTAAGCAACATTCCGGAACCAAAACTTGCTGTAGCAGAGAAGCACATAGGGACCTCCGGGAATAATGAGGGTTGGCGGGAACAATCTTTGTACTCGCGGCGGCAAAGTATGAAAATGAAAAGACCAAGGAAAGGATTTCGCTCATACGACTTCTTCGCATGAGCTCTGCTATCCGGCGTTTGCGGTAATTGCTGTAGTTTATGAGCGTAGGTCGTGAATTGATCACACTATTACCGTAACCGTATGAAGCGTCGTGATTTTCTTCGAACATCAGCATTAGCGGCGGCGGCCGTACCCGCCGGAACGAGCTTAGTCAAACAGGCGCCCGCGCAGAACTCGGGTGGTATGGCCACCTCCAACCCCATCGTGCTTTCCACATGGAGCCACGGCATGGATGCCAACGATGCGGCGTGGAAGGTACTGCAAGCCGGGGGCGAGGCGCTGGATGCGGTGGAACAGGGAGTGCGGGTGTCGGAAGCTGATCCGGCTGTAGATAGCGTGGGATATGGCGGCCTGCCCGATCGTGACGGCCGCGTCACTCTTGATGCCTGTATTATGGACGAGCAAAGCCGTGCCGGAAGTGTGGCATGCCTGGAACACATCATGCATCCTATTTCCGTTGCGCGAAAAGTAATGGAGACAACACCTCATGTGATGCTTGTGGGCGAGGGCGCCTTGCGCTTTGCCGAGCAGCATGGTTTTAGCCGTGAGAACCTTCTAACCGACAAGGCGCGCAATGCCTGGGAGGAATGGAAAAAGATGAGCGGCTACACGCCGCCTGCAGGCAGTATCAACAATCACGACACTATAGGCATGATTGCCCGCGATGCCAACGGCAACTTTAGCGGTGCATGCACCACCAGCGGCTTAGCATGGAAGATTCACGGCCGTGTGGGCGATTCGCCTATTATCGGTGCCGGGTTGTTTGTGGACAATAGCGTTGGTGCGGCTTGCGCCACGGGCAAAGGCGAAGCCGTGATTCGCATTGCGGGATCGGCCATTATTGTGGAGCTGATGCGAGCAGGAAAAACACCGCAAGAGGCCTGCGAAGAAGCAGTGGAGCGTATTGTTCACCGTCAACGTGACTACAAGGATTTCCAAGTGGGATTCATTGCCATGAACACCAAAGGCGATGTGGGTGGCTACAGTATTCACAAGGGATTTCAATATGCGCTGCGCTCGCAGGAACGCCGCGAGCTGATCGATGCGCGCTTCCGAGTGTCCTAATCCGTGTTACGATAACGTAACATTGGCAACATAGCTCATGGTGCCGCAGGTATACGGTAGCCTGAACACAAGTATTCATGCGGTGTTCAAGCCCTGTAACCTTTTTGCCCGGCAGTGTTGCCAAATGGTAACATCGCATGGTTTGGTAGTATCCACGTGAATCACAGAGTTTTGAACGCTGTGTGTAATTAATCTAAAACGTGGATGAAAAATCTCCTCCTCGCCGTTGCGCTGTGCGTATTCGGCACGAACCTTGTGGCCAACCCGGCCGATTCCCTTAAACCTCTTACCGCGCCGAGTACGGCACCGAGCGCTCCGGCGGCCGAGAAAAAGTGGTACGACAATATCTCCTTCAGGGGCTATACCCAGTTCCGATACAATCGACTGCTGGAAACAAATTCCAGTTTGGGCTGTGAGCAATGCGATAAGTCGTGGGGTAAGAACGGTGGCTTCTTTATCCGTCGTGCGCGTATTGTTCTGTCGGGACAAGTACACAAAAATGTGTTTGTGTATCTGCAGCAAGACCTTGGCAGCACTGCCGCCACCGACAAAAACAACTTCTCGCAAATGCGCGATGCCTACGTGGACGTAGGATTAGACGAGCACAACGAGTATCGTTTTCGTATTGGTCAAAGCAAGATGCCATTCGGCTTCGAGAACTTGCAGTCCAGCCAGAACCGCGCTCCTCTGGACCGCGCGGATGCTCTGAACAGCGGTCTGCCTAACGAGCGCGAAACCGGCGCTGTTTTCTACTGGGCACCAAAGGCAACACGCGCTATGTTCTCGAACCTGGTTCGGTCGGGATTGAAGGGAAGCGGCGACTACGGTGTGTTGGGTTTGGGTGTGTACAACGGCCAAGTGGTGAACACCAATGAAGCAAACGATCAATTGCACTGGGTGGCAAGACTTTCTTATCCCGTGGAAATCGGCGATCAGATTGTAGAAGCCGGCGTGCAGAGATACAAGGGTATGTTCGTGCTGAGCAAGACAAACTTGAGCGCAGGTGTGAAGTACAAATCCGATCTTCAATATCTGGACGAACGTACGGCTGCTTCGTTCATCTTGTATCCTAAACCCTTTGGCTTACAAGCCGAATACAACGTGGGCAAAGGTCCCGAGTTCAATACGGCTACAGACTCTATAGAAACTCGCTCGTTAAGAGGCGGCTACCTTATGGCTCTGTATCAGTTTAGTTACGATCACAACAACTTCACTGCCTTTGTTCGTGGTCAAGAGTACTTCGGCGGCAAGAAGGCAGAGAAAGATGCGCGCAGCTACTCCGTGCGCGAACTAGAGGTTGGACTTGAATGGCAGCCTGTGCCGGCGTTTGAGCTGGTAGCCATGTACACCATGTCCAGCCGCCGATACGAGGATTTTACATTGCAAAGCAACACCCAAAAAGGCAATCTTCTTCGCTTGCAGGCACAGGTGAATTACTAGTTCACGGTGACCACGCGGAATCGCGTAGCTACAAGTGAGACATATCTTCGGAATGAGTAAT
>JBJOLU010000192.1:0-10167 GCA_046052705.1 Bacteroidota bacterium | reverse complement strand
TAGCGCGCTACGCGCAAAGCGCAGCGTGCGCCGCACATCCTTTATTGCACGACGAACGGAATCGTTCTATCGGAATTCCTCAACCGGACTCGGATGAAATAGACGCCCGGTGTCAACCCGTTACAATCAACGGCGAGAGATGCACTGATCTCATCAACCGCGGTTATTGCAATCCTACTGGAATGGGTATCACCGTCAACGAGGATACCGACGAAATCGAAAAGAGAAATCTCCAGATCTTGAAGTGAACACGGCTTGTCCCAGTAGATCCTGGTCATCACGGTGTGTCGAGCGGGCTGCGGGTACGGCAAGGATTCCCACAAACGAAGAGTGCGAACGTCTTCCTTGACATCCGAAATCGGGATGTTCAATGAATAACGTAACAGATGCGTCTTGTATTTACGGTCCGTGTCTTTGTACTCACCGGTAACCGTAAAGCCGGTATTATCTGAAACGGGAATGAATCTTTGCAAACGAAGACGTGGGCCGTCCCACGACAATCCTGACTGTAGAGGGCTGGAATCCCAGACGGTTTTGTCATCCTCAATAAGCGCAGTGCTGAATAGTTTGCCGTCGATTGACGCAATAGCGAGTGCATTATCGGAGCTTATCATGGTTTCTCCGAGATACAGCAGATTCTGATCGAAAGGCAGATGCAACGAATCCGGTCTCATTTTATCCTTTGAATAGATGAGGAGGCGACGTTGACCCGTACTGACGACGAGAGTACTGTCGAAAACAATGGCCGGTCTGAAATCCGGTACGACTGCAGCGTACTGCTGTCCTACCTTGACATATTCGTTAGGTATGGGTAAGGAGGTCGAGACAGATTCCCACGTCCGTCCATCATCAATACTCCGATACATCGCATACGTCGGGAACACGAGGTCCGCTACATTTCGCTTGTATGATAGGTCCTCCCCGTTCGTGCCGAACAAATACACCAATCGTCCCGCTCGGATCAACATCGCCACTTTCGATACCGGCAAAGCCACCGTGTCAATAAGCCCATACTGTTTGTTGAGGCGTATCACGACACTGTACGGATAGCGCTGTAACGTGTTATTGGCATCAACATATGTCGGTGTGCCGGCTAGCAGGAAGACCGTATCGGTTTCCACCTCATTGCGAATCATGATGTTCGTTAGCCGGTACTTCGTCCTTTGAACAGAGTCTGACGCAAAAACATTAAATAAAGGTAGTACGCCTACTGGCGAATACGTTTCACCGAAGTCGTTCGTGATAAATACGTTCGAATCAAGCTCCAGTCCGGCTTGAATTATCACGCACCCATGTCCGCTACTGTCGTAGTGCGAAAACACGACACCCGCACCCTTGGCTAGATACTGCGGATAGAATTGGAAGCGTTGGGGGAGAATCGTTAACCCTGCGTTGTCGGTCCGATAAAACGCCCCTTGTGCGCACGGCATATAGAGATGGTTTGAATCCACGCCGCGGAAAAATGGCGTGGAATAAACTGCGTCGTTAGGAAAGTACGACTGAAGTTGCCATGACCGACCATTGTCGGTGCTTCGGACAATGCAATGATTGTTGCCATTGGCAACGATGATACCATTACCCAAATCCAGAAGAGAGTTCAGGCGTAGGTCCGACGATAAGGCATAGCGCTCCGGGATGGTATCGTCGGGATTGATGATACTGGAAGTGCCGGAGTTATTGAACGAAAGATACTCGATACCGACAAACCACTGATGTAACTTCCTGTTCAGCGTATCAGGTGCCGGGATGTACACGCTTTGCGGCAGTACCTTTGTTCGTAACGCGATAATCTGACTATCGCTGACGACTTTGAAGTTCGCTGTTCCCAGAGTGTTTTCATCGAATGAGTCAACCGCCGAGTATCGCTGCCATGACGATCCTAGGTTGGGAGACATATATACCTGATAGAATTCGAAAGGCAGGGCACCAACGGGATTGTTTCTCGTGTTGACGATAGCGACGTACAGTTTGCCCATGTTTTGCTGCAATCCATCGATTCTGTAGCAGGTAGGACACTGGTTGAGCGAAAGTACGTCGGTCGCTGTGGATGTCTTGGACGATAAGGAATAGTGGCGTACATATCTGTTGTCCTCTATCCAGTGAAGACTTCCTCGCGCCGAGGCAACGATGGATCGAGCACTCACCGTGGAATCCATGCTCACGAGCGTGCTGATGTCAGCCATACGCGAGAATGTCGTACGAACGATAGCGTATTTCGTGAGGACATAGATGGTGTCTTTGTCACGACACATATCCACTCCATTCTCAATGGCCGTGCGAGTCCACGTCGAGGCATTGTCGTCGGATCTCAGCAAACCGGACCTCGTGAGTGCTACATACGAAGAGTTGATCGTATCAATGCGAATGACATCATTGTCATTTCCGATTGACGTTCTGAACCACGACGCTCCCTTATCGGTTGACCTTAGTATGATACCATGAGTACCATAACTCAAGACTGTGGAGCCGTTCGACGCGACACCTTTATAGTCTGTGGTCAAATATGTCATGTCTCCAGAAACAGGACTGGACCATAATTGAGAGCTGCATACAAGCTCAAAAATGAATAAGTAGAAGAAAAACATGGAAGTGAGCAATAAAGAAATATGAAAACCTGGAAAGTGATAGACAGCTACTATGTCTTTGCGCCGGCCGAGTCGTTGAATAATTAGAGGCAGTCGACAATTGCTCCGATCTACGACGCAATATCCTCACACTCACGTTCACAAAACCTTATCAAGGACACGAATCTCCAGCATTACAAAGACCGTAGGGTATATGGTTTCCTGAAGGCGAGGGCGTTCCGGATGGTGGCGGGATGGCCGTGGCACATGAAATGCCATAACTACCATAACTGCGAGAACCGCATTCAATTATGGACCCGGTCTGTGAATCACGGCAGATACTCGTTGTGACAGTGCAATGTTTTGAACTGGATGAACATGGTTCCCACCAATAAAAAAGAGGCAAAGGGGGATTATAGTTGTAATACCATTGACGACAAGCGGGGATGTCCACTATGAAATCCGTACATCCAGAACGACAATCGGTAATAGTGCAAAAACTGTCGTAGTGTTGGATGAAAAGTGAGACAATAAAATCATTCCCGAAATCCACTCCCGAGCAAGGACCGGATTGGTACCAACCAGCGATAAGAATGGTAGTCGGGGACCCGCCGCTTGGAGAGCAGATATAACAAATGGTAACGGTAATCGAGCAGGAAGGGTTTATGACGAAGGTGGGAGTTGCTGTCGTCCATCCCGGTGGACATTGGGCTCGCGCGGAGGGGGTCGTGAAAAAGCAAAGTAATGTCAGGAGGCTAAGGGCCAATGTTTTCATAAAACCACCCAAAAAATGTTTAAAAACGTTGTTCGTCAGAAATTGTCGCGCAGAAATAACAGAAGTATAAAAAGCGGAAGAGACGAATAGTATGCCAACGATGACCGATAGATGACGGGCAAGAGGTAAAGCGCAGATTCGCGAAAGTTGTTAAGGGAATATCTAGTGCTTCGAAAAAAAAGAACCCTGACTAGCCGTAAAGCAACTTACACAAAAAATGAGAAAATATCGCGGGATGAAAATATAGCAGATCGTATCGTATGAGACGGCTGGATAGAGAGATGATGAGTATGTCGGGGAATGTATCAACGAGGGTGCCTCGGGATTTGATGAAACGGGGATAATCTGTGGGACAAGGACAACATCGAACTGAACGAAAATTGTCTTGTTTTGACATGGCTGATTGCCGGGTGAGAGACGAGAAATCCGTACCCAGAATGCGGATTACCTTGGAACCAGTTCCTTGAGCGTAAGCGCCTATGACGGCACCTTGATGCGATTCAGTATAGGACGTTCATGCAGGCGAATCCGCAGTAGTTCTCGTTCAGCTCGTACGGCGTGGTACTCGTGAAAAAGCCTTGATAAACAAAACACCCTCGCATGGATTCCATGCGAGGGTGGTGTTTTATGTGAAAGGTTGTTCGCGTTGACGTGCAGTGCGTTTAGCGACGCGGACCGCGACGATCGCGGTCGTAACCGCCGCCACGCGGACGGTCGCCATGCGGGCGCTCGCGACGCGGACGTTCCTCTTCCTCGGGCATGCCTTCGGGCCTGGGGATCAATGCCTTGCGGCTCAGGCGGAACTTTCCGTCGTGCTGAACCTCGATAAGCTTTACTTCCACGATATCGCCGGCCTTCATGAAGTCGCCAACATTTTCCACGCGCTCATGAGCGATTTGGGAAATGTGGAGAAGACCTTGCTTCTTGGGAAGGAATTCCATGATAGCTCCAAGGCCTTCGCGTACTTCTTTCACCTTTGCCTGATACACCGTGCCTACTTCAGGCATGCGGATCAGACCCATAATCCATTCGATAGCAGCTTGAGCGTGTTCGCCCTTTACTGCTGCAATGGTAATGGTACCATCGTCCTCGATGTTGATCTCGGAATTGGTTTCTTTGGTGATTGCACGGATCATTTCGCCACCCGGTCCGATCACTGCTCCGATAAACTCTACCGGAATCTTGATGGTGGTAAGGCGCGGAGCAAACGGAGATAGATCGCCGCGAGGTGCGTCCATAGTTTCGTTCATCACACCAAGAATATGCATTCTGCCGGCACGTGCCTGCTCGAGTGCTTTGTGCATGATGTCTATAGACAAGCCCTGGATTTTGATGTCCATTTGGCAAGCGGTAATACCGTCCGACGTTCCGGCTACTTTGAAGTCCATGTCGCCAAGGTGATCTTCATCACCAAGAATGTCGCTGAGAATTGCCACATCACTGCCTTCTTTGATCAAGCCCATGGCAATACCGGCCACCTGCTTCTTGAGCGGCAAACCTGCATCCATACATGCAAGCGAGCCCGCACATACGGTGGCCATCGACGATGAACCATTGGATTCCAGAATGTCCGACACAATACGAATGGTGTAGGGGAAGTCTGCTTTTGCGGGCATCATTGGCTGAAGCGCGCGCTCGGCAAGATTACCGTGACCAATTTCACGACGGCTGGTACCACCCGTGCGACCGGTTTCGCCGGTGCTGAAGGGCGGGAAGTTATAATGCAACATGTAATGACGATCGTAGGTAGGGAGCAGGCCGTCCACGATTTGCTCATCGCGTGCAGTTCCCAAAGTAACGGTAGTCAACGACTGTGTTTCACCGCGGGTAAACAAGGCAGAGCCGTGTGTACGCGGCAGCAATCCTACTTCGCAGGCGATAGGACGAATGGTGGTGGTATCACGACCATCCAAACGGCGACCATCCTTGATGATCATAGCGCGCATTTCTTCGTACTCAACATCGGTGATAATACCATCGCAGAGTTTCTTGAAATCCTTGCCGGCAAACTCTTCCTGTGTAGCGAATTGCTCGTTGACCATAGCAATGGCCTCTTCTTTCAATGCGCGGCGGAACAGAATGCGTTGATCTTTGGTGCTGGGGTTGGCAAGTTGTGCGCGAACCTTGTCGGTGATCAATGCACGGACAGCGTTCTCGATAGCTTCGGGTCTGGAAGGAGCCGGCGCTTCGCGCTTGACGGCGTTGATCATGGCGGCCAGCTCGTGCTGTAGTGCATTGAGCTTGCGGATGTTCTTGTGTGCGAACTCCAAGGCCTCGAGGAATTCATCTTCGCTGATTTCCTTGGAAATACCTTCTACCATCATGATGGATTCGTCGGTACCGGCAACGGTGATTTCCAAATCGGAAACTTCAAGCTGCTTGTACGTAGGATTGATAACGAGCTCGCCATCAACACGACCCACGTGAACCTCGGAAATAGGGCCATTGAAGGGAACGTTGCTGATCATAAGAGCGCAGGATGCGCCCGTCATGCCCAGTGAGTTCGGTTCGTTTTCGTCGTCGGCACTGAACACCGTTGCGATGATTTGCGTATCGCAACGCCAGCCCTCGGGGAACATGGGGCGAATAGGACGGTCGATAAGACGTGCCGAGAGAATTTCTTTCTCGGAGGGACGTCCCTCGCGGCGGAAGAAACCGCCCGGAATTTTACCCGCCGACGCAGACTTCTCGCGATACTCCACGGTAAGCGGCATAAAATCGATATCAGGCTTCGGCTCCTGTGCTGCACACACGGTGACAAGTATCATAGTATCGCCATAGCGAACCATCACCGCACCGTCTGCCAGCTTTGCAAAGCGACCCGTTTCGATCGAGTACTCTTTGCCATTAATGAGTGTTGAAACTCTTTGGACAGACATAATAATATTCTCGTAGTAAGTAAATGAACCGCAGGGTCCGTCCCCGCGCGTTTCTCATGCCTCTTAGCTGCATACCTGCACGCCTGCATACCCACCGTAATGCGGGGTATTATTTACGCAGACTGAGCGAAGCGATGATTGCACGGTAACGCTTGATGTCGCGACTCTGCAAGAAGTTCAGAAGAGTACGACGCTTGTTAACAAGACGGATCAGACCACGGCGGCTGGCATGATCTTTCTTGTGTGTGTCCAGGTGGGACTGCAACAAGTTGATGTGCTCGGTGAGAATTGCCACTTGAGCTTCGGGCGATCCTGTATTTGTTGTTGAACCACCGTATTGAGCAATGAGTTCTGCTTTTCGTTCTTTCGAAACCATAACAAACCCTGATATAAAATGATGAAGAAAAAAATGAATATTGTTCTGTGTTGTCGTGCTAAATCCTGTGCTACTACCTGTGCCTGGTACTACTGAAGACTATTCGCGATAAATGCTTCACATGTTTCGCGATCGTCCCGCAGCTGCGACCAGAAAATGTCTATGCTGTCGAACTTCATTTCGTGCCGAATAAAAGCATGAAATCGAACTGCGATGCGCCTATTATAAAGCACACCGTTATAATCGAAAAAATGAACCTCTAAACGCGGATGAATATCATCCGTGAATGTTGGTCTGGTGCCGATGTTCGCCATTCCGAAACGCTGTACGTTGTCGATAACGGCAGACACACAATACACACCATTTGCCGGCAAGAGTTTGTGAGACTCAATGCATTCCACGTTCGCAGTGGGGTATCCCAATCGGCGTCCGCGGCCATCGCCTTCCACTACTATTCCTTCTACCGAGTACGCTGCACCAAGCATCTCATTGGCATCTGCCAGACGATGGCTTTTGAGCGCCGTACGAATTTGCGTGCTGCTCACTTTTACCTCGCCAAGCATCAACGGATCAATGCGCTCAACACTAAAGTTGTGCACCGCACCCAACGAGCGGAGCATTTCTTCGTTGCCTTCGCGGTCGCGACCAAAGGTATGATCGTAACCCACCAGAAACGAACCTATGCCCACGTATTTATGCAAGAGTTCAAGGATAAAATCCTCGGCTCGTGTATTTGCAAACTCGAAGGTGAACGGTATCACCACCACTGTGTGAACTTGAGCATCGGCTAACAGGCGTAAGCGCTCGTTCATGGAACTCAACAGCTTCAGCGGTTCGCGTCCTGCTTTGTTCAGCACAATCTGCGGATGAGGATCGAAGGTGACCACAACGGTACGTCCGCCGGTCTCTGCCGCAATCTGTTTCATACGATCGATAATCCGGCGGTGGCCACGATGCACACCATCGAAGGTGCCCACCGTCACAACGCTTTTCGCGTCGCGTTCACACTGCGTGATGTCTCGAACAATTACCATATGCCGAACAATTCAAATGATTCTTTGTGTTCAAATAACTCTTTATGTATGACCATCAACACCATCTTGTCACGCATTAACCATGGGCGGCAGCCTGTGCTTTACGATCGCGTAGATCGCGAGCCATGGGCATGAGCCGGTCGATGGTCAGCGCATCGTCTACCGAGAATTCACCGATAGCGGTGCGCCGCAGAGACTCCAGATATGCGCCGGTGCCGAGCACAGCGCCGATGTCGTGAGCCAGGGTGCGAATGTAGGTGCCTTTGGAACAGCGTACCTTCATGCTAAACCGTGGCAGAACTATATCCGAAATCTCGATGGAGCTAATGTGAACGTGCGTTGCCGGACGTTCGATGTTTTCTCCTTTTCGAGCCAACTGATACAGCCGTTTACCCTGTACCTTTCGTGCGCTGTACATCGGAGGTATCTGTTCGATATCGCCGGTGAACCGTGACGCTGCCTCGATGATGCTTTGCGCATGCACATGCGAAACATCTTTAATGTTCTCTTCCTCGCCCTCGGCGTCGTAGGTGCAGGTTGTTGCACCAAGCTTCACCACGGCCAGGTATTCTTTTTCTTTATCCTGAAACTCCTGAATGCGTTTGGTGGCTTTGCCGCAACACACAATGAGTAACCCCGTGGCTAGGGGATCGAGTGTTCCCGCATGACCAATCTTCGAGATCTTCCATAGCGAGCGCAGCTTTGCCACAACATCGAAGGATGTCCAGGAAGCTTGTTTATCAATGAGCATGGCACCGCCCACAGAGACGGCACTCTCGTACCAAGCATCAACGCCCTGCGGCGTGCTACTCGTCCGAACCGACAGCATCGGCATCTGATTCATCACGTGTTGACTCCGGATGCAGTGGAGGATTTGCTTTTAATATCTCCGTTAATCGTTCCACTTCGTCTAAGGACGAATCAATAAAGAACCGTAACTCCGGCACAATGCGTAAGCGCACACCGGTGGCCAAGGCACGTTTAAACCTAAAAGCTTCAGCGCCCAGTGTTTTCAGTAACAGTGGATGTGCCAGCTTGGAAGCAAACACACTCACATACACTTTCGCAATGGAAAGGTCGGGAGACATCACCACTTTGGTAATGGTGAGCAACCCGCCGCCATGTTCACGCGCGAACGCGTCCATAACGGGGGAGAGGGCTTTGTGTACCTCGCCTGCTACTTTTTCCGTGCGAACAGACATACAGCGTTACGACAGTTTGCGTTTGATTTCAAGGATCTTATATGCTTCGATTATATCGCCCGGCTCGTATTCATTGAAGCCGTTGATGGTAATACCGCACTCGAAACCGGCGCGCATTTCCTTGACATCTTCTTTAACATGCTTGAGCGATTGAATAGTGCCCTTGAAGATCTCGAAGCCATTGCGCAGCAAACGAATCTTGTCGTTGCGCACAATAGTTCCGCTCAGCACGTACGAACCTGCCACCTGGCCAACGTGAGAGATCTTGAACACCTGACGAACTTCCACACGACCGGTAACTTCTTCCTTGATATCGGGAGAGAGCATACCTTCAAGCGCAAGCTTGATTTCGTTGATTGCATCGTAGATGATTGAGTACAAGCGCACATCCACTTGTTCGTTCTCGATAATCTTGCGCACCGATGTAGGCACAGTAACCTGGAAGCCGATAACAATTGCATCGGATGCAGCCGCCAGCATCACATCGCTTTCGGTGATGGTACCAACGCCGCGATAGATTACCTGTACCTTTACTTCGTCGCGAGACAGCTTCAGCAGCGAGTCGGTGAGCGCCTCCAGCGAGCCGCTTACGTCGGTCTTGATAATCAAGCGAAGTTCCTTTACGCCGCCTTGCTGAATACGTGCAGAGATGTCGTCCAATGTAATGTGACGCACCTGGCGCAGCTGCTGCTCACGGCGCAGAATCTGGCGCTGAATAGCAACGTCGCGCAGAGCTGCATCATTCTCCGAAGAGATCAGCACGTCTCCTGCTTCCGGCAAGCCGTCGAAGCCGGTAACCTGCACCGGTGTGGACGGACCGGCCGATTCCACTCTGTGTCCGCGCTCGTCGAACATGGCGCGTACACGGCCAAAAAACTGACCGGTAAGGAATGCATCACCAACGTGCAGTGTACCCTTTTGAATCATGATGGTCGACACATTACCGCGTCCTTTGTCCACATGAGCTTCAATAACGGCACCACGAGCCGGACGATTGGGATTTGCCTTCAAATCCAGCATGTCTGCTTCCAGCACTACCTTCTCAAGAAGCTTATCGATGTTGATACCTTTACGAGCACTTATTTCCATGGACTGATACTTGCCGCCCCACTCTTCTAGTAGAACATTGTTGTTCGCGAGTTGCTGGCGAATGTTATCCGGGTTCGCATTCTCTTTATCAATCTTGTTGATGGCTACAATCATGGGCACATTAGCAGCCTGTGCGTGGCTAATAGCCTCGAGCGTCTGGGGCATCACGTTGTCGTCCGCTGCCACAACCAGAATCACGATGTCGGTAACCTGCGCACCGCGAGCACGCATAGCGGTAAACGCTTCGT
>JBJOLU010000191.1:0-10315 GCA_046052705.1 Bacteroidota bacterium | reverse complement strand
TCGTTTCTAAACGATTGTCGCCGCTGCCGTATGGCCTGAGGCCTGAATGCCCGCTATGCTTACTTGTTTGCAAGAGCAGAGAGTTGATTCAATGTCAACGACTTGGGGCGTGTAATAGCCGATCCAAGCATACGGTGCACAAGAATCTGAGAGCAGATTCCCATAGCACGCGATACACCGAACATTACCGTGTAGAACGAGAATTCCGTCATACCAAAATCGTACAGCAAGGAGCCGCTGATGGAATCGACATTTGGCCACGGGCTCTTTGCCTTACCATGCTCGGTAAGAATACCGGGTACAACTTGGAAGAACTTTTGCACCAACGCGATGCTGTCGCTCTGCATGTTGTGCTTTTCGGCAAATTCATGGAATGCGGTGAAGCGGGGATCGGTGCAGCGAAGTACGCCGTGACCATATCCGGGGATCACCCGGCCGCTCTTCAATCGATCCCAGCAATACGCAGAGAGTGTTTCGTTGTCCGGAACGCCCTTGAAGTGCTCAACCACATCACGGATAAACGCCAGAACTTCTTGATTTGCCAAACCGTGCAAAGGACCTGCAAGGCCGTTTAAACCTGCACTCACAGCATAGTACACATCGCTCAACGCGGAGCCCACGGTAAGGCCGGTTAGTGCGCTTACGTTGCCGCCTTCGTGATCAGAGTGAAGAACCAAATACAAGCGTACCAGATCTTTCCACGCTTCGGTATCGTTCACGCCAAGCATGTTGGCAAAGTTGGTGGACCAATCCGCGGAAGGATCGGGAGCAATAAGATTGCCGCCATGGAACTTCAGGCGATAGATGGTTGCTGCAAGAGTAGTAATGCGAGAGAGCAGCGTGATGCTGTCCTGCAATGTTGCTTGCCACAATTGATCCTTGGTAGCACCTGCATCGTATGCGCGGCGGAACTCGGACTCATGCTCCATTGCAAGAAGACCTGCCGACAGCATTGCCATCGGGTGAGCATCTTTATGCATGGACTTTAAGGTATCGAGCACATAGCTCGGCAGCTCTGCCTTTGCACTAAACAGCGTGCGAAGTTGTTCTTTTTCACTTTCATTGGGGCGCGAACCGGTAACCAGCAGGAAGAATATCTCCTCCGGTGTGGTGTCGGTGAGCTCAAGGATGGGAATGTTGCGAATACGCAAGCCTTCGTCTGCCGATACCGAAGAGGTATCGCACAATACCGAAGGAATGCCGCGCATACCGCCCAGCACCTGCTCCACGGTTACGGTAGCAATTTGAACTTCACCTTTTTCCTTCAGCAACGCGTTTCGTGTATCGCGTAGCGAGGGTAACATTTCTAGAATCTTGTTTTGAAGAAACTCCATAAAACACCTTTGTGATGAGAATCGGGATAGACGTCAGGTCTGTGAAGGACAGTCGCAAAAATACAGAGAGCCGTGGCAACGATGCAGGTAAAAAAACGAAACATCAAAGGTTTCTTGAGAATTGTTCGCTTAGCGTGCCGGCTAGTATGTTGCGGGGAGCCGGCCGGCACCACGTGATTGACGACGATGGTATTTTTGGATATGAAACTCTTGCTTCGAATAACGCGAATAGCTGCAGCACTGCTCCTTGTGAGCGGAGTTGCGCTATTGTGGTATCTGCAGCTACCGGTGCGGCTCTCCGAGCCGTTGGTAGTATACATTCCACCGGCATCTTCAGCATCGCGAGTTAGCGCAGTACTTGGTAAAGAGGGAATAGTGCGCTATCCCTCCGTTATGCGCGGTGTATTGGGGCTTGTATCCAGAATTACTCGAAAGCCCATGCACCGAGGCAGCTATCGCTTTACACCCGGCGATACCCATTGGAGCGTGGTGCGTGCTATGGTATTCGGCGACGGCGTTCTTACCCTTCGGGTAACCTTTCCCGAAGGAATCTCTGCTCGTCGCTTTGCGAGTATCATACAGTCAAAGTTGGGTTCAGATTCAGCGGCGTTTATGCGGCTTATGTATGCGGACTCGTTGATCGAATCCAACAATGTGCCGGTGAATACCCTGGAAGGGTACTTGATGCCCGATACCTATGATTTTTACTTTCATCAACCGGAAGGCGAGGTGCTGGACAGATTACTACGCGAGCAGCGCAGCGTATGGAATACTCGTTTTGAGAAGTTGTACAACAGTTCAAACCTGAGCAAGAGCATGAGTAAGCACCGGGTGTTGACACTGGCCAGTATTGTTGAAAGCGAGACGTCGGTGAATTCCGAACGGGCGCGAGTTGCGGGAGTGTATCTGAACCGGTTGCGCTTGGGCATGAAACTCTCTGCCGATCCCACGGTGCAGTATGCGCTTGGCGGAGAGGCGCGTCGGCTCTTGTATAGAGATCTGGAGATTGATAATCCGTACAATACCTATCGTTATGCCGGCCTGCCGCCGGGGCCCATTTGTTCGCCTAGCGCGGCTAGTATTGAAGCGGTGCTCAATGCCGAATCACATTCCTACCTGTATTTCTGCGCCTTGGGGGATGGAAGCGGCATGCATGCTTTTGCAGTAACAGGAACCGACCATGCAAAGAATGTTGCTCGCTACCGCAGGCAACGAGCCCTGAGATGATGATGGAGTCGTGAGGATGTTACGAGTGGATGCTTCGAGTGGATTGTGCTATAAAGCAATACCATACACCCGCAGAAACTACAGGCAATTGCGAGCGGGCTATGCTCTTGATTTATCGTTCGCTTCGTGGCACAAAATCCCTGCGCTCCGAGGCCTGCTTTCTTCCGTTCACAGCGCGTACTGAAACTGTTGAAGTAGCAGACGTAAACTGGAACACCTGTATATGTGAGTGCGATTGCTCGTCGTAGCTCCAATCTCCCAAGCGTTCCTGTACGCGAACAGCAGGGCTGTTCAGAAGTTCCAGTCGCACCCGCGATTTAGCATCTTGAGCCAAACCGTAGGCTCGCGTGCGCACCCACACTTGGCCGTTGCGCATAGAGATGTCGATGATTTCCGGCGAGGGAAAAGGAACGATAGCTATGGCATAGGTCTGCCCGATTTTTCTCTCATTCAACGATCTCTCGAAGCTGAAAGTTCGGGTGGTGTCTTCATTTCTGGGAATAAATGTGAACGACTCACCTTGTGTGCTTCGCACAACCTCGTTGCCGCGGTCGTCGCGCAGCACTGCGCCGGCAGGCATGCCGCTTACTTCCGGAAGTCGAGGCTGAAACGTATATGCAACACCTGGGTACATAGAGCCAGGTATTTGCGGGGCTTCGAGTGCGCCGGCAACTACTCTAAACACTACGGACGTGTCTTTCTTGTCGGTACTACGGCGAGCGCCTAAAGTGATTGCTACACTCCCGCTCTGCGGTGCCATGCCGGATACGATGATCTCGGAACCTTCAATGCGAGCATAGGCATTGGCGCCCGAGACGCGAATAGCTTCAACCTCGCGGGCTGCATCTGCGCCATACACTCTGATACGGTTCACGAAGGGTTGGTTGGCAATCATCTTCAATACGTTTTCCTGCGGCTGCAGGAAGAACTCGCCGCGGGGCGCAATGGCAGCTCGAGGTTGTTCGAATTGACGCAGAAGTTCCTCGTAACGGCGTGCCAGAGCGGTGTCTCCGGATGCTGCGATCTGCGACGACACAGGCTGCGATGCTGCCATAGAAGCACTGCCACCATCCACAAACACCAATGCCACGGTAAACTGCGTGCGGGCATGTACAATTACCTCGTTTGGATTGCCGGTAATTTTTCGCAACGACTCACGCTGTTGTTCCGTGAGCGACTCAGGCAGCACAGGTGTTGCCGAAGCCGATACGTTCACTCTGAACAGGCGATTCCGCTTGTCTGCCAACGGTGGCTTCCAGCCAAAACGCACTCCTCCCTGATCTGCAGATCCGCTCAGTGTGAAGAACGAACTTTGAGGAGTAGTGTGTGAGTTTATGGCATACTGCGTTTGGTACGATTGATCTTCAACGCTTACATCGTAGCGTACATTTTTCATTGCACCGCTATGAAAAATTCCGTTGACCGAATCGCACGAGAGTACCGTAAGAGAGTCTCCGGAGCGTACAACCCGGCACAACAATACCGGCCGCTCAACATGCAGCTGAAAGGATGTTTGCAGCAGGGAAGTGACGAGCTCTGCAGTATCATTTTTCGATGTGCCTTGATCGGGTATAACAAGTACCAGTGCTGCTATGTAGAGCACGAAGTAGATGTCTATGAAACGCGATCTTGGCGATCGACGGGATGATTTTTTCACGGTCACATTCCATTTGTACGTGGGGTAGTCGCAGCCGATGTGTGGTAGGCGCGAAGACAACCACGGTGGTAACTCTGAAGCTTCTAGCCGTTCACACGCCGTGCCAACAGCAACTCTACCTCTCGGCGCACAGCTGCGTCAATTTCTTCACGTTGAAGTTTGTTGGCCGCAATGTTCAATGCCTCTACAGATTGCTGAAATTTTTCCAAAGATGCATTTGTCTGTTCCATGGTGGTGAGTAACGCAGGGTTCGGGCTTATAGCCAGGTGCGCCGCCTCTGTACTTTGGCGTACACGCTCCGCAAGCTGCTCGTGCACCAGGCGTAATTCCTGAAGCTGCTGCACTGCCTGTTCCATCTGCATGGAAACGGTAGCATAGTCGCGGCCTATCTCGCCAATCTCTCGGAGCACATCATTGCCGGTGGCGGTTGCATTTGCTTCTTCATCATCTTCGGTGTCTATTTCCGGCGGCGAAAAGTACAGCACGAGAAACATCACGATAAGAAGAAATGCTTCAAACAAAATGCTTCCAAGCACAGTAGTGTCCGAGATATGATCCGTGAATCGCCGTACGCCGATCATTACCAACAGCACCGCAGCACCGAAGTACACAAAGGAGTTGATGGTGGGGGAGTAGAAGCGATTGATGATCTCCTGCATCCATAGCGAGGTACCCCTGAAGAAACCAAGAGGGTGCAACACGCGCACCTGGCTCAACGAGTATCGAAAGAGTTCCTTTTCCGACGTGCATATTCTCCACGTGGTGGCAAGAATGGTGAAACCACTATACTGACGGTCGAATCGCAACTCACGATAGATATCGCGAACGATGCGACGTCCTTCCAAGCTGCCTAAAGAGCGAACTTCATCCATAGATTTTGTGTACACGAGTGATGTACGAAACTACACTTACAATAAACTACACGAAGAACAAAGAATTCCGCAACCGCCAGCGAAATCGGCAGCCGGGAATCCTAGGTGCGCAGCCGCCACAAGTTTGCCAACGCTATAACCGTAAAAATGATATTCGCAGACCAACCTACCACCGGCGCGGGTAATTCTAATTCGAATCCCAGAGACTGGCTGAGTTTGGTGAATACCAGATAGGAAAAAGTTACAATCATTGCAGCGGCTATCTCTCCCGCCACTCCGCCTCTGCGTTTCACGGAGGCAAAAGGAACGCCGAATAATACCACGATAAGATTGGCAAAAGGAAAAGCAAACTGACCGTAATAATCGATGCGCTTCATGCGAACATCCTTGCCGCCGCGTTCCTGCACATCAATGTACTCTCTGTACTCGCGAAGGTTCATTTCGTCGGCGGAGCGCTGCAAGCCCACAATAGCCTGATGCGGCATTGATAGTTGCACGGCTTCTTTAGCAGCGTAGCGGGTACCAACGGCACCACTCCCGCTGATGGTGCGTACGAATGTGTTCTCTGCTACCCACGTTGTTTTCACACTGTCCCAATAGAAACTCTCGGCATCCAGTCTTCGAACAATTCTGGGGCTCTGCAGTGCAGAGTAGTCTTCAATGCACAGCCGAACACCGCGTCGTGATTCATCGTTGTAGGAGTTCATCAGAACATTGCGCAGTGGGGTATCGCGAAATGCCACATTGAATACCTGAGTTTCCGTGCGGTTCTTTGCCTTACCCAGATACTCGCGATCCACGCGCAACATTTTCGTTTGAGCAAAGGGCACCACCCAGCCATTGAAGTACAATTGTGAACAACTCAAAAGCAAACTCACGACAGCAATAGGCAGAAGTAAGCGGTACACACTCATGCCCGCAGACTTCATTGCCGTTACCTCGTGATTGCCCGCAAGGCGCCCCACCGAGAACAAACTTGCCAGCAGCATGGCTATAGGGAAAATCAGTTTAATGATTTGCGGCAGGTAGTACAGGTAATACGAGGCAATAGCACTGATGGGAGCTCGATGATCTAAAAAACCATCCAGACTTTCCATGAGATCCACCACCAGGAATATCACGCATAACGCGGCGATCGAGAAGACCAGCGTCGATAAAAAACCTTTGAGTATGTATCGGTCTAAAACATTCATGGTCTGTACGTGGAGCTGACCGGCTTCCGTGACCGGCTTCCGAGTTTATGAACAGGTTGCTGACCACATGCCCAATACGTGAATCTGCCGGGGGCAAAGATACCACGGAGGCCGTTCAACGGGCAGGGTGGCGAACATTTGCCACCACAACGCATGATATTGGAAAAACAGGCCTGTTCATGGCTTCACGTACGCAATTTTCCCCTATATTCGCGGTCTTATAGCCGCTGCGTTCATTTGTTTCACTAGTACACGAAGAGAGTCTCGACCTCGCAGCACCGAACTTTCTGCAGTAGGAGTTTTTGTATGTCTGATACACCAGAATCAACAGAGCAGCAGCCCGTAGAGGCCGCCGCCGGTACCACAGAGTTGCAAGCGGAAACAACATCCATCTTGGATGAAGTGCCTGTGCAGCTTTCCAAAAAGAGCACCTTAGCAGCATTGCTGGAAGGTGATTTAGATCTAGACGTTAACGGTCTGGATAACGAGTCCTTCGAAAGAATGTTGGCAACCAACATGACGCACATCAAGGAAGACGAGATGGTGCATGGTCGTGTTGTTGCAATAAGCAAAGATGAAATCCTTGTAGATATCGGTTTCAAGAGTCTTGGCGTTGTACCCCGCGCGGAGTTCTCTGTTGCAGCGGATTCGCTGATGATCGGCGAAGGCATCGACGTATTCGTCGATAAAATGGAAGATGCGATGGGCCGCTTGGTTCTGTCGCGCCGCCGTGCCGACTTCATGAAGACATGGAACGATATTCTTTCGCACTACGAAAAGCAAGATGTTATTCCTGTTCGCATCCTCCGCCGTATTAAGGGTGGTATGGTTGTGGATTTGTTAGGTATCGAGGCCTTCCTTCCCGGATCACAAATCGACGTTCGTCCTGTTCGCGATTTTGATGTATGGGTAGGTAAGACCATCGACGTTCGCGTTGTGAAGGTTAATAACCCCAG
Source organism: Bacteroidota bacterium (assembly GCA_046052705.1). Lineage (GTDB taxonomy): Bacteria > Bacteroidota > Ignavibacteria > Kapaibacteriales > NICIL-2 > JBBATK01. Next base: position 3,076 of record JBJOLU010000191.1, on the reverse strand, counting down.
CGAGAATGTTGTAGTAAGCCACAAGATCCTTCTTGAAGAGCAAATCTCTGAGCAGCGCGGTAAGATTATTTCCTCGCTCGAAAAAGGTTTGGTACTCGAAGGCGTCGTGAAGGCTATTGCCGACTTCGGTGTGTTCGTAGACCTTGGCGGTGTAGACGGTTTGGTTCACATCACCGACCTCTCGTGGGGCCGCGTAAATCACCCATCCGAAATCGTTACGCTGGACGAGCAAGTGAAAGTTGCCGTTCTTGATTTCGATCAAGAGAAGAAGCGTATTTCGTTGGGTATGAAGCAGCTTACTCCTCACCCGTGGGATACCATCGGAGAGAAGTACGAGCCGGGCGCGAAGGTAAGCGGCAAGGTTGTAAGCATTACCGATTACGGTGTGTTTATCGAGATTGAGAAGGGCGTTGAAGGCTTGATCCACATCAGTGAAATGTCGTGGACACAGCACATCAAGCACCCGTCACAGCTGGTTTCTTTGGGTCAAATCCTCGAAGCAGTTGTTCTTAATATCGATCGTGATAATCGTAAGCTGGCTCTTGGTATAAAGCAGCTGGAACCCGATCCTTGGCAAGACCTGATGAACAAGTATCCTATCAATTCCGTGCACAACGGTATCGTTCGCAACCTCACCAACTTTGGTGTGTTTGTTGAGCTCGAGGCCGGCGTAGACGGTTTGGTTCACATCAGCGACCTATCATGGACAAAGAAGATTCGCCACCCCGGTGAATTCGTAAAGAAGGGTGATCCGCTGGAAGTAATAGTACTGAGTGTAGATCCTGAGCACCGCCGTATTTCTCTGGGACACAAGCAAATCACGGACAACCCGTGGGATGTGTTTGCAGAGCGCTTCACGGTAGGCACGGAAACAGAAGGCCGCATTGTACGTATCATCGACAAGGGTGTAATCGTTGAGATGCCCGAAGGTGTAGACGGCTTTGTTCCTTCATCGCAGCTTTCCTTTGCTCCGGTGCGCAGCATTGCAGACTTCTTCCATGTTGGTGACACTCTTCCGCTGAAGGTTGTAGAGTTCGACAAAGAATCGAAGAAGATTGTACTCTCGGTGGTTGATGCTCTGAAGGGCAAAGACCAAGCCGTGATTGCAGCGTACAACGCTAATCACCCTGTGCCTAATGCCGAGAAGTATGTTGCTGAGGGTGTTGCTCCTACTATTGCTCCCGAAGAAGTTGCTGCTATTGAGGCAGTAGTTGCGGCGGAAGCGGCAGTAGTTGCTCCCGAGGAAGCAGCAAAGGCTGACGACGCAGCTCAGGCTGAGTAATAGTCACATACAAGTTCGTTTTTCAAGGAACAGCACGCTTTCGAGCGTGCTGTTTTTTTATATGCGCATTGCCGACGTCAACTCGGTCGGGTCTGCAGTCTGTAGATTGCGTGCGGATCACGTGTCTATTGAACGGGCGGAATCAAAGGACATTTTCAGCGCCCGGCACACAGCAGGTACCGAGCAATACGCACTACACAGCACAATACCGGAGGCAGCAAATGTATTCCATAGCAATACTTACCATAGGCGATGAACTCTGCATAGGTCAGGTGGTGAACACCAATGCGGCTTGGATAGCCGAACGGTGCACCGAGCTCGGTGCCAAGGTGAGTTCTCATGCGGTGGTGGGAGACAGTCCGCAGAGTATGACCGACGAATTGCAACGCTTGAGCGCCACGCACCACTGTGTGATCATCACCGGTGGTCTTGGGCCCACGCACGATGATATTACCAAAGATGTTCTGTGCTCATTCCTGGGTGATGAGATGATAGAAGATGCTGTGGTATTGGAGTACTTAAAGCAGGCACTGATGCGCAGAGGCCGGCCATTCACGGAACGTCAGCGGGGGCAGGCACTGCGGCCGTCCACGGCAACGGCTTTGCCGAACAGCGTGGGCAGCGCGCCGGGACTTTTGATGCAAAGCGGAAGTACAAAACTTATATCACTCCCCGGTGTCCCGAGGGAAATGAAAGCTATCATGACGGAATCGGTATTGCCGATCGTTGAGCGCGCCATAGCAGATGGAGGTCATGATATTGTGAAGTACTCAACACTGGTAGCCAGCGGTTGCACGGAATCCACACTGGCAGATTTAATTGGCGATCCTTACGAATTTCTTGAGGGCGCATCTCTGGCGTTTTTGCCATCGGTAAATGGCATTCGTTTGCGCACCGGAGTGCACGCGCCAAATGTGCCCGCAGCGGAAGCAGCTATCGCGAAGATTGAATCTGTGCTTCGCGCAAAAGCAGGGCGGTACATTGTGGGTGCAGGTAAGGACTCCATCAGCACCGTGCTTCATAGAGAGTTGCTGCAGCGAAATGCCACTGTGGCTGTGGCGGAATCCTGCACGGGTGGAATCATCGGAACCTTGCTGACAGATACTCCAGGTGCATCGGCGTATTTCATGGGTGGAATAGAATGTTATTCCAATGCGTCAAAGGTCCGCGACGTTGGTATTGATGTGCGCATTCTTGAAGAGCATGGCGCGGTGAGTAGTGAGTGTGTGTCCGAGCTGGCACAGTGTGTTCGCAAGAAGTTTGGAACGGCCTATGGTGTAGCTGTTAGCGGCATAGCCGGTCCCGATGGCGGCTCCGAGCAGAAGCCCGTTGGTACCGTATGGATTGCTGTTGCCGACGATCAAGGCGTTATGGCAAGAGTACATAATTTCGGTACCGATCGCAGTACCACCCGAGAGCGTGCGGCATCCACAGCACTGATGATGCTCTACAGGCGCTTGCGAAACGAAGAGCTTGAAGAACGGTATATGTAGGCCCTCGCCCACCAAAAGCCACGGTGCGTTGTTTGTCGGGGAATTGTAGCTGACGTAAAACGCCAAATGAACGCCGAGAAGTATCAACGCGGGCCATCCTGCGAGGTATCGTCATTCCATAAACAATTGGCGCCCAATCATCAGTAAACATGCGGCATAGGGCCCGGTCACCGCAGTGCATAATGTGGAAAAACCGGCAAAAAAAAGAGTGCATAAAACAGTATTTTTGCACATCACTTCAGACGTAATTCTCCCGCAGATATCATGGCATTACACAGCGAAAAAATTCTTCCCGTTTTGC
>JBJOLU010000190.1:0-25896 GCA_046052705.1 Bacteroidota bacterium | reverse complement strand
GTACCCACCATCGGGCCGGATTGTAGAACGGAATGAATTAGAGGCGATTGAGCGCGTGTGGTTACAATTGAAAAAGCAACGGCGACAACAACAACGATGCTTGCCCGCAGCAAGGCGGAGATTCGTACAGTGAAGACCATGGTGACAGAGAAAGGAGTGGCGAAAAAGTTCAACAACTGCAAAGCCGAACACTGCGAATTCCAAAGATTGCCGTTGAATTTAGGACAAAATCATCTGCTTGCTTTGGTACTTGGGAAAAATAATGCAAATTGATTGAAGAGGGGACGGCGCTCACCTAGCGTTTCATAGTGTATGGAAAAGTTAATCTTTATAACATCGGTGGTTGTAGGGACGATTACCGTTGTGATTGTCTCGAGCATTGTGCGTGCAATGATGCGTCGCGCGCGAACCGTTAAGCGGCTACGCGAGGCGGAATGGGCGCGGCCGCACAAAAAAATGAACCACGACATCGTGGCTTCGCTCCCGCGTCCCGTGCAGGCCTTTCTGGAACATGTGATCAATCCCGGTGTGGAGCAAGCACGCTTCGTAACCGTAAAGCAGCACGGTCAATGGCGGTCGCTGGCCCAGCCGGAATGGTCTGAACTCCGCGCCATGGCCTATTATAGCGGAACAATACCCGGCTTTGTATGGCATGCCAAAATGAAGAACTCAGCGTTTTCTTGGCAGGACGCGCAGTTGCTATACGGCAGTGGCGAGGCGGCCGGCCGAGTAAAGTTTCTTGGTATGATTACGATGTTCGATCCCGATGGCCAGGAAGTGGCGTCGGCATTGCTCGCGCGCATTCTCATGGAGTGTATTTGGTTCCCCACATCGCTGATACCCGGTGGCCAGCTGCGCTGGGAGGCAGTGAACGGAAATTCTGCTCGCGCCATCCTTAGCGATCACGGCACTACTGTGTCGTGTGTTTACACCTTCAACGACAACAACGAAGTAACGAAAATTGTTACGCAGGACAAGTTCCGCGATGCGGAGACCTCGTTCGAACGGGAGCAGTGCACTATGTATTGCTCGGACTACAAGCAGTTCGGCGGGGTGCGTATACCCACGAAGGTGCGGCTGGAGTGGAATCTTGAAGAACAGGATTTTGAGTATGCCCGCATAGAAATCGAATGGGCCGATCACGAGTAAGTTTGATCGGATTGCATCAAGCGCGCGTGGCTTAGCCGGCTCCCTCATACTGTTGCTACAACCGGCTCCTGCATCCTGTTGCTACAACCCGCTCCCGCACCAAGTACACCGAACATTCCTCCATCCCTGCCACCGCTTCGAAAAGTGGTATCTTTGCAGTCCAAACCACGCAGAAATCTTCTTTGGGAGGACTTTTATCATGAGCAACACACACAACTTTTCGGCACTGGTAGAAAAGCACACAGCCACGATCGACCGCGCTCTGGCTGCCCTGCGCGATCGCACTTTTCATGCACATTGGCCCGAAGCGCCGAGCGGAAAAATCTATGGCGAAACAGCCAACGCCGATGGTCAGGCTGCGTTTGAAGCGCAACAGAATAAACCCTTCGACCGATTGCTTCAGCAAGGTGTGGTGCTGCATCACGGAGAGGAAGAATCTCCCTATGGATTTAGCCTTGGAATTACCTACCCTGTTTCGAGTGCCGAGCACTTGATGCACCAAGCATCCGCTGCAATGAAGTCGTGGCGTGCGTTGTCGGTGCGTGAGCGCGCAGCTGTATTGGTGGAGTGCCTGGAGGATGCTTCCAAGCATTTCTTCGAGATTGCCTACGCAACACAGCACACCACAGGTCAGGGCTTTGTGATGTCGTTCCAAGCATCCGGTCCGCACTCATTCGATCGCGCTCTTGAAGCCATGGCCACCGGCGTGTTTGCGCTAGAGGCCTTTGTGCCGGAGCAAGAATGGACCAAGCCCATGGGCAAGATGAATGTGACGCTGAAGAAAACCTTCCATGTGCGTCCCAAAGGTGTGAACCTGACTATTGGTTGCTCTACCTTCCCGGTATGGAATACACTTCCCGGAATGTTTGCTTCGTTGATTACAGGCGCAGCCACTATAGCAAAGGCGCATACAAAAGTTGTGTACCCCATAGCCATTGTTGTGGCATCCATGCAGCACACACTGGCGCGCTTGGGATTGGATCCGCATTTGGTTCAGCTAGCCTGCGGGGCTCACGAGCATCGTATCACGCATGATATTCTGAACAACCCCTTGCTTGGCACAGTGGACTACACCGGATCTTCGCAATTCGGAAACGAAGTGGAGAGCATTTGCGCGAAGAATAACGTGGTTGCGTTCACCGAGAAGGCGGGAGTAAACAATATCCTGCTCGAAAGCGCGGCCAACCTTGATGCCGTTCTTGATAATATCGCCTTCAGTTTGTCGTTGTATTCCGGCCAGATGTGTACTGCTCCGCAGAATATTTTTGTGCCTCAACACGGTGTAAAAGACGGCGACGCTACGGTGACGGTGGATGAAGTTTGTAGCCGCTTGGCCGCAAAGATTCAGGGCATCGCGCACAACGAGAAAATGGGCCCCACCACACTTGGGGCTTTGCAGAACTCTCACACTAAAGATCGTCTGGAAGCCGCATCAGCACTGGATGTGCAGGTAATATTACCCTCGGAATCCATTGCGCAGCCGGGCTTTGAACATGCGCGTACCTACTCGCCGTTGCTGCTAAAGGCAAAGGCAGAGCAAACAGACATTTACGAGAGCGAATGGTTCGGTCCCATCGCCTTTGTGGTTCCGGTACAGGATTTTGCGCATGGAGTGCAACGCATGGCAGACATAGTACGCGCCCACGGAGCTCTCACCAGCGCGTGTTACACCACCGACTCGGCTCTTCAGCTTCAGGCCGAAGAAGCTATGATTGATGCCGGTGCGCCAATAGCATTCAACTTTACCGGTCCGATTTGGATCAATCAATCGGCTGCATTCAGTGATTTTCATGGTACCGGCGCAAACAAGGCAGGTAATGCCAGCTATGCCGATCTCACTTTTGTTACAGCGCGGTACAATGTGATCGGCACGCGCGTGTGCGCCTAATGCCGCCCGTTGGTAGCGCCGAGTTCAATCTTGGAAAGTGCATTTTCGGAAAGCGCAATCTTAGAAAGAGCAATCTTGAAAAGAGTTAGTTTTGCCGGTATTCTTGCTAGTCCCAAACGGTAGCCGAAGGTTCCGTTGTTTCACTAAAGAGAAAGACACGTCGTGGCTTGGTTTCAACGCAAATCGAAAAACATAGAACGCACGCAGCCCCGGGAGATTCCCGACGGGCTGTGGACGAAGTGCGAAGAGTGCGGTGAGATTATTTACAAGAAGCAACTCGAGGAGCTTGGCTTTACCTGCCCCAAGTGTGATAATCACTTCCGCATAGGCAGCAGGCAGTACATCAAGATTCTCTTCGACGACGACACCTTTACCGAGACTGATACGAATGTGCGAAGTGCCGATCCTCTTGGCTTTGTGGATACAAAGCCATACGGTGCGCGCCTTACCGAGGCATATCGCCGTGGCGGCTTGGCGGACGCATTGACCATTGGTACCGGCCGTATCGAGGGCAGAGAGATTTCTTTTGGGTGCATGAATTTTTCGTTCATCGGCGGCTCGATGGGCTCGGTGGTGGGAGAGAAATTTGCGCGCGCTGCTCATCGGGCAATTGAAATGAATGCACCACTGGTGGTGATCAGTGCTTCAGGTGGGGCTCGCATGCAGGAAGCTGCGTTTTCGTTGATGCAAATGGCAAAGACCAGCGCTGCTCTTACCGAAGTAGCCGAAGCCGGCTTGCCCTATATCTCTATCATTACCGATCCTACTACCGGCGGTACGAGTGCTTCGTATGCAATGCTTGGTGATATCATCATTGCCGAGCCCGGAGCGCTCATAGGCTTTGCGGGACCGCGCGTTATTGAGCAGACCATTCGCAAAAAACTTCCCGAGGGATTTCAAAGCGCAGAGTTCGTGCAGCAGCATGGCTTTGCCGATATGATTGTGCATCGCCGCGATATGCGCGCTACACTCTCTCGCGTGCTGACCATGCTGTGCGCATAGCACATCGTTTCATGACATCACCGATCATCAAACCAAAAGCGCTTCCCAAGAACGGAACCATCGGCATTGTTTCGCCGTCGTCGCCCATGCGCGATCCATCCAAGCTGCATGCGGGAATTGCTTATCTGGAATCGTTGGGATACCGAGTGGAGCTTGCACCGCACGTGGGCAAGGCCGATGCCTACTTGGCAGGCAGCGATGAAGATCGCGCCGCCGATCTGCAGGCAATGTTTGCCAACCCAAAGATCGATGCAATCTTTTGCACTCGCGGCGGTTACGGAGCCATGAGATTTCTTTCTCTTCTGGACTACACACGCATTGCGCGTACGCCGAAAATTCTGGTTGGTTTCTCGGACGTTACTGCCTTGAACGCCGCACTTTATCAGCGTTCCCGGCTACTGAGCTTTAGTGGCGCTATGGTGGGCGTTGATATGCCGGCCTTCGATGCCGAAAGCGAAGAACAATTCTGGAGAATCATAACTTCGAAAAAGAAAATTGGTATCGTGCGCCAATCATTGCAAACGCAGTGCCTGAGTCCCGGAGTGGCAAACGGCGCGCTGGTGTGCGGCAATCTTAGCATACTGGCTGCTCTACAAGGTTCGCGCTATGCACCACTCACCAAGGGTGCGTTGCTGCTGTGCGAAGACATTGGCGAGGAAAGTTATAGAATTGACAGACTGCTTTGCCAAATGGAACTGAGCGGCGCTTTGGCCGCTTCTGCAGCGGTATTGTTCGGACAGTTCACCATGGATGCCAAGCGCGAGAGCGCCACGGCCACGCGGCCCGTGATAGAGGTTCTACAAGAGTATGCCGATCGCGCGGCCAAGCCCGCTGTGGCGAACATTATGTATGGTCACACCGCCAAGAAACTGACCTTGCCCTTTGGTCTTACTATGCAGATCAACACGAGAACAGGTGTGCTCAGGTGCGGGGAAGCGGCGGTAGTGTAGTGCGCTTTTGATGAATGCTGCTCAGACATTTGCCGCTGCAAAGAACTGCACCGGCGGCAGCACTTAGGGCTTCGCGCCTTCTGCGGGTTTTGCACTTTCAAGTATTTCCTTGCCTTTGCGGCTATCCGCCTGGAGCTCGGCTATTCTGCCCGACTTTGCACCGTTAGGAAAGAAACGATAATACAGTGAGCAGGCAGACAGAGCTTCGTCGTAGCGTTTAAGCTTTACAAGTATTTCCGCTTTTGCTACCAGCGCGGGCTCGCAAAACTCTGAGGTAGGATGTTCATCGATCACGGCGTCGTAATACACCAGTGCCGACCTTGGTGAATACAACACTCGATACTGTTCAGCCGCACGAAAATCGCGCTCTGCCAATTTGTGCTGAAGCAACGCAATAGTGCTATCTGCAAAGGTGGAGTCCGCCGGATACACTTCTCTGAATTCGGTGAGCGATACTATGGCTTCGCGGGTGTATTTCTGGTCGCGATCGTAGGGCGGCGAGAGCTCCACATAACACAATGCGGCTTTGCGCATGCTCTCTTTGGCGAATTCACTTTGAGGATATGCTCTGCGCACGTAATTGTAATTGTACGCCGCCAGGATGTACTCCCTGCGCTTGAAATTTACCTCTGCCAAATAGTATTGCGCATCATCCACAAGCGGACTTGTGGGATACTGAAGGCGCACGATATCAAACAACCGCTGTGCTTCGAAGAGCTCGTTGTTTTTGAATTCCGTCAGCGCGCGCGCAAAGATCTCCTCGGGGGATTTGTTCGTGGCATCGTAGACGCTGGTACACGAAACAAACAGAGCTGCGGCACACAGCATCGCGGTAAGGAATACTCGGGTGATCATGGGCGCAATATAACCCTGTAGCCCCGATTCGCCGGGCGGTGGGGCCCGCAGTAGGGTGTTAATAAAAACCAAATGCAGGTGCAACGGAGTTTGTGCATTGCGCTGCATACCGTTACATACCACGAGATACCGCAACGTACAGATAGCGCAGAGGTTTTTTCCGGCTCATCACATAAAGTTCAAGAGCACGATGCAAGTGCACGATGCGCCGGGCGTATTTTTGCCGCTCATCTCACATGTCAACTCGCACAGCGCACGTACCTTCTACACTTCATGCATCAAGAACGCAGCATACCGGGCGGAGCAAGTTCCGCGTCGTCCCTTAACGCAACATTGAATACCGCACAGCTGGAGGCGGTAGAAACAATCAATGGGCCATTGCTCATTATAGCCGGCGCAGGTAGCGGCAAAACCCGCGTGCTTACATTCCGCATTGCGCATTTGATTCGCCAAGGTGTAGCTCCCTGGAATATTCTTGCGCTGACGTTCACCAACAAAGCTGCCGGCGAAATCAAAGAACGTTTGCATCGCATTTGCGGAGAGCGTGCGGCGCGCGATATATGGGCCGGAACTTTTCACTCGGTGTTTGCCCGTCTGCTACGCGTGCATGCGGAAGTGCTGGGATATACGCCCAGTTTCTCTATTTATGATACGGACGAGTCGCTAAGCGTGATTCGTGCTGCCATGCAGTCTATGAACCTGTCCACGCAGATGGTATCACCAAATGCGGTGCGATCGGCAATATCAGCGGCGAAGAATCAGCTTATAGGTTGGGAGGAATACGCGCGCAGCGTGCAGGATTTGCGCGAGCGGTCTATTGCCAAAGTGTATGAAGCGTACGAGCGCCAGCTGCATAGAAACAACGCCATGGATTTTGATGACCTTCTGGGGAACATGATCCGTGTGCTGAAGAGCAGCCCGGAGATGCTGGAGTTTATTCAATCGCGATTCACCCACATTTGTGTGGATGAGTATCAGGATACCAATCGCGCGCAGTATGCTGCCGTCAAGCTTCTTGCGGACGCGCATCACAACTTGTGCGTGGTGGGAGATGACGCACAGAGTATTTATCGCTGGCGTGGCGCAGACATTCGCAACATTCTGGATTTTCAAAAAGACTATCCCGAAGCAAAGGTCGTGCGCCTGGAGCAGAACTATCGCTCTACAAAGAATATCCTTGCTGCTGCCGACGCGGTGATTCGCAACAATCGCAATCAACTTCCCAAAGAGTTGTGGACAGACAACGAAGAAGGGAATAAGATTCATGTGTATTCTAATCGCGATGATCGCGACGAAGCCGATAGAGTGGCAAACGTTATAGAGATGGAATGCAGCGGATACCAAACGTCGTACAAAGACATGGCCGTGCTCTATCGCACCAATGCACAGTCTCAGGCGCTGGAAGATGCGCTGCGTCGCAAGGGAATTCCCTATACCATTATCAGCGGTATCTCGTTCTACAAACGAAAGGAAGTAAAAGACGTTGCCTCGTACCTGCGCTTGCTTATTAATCCGCAGGACACCGAGTCCATGCTTCGTATTGTTAACGAGCCGGCACGTGGAATTGGCGACACATCCATGCAGCGTTTGCGCAGCTATGCAGAGGACAACAACGTGTCTCTGCTGGAAGCCTTCCAACAGGCCGACCGCATTGAAGCTCTAACCAAGAGGGCGCAGAAGGCCGCCAAAGAATTTGCTCAGCTTGTTGGTGGATTCACCGCGCATGTGGGAGTGAAAGCGCCCGACGATCTTGCCCGAGAGTATATAGAGGCAACGGGATTGCTTCGCATGTACGAAGCGCAGAACACAGAGGAAGCGGAAGATAGAGCGAATAATATTGTTCGATTGCTCACGGATATTTCCGAATACACTCTGCGCGAAGAAGAACCCACATTGGAAGCATACTTACAGCAACTGTCGCTGGTGAGTGATGTGGACGAAGCCGATACATCGCTCAATCGAGTGTCGGTGATGACCTTACATGCAGCCAAAGGTTTGGAATACCCGGCAGTGATTATCACCGGTGTGGAGGAAGGACTACTGCCGCTGGTTAAAGACACCTCGCATCCGGACGAACGTGAGGAGGAGCGACGATTATTTTATGTGGGAATCACTCGTGCTTGCAAACGACTGTATCTCACCTTCTCCGAGCGTCGCCTTCGATTCGGTACAGTGGAATACACTCGGCCATCTACCTTCTTATACGAGATGCCGGGCCAGGTGTTGCATTGGCCGGGTCGCAAAGAAAACGTTGCGGAGCGCACCCGCTTCGACAGCCCGCCTTCGTCCTACGGTTTTTCTTCTCAGCAACGCACGCCGCCGCAGCAACGTCCTGCTCCGCCGCCCGTGTTCAGCGATATTCCGGCCACAGAGAGTTACTCTCAAGTGGAGCCCGAAGCACCCAAGGTGCCGCTAAAGCGTGGCATGAAGGTTCGTCATAAATTATTTGGCGACGGCACCGTGGAGCTTGTGATCGGTGTGGGCGATCAGCAAAAAGTATCCGTTGTGTTTGCATCCGTGGGGCGCAAAAGCCTCATGGTGAAGTTTGCCAAACTTGAAGTGATTGCCTGACGCAGCGGCACACATCACCTTTAATCCACTTTCACAAACGACTTGATTGCCGTGATGCCATTGGCATGCGCGCGCACGATATACATTCCGCTTGCTACGCCTGCGAGTGGCAATTGCACATATTCATCGCCATGACGGCTATAGGTAGCTACAATATTTCCAAATGTATCGATGAGTTCTATGGTGCAATGGGACTGTAGCGCAGAGGGAACATGCACAGTGATTTCCTGACGAGCAGGCAGAGGAGCCACAGAAAGAGCATCACCAATTCGCAGTTCTTCCGGAACATCGGTAGTCATTCCGTCTTTACGAATACGCAGTAGTGCATTGATGGGCGGGTTCGCAATTGTTGTAGTAGGCATGCCGCGCATTGCCCAACGCACCACAACGGAGTCTATTGATGTTGCAGAGCCAAGTCCAAAATTCAGTGTGAGCGGCGTGGCCATGCCCCATCTGCCCACACCGGACTGCACATCCCGCATTTGGCGAACGCCACCGGCATAGACGTACACTCTGCAGCCGATGCCCGATCTGTTGCAACCTGCCGGAGCTTCAAGCTTGATGCGTGTAAAAGAGTTTTTCTCGCCGATATTATTACGCAGCATCCAAACACGGCCGGACTGAGCATTGGCGGTGCGCGGCGCATATTCTATAAGCACGTCGTCGTCGCCATCGGCATCCAGGTCGAAGGGGCGCTGCGAGTGTGTTTCTTTGAGCGTGCTGCGCAGCCCCAATTTTTGGGCTATCTCCGTAAAGCTGTGATCGGCGTTTTGCTTTTGAATATAGCAGCGATCGTTCGCAGCATCGTAGCCGGTAGCGCTAAGCAAAAAGTCCTGCAAGCCATCGTTGTCCATGTCAAACCAGCTGCCCGCCTGGTCGCCAAGGTGTCCGTTTGCGGATGTAACCACAATCGATCCTTTGGGCAAAGTAAAGAAGCCATACTGATTGGTCCACGAGGTGTCGGACTTCACGGTGTCGCGGCGCACTACAGAGTTCACATTCAGCGGTCTGTCGAATGCATTTAAATCCCATGTAAGAGAGTAATTCTTCTCCGCGCCATTGTTGATGCTAAGGGGCGAGTGGCCCTCGCCGGGATCGAGACCGCCGTGTACCAGCATCTGCGCGATATCCATATCACCATCGTTGTCGAAGTCTGCGGGCAGTGCCTCCCATTGGCACAACTCGCGCGGGAACCATACCCAATTGCCGGCTGATCCACCCACATCAATGTTTCCATTCAGGCCGCTCTTAGAGGAGTATCCTGCTTCGATAGTAACGTTCGTGAATGATCCATCGCCCTCGTTGCGCCAGAGTGTACCCTCGGTGCGGCAATAGGGGCTGGTAAGAATATCCGGCCAGCCGTCGTTATTCCAATCCGTGACGCTTGCACCGTAGGTGGGCTCGAACACATTTACAATTCCGGACTCATCGGTAACATTGGTGAATGTGCCGTCGCCATTACCCTTGAGCAAATATCCTGGCAGCCAAATGTTCGACTGATGATTGGCGGAAAATGTACCTACGTAGATGTCCAGGTTGCCATCCAGATTGTAATCCAAGAAACAAAAACTGGTAGCGGGAAACTTGCCGGGTGGAGTAGATCCCGGTTCGCCAACGCCTTCGATACCATTGTTGCGAACCAGATTGAAACGTCCTTTGCCATCGTTGAGAAGTATCTCCATGCGGTCGCCAAGATCGCCGAAGGTGCCCACATTGAAATAAAAGATTCCCGACACAAGATCCGGGTAACCGTCGTTGTTCAGATCGGCCATTCCCCAGCAATCCGCAACGCGGCCTTTTACCGAAGTGTCGCGGTTCTCGTACATGTTGGATTCGTCGGTTACATCCACAAAGATTCGCGCTTTAGGGTTTGCCGAATCCGGGTGTTGCTTGTTCAAATACAACCGCGTTTTCATACTGCGATTGTATGAGATGTTTAACAGCAGTAAGTCCGGATAGCCATCGTTGTTGATGTCTGTAGCGCTGATCTGCCCACTGCGAGCGCTGTCCAGCTTTGTGGCAGAGGTGATGTCGCTAAACCAGGTGGCATCTTGCGCAGCGGCGTTGAAGTGTGCAAAGACAAACAGCAGCACACATACAGTAACAAATGCACGCGAGTATGTACAAAGGGATGTAAGCATTGATGCATCCGAGGATGTATGCAATGATGTTCCTACGTGCACAGAAGCAAACTGACGAACGCGATAAAGATGGCTCATAACTATTCAATAATCCGGTGGTTCAAATGATGCAATGAGAAGGGAGAAATTACGCTGCGTCCGATTTCCCGGTGGTAACATACTGACGAGCGCTCAGGGCAAGCATCTCTCGCATGGTTTTATCCATTCCCTCGGACGAGCCGTCGAAGAAAATGACGTTGCCCTTACCATATTCCGCAACATGCTTTACGGTTTCGGTCCACATCTGGAACAGAATCATAGACGAATCCAGGCCTGCATCCTGCAGTTCCTTTGCGGAGTCTCGCATACCACGCGCAGCCGATTCACGAAACAGCGTTACACCCTCGCCACGCATTTGCATTGCAAGTCGCTCGGCTTCAGCGCTGATCTTGATGGCATTACCTTCGGCCTCGGCTTCTTTAGTGCGTTTGATTAACAGCGCCTGACCTTCGTTCTCGGCAGCAGCTTTAAGATTCTGTGAAGCCACTACCTTTGCCATCGATTCAATAATAGCTTTGTCGAAGGTGATGTCATTGATTTGCAAATCGATAAGGTGATAGCCCCACTCCTCCAGCGATGCATCCAGGTGATGCTTCACTTCGGCTACGATTTCGTTGCGCAGCGATAAGATCTCCACCTGTTTCTTTGTGGCAACGAACGATCGCACCGTTCCCTCTACCGTGCGGATCAGGGCTTGCATGAAGTTCTTTTCGTCGATGAATTTGAAGGCCACATTCTTCACTGTTTCTTCGTCGGCATTGAGCACCGCATACAGAATCATGGCTTTGAAATACACATTGGCTTGGTCGCCCGTGATCGCTTGAAACTCCAAATCCGCCGATCGATTTTGAATTGAGATACGGCGTTGAATGGTCTCGAGCAATGGAATCTTTACATTCAAACCGGGGAGCATTACACGCCGGTATTTACCGAACATGGTAACCACGGCCACCGTGCCCTGGGCTACGGTGCGCAGGGACGCAAAGACGAGTAGAAAAAGTAAAAGAAGTAGAATGTAACTGCCAAGCATGATGTACCTCCGAATGGTGAGAGTGTGAATAACGAAGTGCTGAACAAATTAGGCAAACCCCGAGCGAAGACCAACGATAACTGCAATGCCGCAGAGCGCGGATTACAACGACTCCACCACCGTGCCTGTAGCGCGCGGTATATCTCTTCGCAATAGTGGGGCCTGCGATGAAAAAAAAGTTATGAGAATTCCCTGACGCTAGGCATTTTTGGGTATTCATATCCAAACGGTGTTCACGCCACCAAGCAAAGGAGCAGCATACCTTTGAGTGAAAACAGAGTTTGGTTTGAAGTTGGTTTTTAGGATTCAAGGGGAATCCGCTACATCACTCACCAATTGAATACTCAATACGCCTTCGTCGGTGCGGAAGGTATTGATGCGTCAAGACTATTCACAGTTCTCGTTTTCTCACATTCATAGGGGTTAGTATGCGAAGAGTGATGTCAGTCATCCTTGCGATGGTTGTGGCAAGCGTTGTTGCGTTTGCGCAAGGCTCCATCAGCGGAAAGGTCACGTCGTCGTCCGGTAACGGACCAATTGCCGGTGCTCGGATTAAAGTATCGAGCTCATCGGACGCAGTGGTGTCGCAAGCTCGCGGTACCTACTCAAACAATCGTGGTTCGTACGAGGTACGCAACCTTTCGAAGGGTTCATATACGCTAACGGTATCGTGTATAGGTTATAAAACCGAAACGGTTTCCGTTTCCATTGCCTCGGACGACGTAGTAAAGAACATCTCGCTGGACGAGATTGCAACCCGCACCGAAGATGTGGTTGTATCCGCTTCGCGCCGCGCCGAGCGTGCTCTTGACGCACCTGCTTCGGTGAGTGTGGTGAGTGCAGCGGACATTCAGGCTCGTCCCTCATTGTCGGCTGCAGAGCAGCTGCGCGGTGTTACCGGTGTTGACATTGTTCAAAAGGGTATTGGCCAAAACGAAATTGCCGTTCGCGGATTTTCTAATGTGTTCAGCGGAAGCGTGCTCACGCTTACTGATTATCGCATGTCCAGCGTTCCCTCGCTGCGCGCGAATATCTCGTACTTCGTTCCTTCTACGGTAGATGATATCGAGCGCATTGAAGTAGTGCGCGGCCCCGGTTCCGCATTGTTCGGACCCAACGTTACACAGGGTGTGGTAAACATGATCACACGCTCGCCCTTTGCTTCAAAGGGAACTTCGATCAGCGTGGCAATGGGTAATCAAGCGTTGATGAACGTGATGGCGCGCCATGCCGGTACTATTAGCGAGAATCTTGGATATAAGATCTCCGCCCAATATTTAAGTGCTGACGACTGGGCATGGGACACGAATGAAGTTAAAGAAGAATCTACAGCATTGTCTGTTGCAAAGGCTACAGGTGAAGGAGATACGAATCTGATCGGCAAGCGTATTCAAAAGCACGAGCGCTTCAGCGCTGATGCTCGTTTGGACTACAACATTTCCGATCGCACCGCATTGTCGTTGAGCACAGGTGTGTCGCAACTCATGACCGGTATCGAAATGACCGATCTTGGTGCAGGACAGGGTAAAGACTGGCGCTACACCTATGCAAATGCGCAATTGAACTCCGGCGATTTGATGGCGCAGCTCACCTACAATATGAGCGATGCCGGCGGTACATATTTGCTCCGCACCGGCAATCCTATTGTTGATAAATCCAGCTTAATGGTAGGCCGTTTGCAGCATGCCTATTCACCAATGTCGGATTGGAATCTTACCTATGGCGCGGATGTGTTTATGACCAATCCCGTTACCGATGGTACCATCAACGGTAAGAACGAAGACAACGATAATATCAATGAATACGGCGCGTACTTGCAATCCAATTATGGAGTAATCAAGGACAAGCTGAACTTCTTGGCTACCGTTCGTTTTGATAAGCACAATCGCTTGGAAGACGCAATGATCTCTCCGCGCGCTGCTTTGCTGTATAAAATCAACGAGACCAATTCCGTGCGTGTGACATTCAACCGCGCGTTCTCTACGCCATCTACCAACGATTTGTTCTTGGATTTGGAGGCGAAGAAAAACATTCTTGTTAATCCTGCTACAGGCCAGCCCATTAATCCCGCATGGAAGCTTGCTGTTCGCGCACTTGGCGTGGGCGAAACCGGCTTTACCTTCGAGCGTGATGCCAACGGTAAGCCGTACTTTTATTCACCCCAGGCCGGCGGTGCGAAGTTCTCCACCGGCGATGCAAACGGTGTGTGGGCAATTGCTAAGGGAATAGTGTTGGCAGGTATTGCTGCTACCATTACCGATCCTGCACAGCGCGCCTTGATTACCGGAGTAATCAACGGTGCTCCTCAGCCCACAACCATCGCTGCTGTAATGGCATCGTTGAACCCCAGCACCGGTAAGTTCACACCTGTGACAACCGTTCAGGATATTGCGCGCTTGCGCCCCACGGTTAATCAAACAGTAGAGTTTGGTTATACCGGTAATGTGGGTTCCGGTGTGTCTCTTTCCGCTGATGTTTATTACTCAGAGATCAAGGATTTCATTGGCTCCCAGCAGGTAATGACACCTAATGTGTTCTTCGCTGCTCAAGGATTGGATGCATACTATCGCCCGATTCTTCAAGGAGCAATTAGCGGTGCACTGCAGCAGCAGGGTCTTCCCAAGACCATCGCCGACAGTATTGCAAACGTGCAGGCGCCGGTTGCAGCTGCGCAGATTGCAGGCGGCTTTGCTCAGGTATCATCCCTGCCTTTGGGCACGGTGTCGCCGGTGGAATCGCCCGATAGAACCGCTATTACCCTTGGACCTCGCAACTTCGGTGATGTAACACTTCTGGGTATTGATCTCTCTACAGAGTGGAAAGTGAACCGCATGCTTACACTGCGCGGTACAGCTTCCGTTATGAACATCATGGGAGACAGCGCAGACTCCGATAAGAACATTTTCCGCAACCTGGACGGCATCTCGGACTTAGCGCTGAACGCTCCTAAGTTCCGCGGCGCATTGTCTGCGAATTATCGCGCAGACGAAGGTTATACCGTGGGTATGCAAGCTCGCTGGAATGGCGGCTTTGAAATGAATAGCGGTGTGTACATTGGTCAAATAAATCCCTACTGGTTAGTGGATCTTCAGGCCTCGTACAAGTTGCCCTTCATGGCAGGTGTTACAGCCTTCTTGAGCGTAGAGAATATTGTTGATCACAAGGTAAGTCAGTTTATCGGTGCTGCACCGATCGGCAGACTTATCACCGGTCGATTGACATATAATTTCTAACAGTAGGTTGATAGCAGAAACTAAAAGGCCCGCTTCCCGTAAGGAAGCGGGCCTTTTTGATTATTATGTGCGGCAAAGTCCCATCCTTTGAGTGGCCCCCCCCAATCCTACTCCTCCCGCTGCCAACCTTTAGTATCCAGATACTTTGTATCAAAGTTACCGGCGATGAAATCAGGATTGTTCATCATTGCGCGGTGGAAGGGAATAGTAGTATGAATACCCTCGATGGTAAGCTCATCCAATGCGCGGCGCATTTTCTCGATGGCTTCCATACGGGTATCGGCAAAGGTGATAAGCTTGGCAATCATGGAATCGTAATACGGGGGAATTGCATAGCCCTGGTACACATGAGAATCCACGCGCACGCCATGTCCGCCGGGAAAATGCAGAGAAGTGATCATGCCCGGCGACGGACGCCAGCCGTGCAGTGGATCTTCGGCATTGATGCGGCACTCAATTGAGTGGAACTTCGGCTTGCTTTGCACCAGCGAGAGTTTCTCTCCCGCCGCTACGCGAATCTGTTCCTTGATCAAATCAACCTGCAGTGATTGCTCTGTAACGGGATGCTCCACCTGAATACGGGTGTTCATCTCCATAAAGTAAAAGTTGCGGTGCTTGTCCACGAGGAACTCCACCGTTCCTGCGCCCGCATAGTTCACGGCTTTAGCACCGCGAACGGCTGCTTCGCCCATTGCTGCGCGAAGCTCAGCGGTCATGATGGGCGACGGCGCTTCTTCAATCAACTTCTGATGACGGCGCTGAATAGAGCACTCACGCTCATTCAAGTGAATCACGTTTCCGAAGTTGTCGCCAAACACCTGCACCTCGATATGGCGCGGCTCCTCAACAAACTTCTCGATGTATACATCGGGGTTGCTGAAGGCAGCTTCTGCTTCGTTACGCGCAGTGACAAAAGCACGCTCCAGTTCGGCGGGCGATTCCACATAGCGCATTCCTTTACCGCCGCCACCGGCTACGGCCTTGAGCATCACGGGGTATCCAACAAGTTCAGCGATGGTGTAGGCATCCTGCAACGACGGTACAATGCCATCGCTGCCGGGTACTACCGGTACGCCCGCAGCCGACATCGTTTCCTTGGCAATAGACTTATTGCCCATGCGAATGATCTGATCCGGTGTAGGGCCTATAAAGGTGATACCGCAATCGCGACAGATTTCCGCAAAGGTGTCGTTCTCCGCCAGGAATCCATAGCCCGGATGAATGGCATCGGCATTGGTTAACTGAGCCGCTGCAATGATATGCGGAATCTTCAAGTACGAGAGTTTGCTCTGGGCCGGGCCAATGCACACCGCTTCGTCGGCGAAACGAACATGCAACGACGAACGGTCGGCTTCCGAATACACCGCTACGGTCTTTATGCCCATCTCCCGACAGGCGCGGATGATACGCAGTGCAATTTCACCCCGATTTGCTATGAGAATCTTATTCATGCCGTTTGGTAGAGTAGTACATCATCAAACACTAAGCTCAAGCACCTTAGTCGGGCTTGATTTCGAACAATGGTTGATTGTACTCAACGGGGTTCTGATTTTCAACGAGGATACGAACTATTGTTCCGGTTACATCGCTTTCGATTTCGTTCATGAGCTTCATCGCTTCCACGATACAGAGCGTTTGGCCTGCACTAACGTGATCGCCAACTTTTACGAAGGCATCGGCATCGGGAGCAGGGGCGCGATAAAACGTTCCAACTATAGGCGAGAGAACTGTTTTGTTCGACGACGCCGGCGCGGCAGCGGGTGCAGGTGTTGCAGCAGGGGCTGCGGCCGGAGCCGGAGCTGCCACAACATGGGGCTGCATGGAGACCACAGAGGGAGTGCCTCCGATAACGCGACGAAGCTTTACGGTCTGTCCTTCGTTTGCCACCTCAAGCTCACTCAAGGTAGAATCGTCGAACATCTTCATCAGCTTTTTCAAAAACACTAAGTCCATAATTAATCTCCGTTATGTGTCAGAAATCCTACACAAGTTACAGGAGTAGGGGGGATCTGACAACAGTTTTTTTGAAAATGAAAAACCAAGAAAAGTGAGGTGTTTTTGTAGAAAATTGACAAAAACCTTGACGATTTTGCTAAAAACTTAACAAAATCCCTCATTTTCTTGAAATTGGTGTATGGCCTTTTGAAGGCAGCGATGTTATTCCTTTACGCGCTCAACGTACTGGCCCGTACGTGTGTCGATGCGAATAAGCTCTCCATCGTTAACAAAGGTAGGAATGCTAATCGATGCGCCGGTCTCTAGGGTTGCCGGCTTCAGAACGTTGTTTGCGGAATCGCCCTTGAATCCGGGTTCGGTGTAGGTGATGCGCAAAATGACGTGAGCGGGAAGCTCCACCGAAAGCGGTGTGCTTTCTTCAAAAGCTACTTGAACTTCCTGGCTTTCTTTCATGAACTTGGCAGCGTCGCCAACAATCTTGGCGTCTACCGTGATCTGCTCGTAGGTCTCGTTCTCCATAAACACGAAGAAATCGCCATCGCGATACAGATACTGAAAAGGTCTGGTTTCCACGCGAACAATCTCGATGGTCTCTCCCGAACGATAGCGATTCTCAAGAAGCTTTCCGGAACGAATCACGCGCAGTTTCACTTGATAGAAAGCGCGAAGGTTACCGGGGGTGCGGTGCTCTGATTCGAGTACCTGACAAAGCTCATTGTTGAACTTGATAAAAATGCCGGGTTTGAGATCGGATGTGGTAGGCATGGCACTGCTAACGAAAATGATGAAAAAAAAGCGAGTCGTAACGAATCGCTTTTAGTAGAGGTCCCGGACGGATTCGAACCGCCGTAGGAGCTTTTGCAGAGCTCTGCATAGCCACTTTGCTACGGGACCTTACAATGTCTACAACGTCAATGACGTTCCCTGTGTTTTTTTAGAGGGCTAAAAAACGGGAACGCGAAAATAGCGGAACGGGCAGGATTACACAACTTTGGCCACCATGGGCTCTGCGAAGCTGTACCCCACGCACTGCCCACAAATCACAAGGTCATGACTTCTGCAGCCTTGTCTATGTACGGGCACGCCACCATGCGTCCGTCGTCTAATTGTTGCAACACCGGCAGGCCTTCGGCGCACGAGGGCTGTGCCACGGGGCAACGAGTGCGGAATGAGCATCCGCTGGGTTTATTCAGCGGCGTGGGAATGTCGCCTTGCAATACAATGCGCTTGCGGCCTTTCTTTTCGGGATTCGGCTCGGGCACCGCCGATAGCAGAGCGCGGCTGTACGGATGCCGAGGCCCGAAGTACAATTGATCGTTGGTAGCGATCTCCATCATATTCCCCAAGTACATCACGGCAATGCGGCTCGAGATATGATGCACCACGGAAAGGTCGTGAGCAATAAACAGATAGCTCATCTTGAATTCTTCGCGCAGATCTTCCATCAGGTTGATTACTTGTGCCTGCACGGACACGTCCAGCGCGGATACCGGTTCATCGCAAATGATCAGGTCCGGGTTTGTGGCAAGAGCGCGAGCTATACCAATGCGCTGGCGCTGTCCGCCGGAGAATTCGTGCGGGAATCGGGCGGAGTACTCCGGCTGCAATCCCACTTTTTCCAGTAGCCACGCCACACGGTCGTCGATCTCGGCGGCGCTCATGTCAGTGCGGTGAATGGTAAGAGGCTCGGAGACAATTTGCTTCACACTCATGCGTGCATTGAGCGAAGAAAAAGGATCTTGGAAGATCATCTGTATGCGGCTGCGGAACGGCCGCATGTCTTTTGTGGAGAGCCCGGCCAGGTTCGTTGCTTTGCCGTTCTCGTCGTACAAGTTTATCTCGCCCTCGATATGCACATCGGGCGATACATGGCGTAATACGTTGATAATCGCGCGGCCCACGGTGGTCTTACCGCATCCGGATTCACCCACCAGACCCATGGTCTCGCCGCGATGAATGGTAAACGATACGCCGTCTACCGCTTTTACGTCCGTTACCTTGCGCTGAAACACACCCTCGTACACGGGGAAATACACCTTGAGGTTTTTTACTTCCAGAAGCACCGATCCGTTTGTGGCTTTACTCATAACGTTGCCCTCCTTCCATTGTGGTGGGTACCAAGTGGCAGCGCACAAAATGATCGGGAGTGATCTCTATCAACGGCGGCTCTGTGGTTTCGCATATTTCTTTTTTCTCGGTGCACCGCGTGCAGAACTTACAGCCCACGGGCAAATTCATGATGCTGGGAACATTGCCGGGAATGGCATGAAGTCTCTCGCTACCTGTGTGCTCATCTTCGGGACGGGGAATAGACCCCATAAGTCCGCGCGTGTAGGGATGGAGCGGGGTGCGGAACAATTCTCCCACTTCGGCGATCTCCTGAATCTTTCCTCCGTACATCACAATCACTCGCTGGCAGGTCTCGGCCACCACGGCAAGGTCGTGAGTAATAAGCAGAATGGCTGCTTCCTTGCGCCGCTCTTTAAGCTCCAACATCAGCTCGATGATCTGCGCTTGAATAGTTACATCCAGAGCTGTAGTGGGCTCGTCGGCAATGAGCAGGGCCGGGTTGCATGCCAAAGCAATGGCAATCATCACACGCTGGCGCATACCGCCGGAGAACTGATGAGGATAGTCCTGAATGCGTTTCTCGGGATCGGGTATTCCTACCAGACGTAACATTTCGATAGCGCGCTGCTCGGCTTCCTTCTCGGAGATTCCTTCGTGCGCCATGAGCACTTCGGCAATCTGCATGCCGATGCGGAACACAGGATTCAGCGAGGTCATCGGCTCTTGGAAGATCATTGCGATCTGCTTGCCGCGCACTTTGTACATCTCCTCGTAGCTCAGCTGCACAATGTCCATGCCGTTGTACAGAATGGAACCGCCCACAATGCGTCCCGGAGGATCGGGAATCAGCTTCATGATGGAGAGCGCCGTTACCGATTTACCGGAGCCGGACTCACCCACAATGCCAAGCACTTCGCCTTTGTAGATGTCGAAGCTCACACCATCCACCGCTTTGGCCCAGGTGCCTTCGATGTTGAAGTGTGTTTTGAGGTTCTTTATTTCGAATAATTTTTCGTGCGTCATGAGTTTCTCTTTGTGAGATGCGTATTCCTTGAATACCCGGTAAGCTTAGCGCAGTCTGCTGAATGTTTTAGGATCGAATGCTTCGCGCACACCTTCACCGATGAACACTACAAGTATCAGGGTGCTGAACATTGCTCCAAGCGGCACAAGTACCAGCCACCAATAGCCGTTGGTGATTTCGCGAAGTCCTACTCCCACCATCTCGCCCCAACTGGGAGTGGGCGGAGCCAGTCCGAAGCCAAGGAACTCAAGGCTTACCAGTGCGCCAATACCGCCAACCACAGCAAAAGGGAAAAAGGTGATAATGGGAACCAGAGAATTCGGGAGAATATGATTCACGAGAATCTTCCATGTGGGTACGCCAATCGATACCGCGGCCGCAACGTAATCGCGGGTTTTCTCGCGGTAGTATTGCGCGCGCATTTGCGCAGCTACACTGATCCAAGCGAAGAGCGTAAGGAGTACTACCAGCAGTAAAAAGCTGGGACGGAAAATGGACACAAGAATGATGATGAGAAACAAGAACGGCAATGATTGCCATATCTCGATAAATCGCTGCATGATTAAGTCGAACTTGCCGCCGAAGTAACCCATGAGTGCTCCAATGGGAATACCGATGAGGTATTCCAGAATTGCAACAAGCAACGCAAACGACAACGAAATCTGGAATCCGTAGGACAACCGCGCCAGCACATCACGGCCGCGGTCGTCTGTGCCAAGCAGGCGTGGAGCGGAGTCGCCTTTGCTTTCCATGGGTGCGCAGAAGGGCTCGTTGCCGGGCACGGAAATGTCTTCAATGGGATTGTACGGATACAACGGCATGATTACCGTGTTGTCTCCGCCCTCGCGCCGGAACTGCTCTTGAAGGTCGCGGTACAGGCACTCGGCTTTGTTGCCCGCCTGCCCTAAAGTTTCACCGCTGATAAAGGGCGAGCCGCCTATGCTACCCACAACAGGCAAGTCCAGTAAATCTCGGAATGCCGGGAAGTAACTTGTGCCGTTGTATCGAACATACAGTGCCTTGTTGTTCACCAGTATGGGGAGAGCAAACGAAAGCACGTACAACGATGTTAGCAACACAAGCGAGAAGTAGCCGCGTTTGATGGTCTTAAATTTTTTCCAACGGCGTTGATTGATCGTGAGAATCTCACGACTTGCCGCCGCTTTGGGGTCCGATGTTGCCATACGAATGACGTTGATTTTATGTTCTTCGGCGCAAAACGCCGAATACTATTTGAAACGAATACGTGGATCGACCAACGCAACCACAAGGTCGGATATGATCGAGCCAACCAAGGTTACCACCACGGTTATCACGGTGAAGCAGAATACAATAGGATAATCCCGCGATACGATTGCTTCGAAGGATAGCTTACCGATGCCGTCGATGTTGAATACCGACTCCACCAAATACGATCCGGCCAGGAAGATGGAGATAAGATAGCCGATGTTTGCTGCTATAGGAATGATTGAGTTTCGCATGGCATGCAGCCAGATTACACGCTGCTCGCGAATGCCTTTGGCAAAAGCCGTGCGCACATAATCCTGCGAAAGATTCTCAAGCAGTGAGTTCTTCATCAGCATTGTGAGCGAAGCAAATCCGCCCAGCGAATAGGCAATCAAGGGCAGAACAAAGTGACTTGCTCGGTCCATGATTTTCTCGATGATGGTGAAGTCGTCGTACATTTTGTCTTGAAATCCGCCCAAGGGGAACAAGGGAAGAAAACTATCGGTTGATAGCAATACCACCAGCACCGCGCCCAGCGCCCATCCGGGAATACTGTAGGCTATGAATACTATGGACGAGGTGGCAAAGTCGAACGCCGAGTTGTGACGCAGTGCTTTTTGAATTCCCAAGTACACGCAGATCACGTACGAGAGTATGAAGCTGATCACACCGAATTGCACGGAAATAGGCAAGCGATTACGCACGAGTTCCAAAACCGGTTTACGATAGGAGTACGAGGTGCCAAAGTTTCCGGTAAGAATGCCGCTGTACTCTTCGCGATAAATGCGAATGGTGGCTTTACCGCTTTCGCTTACCGTCTCCGATAGCGTCCACTCATTGAGCTCCTTGCTTTGATCAATTGCATCATAGAGTTTGAAGCCGCTGCCCGCAGGAAGCAGAATCACGCTTTTGCCGTTTCCTATCAAACGCTGAACGTTGGGTTGCAGGTTATAGGATTCCGCCTCTCGCTTCCACACGCCAAGCCAAATCAGATAGCGAACGTAGATGGGCTTGTCGAATCCGTAAAAACGTTTCAACTCTTCGATGGCCTCGGCGGGTAAGGTTTGTCCCTGTACCGCACTTGCTCCGCCGGACTCCGTGCTGCCTCGCTTGAGCGCCATGAGCTGCTGCTCAAGCGGTCCGCCCGGCGCCAATTGCACAATGGTAAACACCACCAACGTACAACCCAGGAATGTGGGAATGGTAAGGAGTATGCGTCGAAGAAAATACGAGAACATGAGCAGCTGAATTGATGATGGTAAAGACGAACTCTAACAACAATGGATCGTTAGTCCTGAATAGACTTCCAGAAGGTGTTCTCCTGAATAGTCTTCGGTCCGTCCACATCGGCTTTTTTCGCTTTTGCCTGCTCGATTGCAGATACCTTCTCCGGATCGTACCACCAAGCCATAGCAATGTGGCGGTAGATGTACGAGAGCTGCGAATACCGCGGCACGACGAATTCCGGCATGCCAAACTTATCCCAATATGCAAAGCGAATACCGCGCGGGTTCCACTCGTGCACGTTGTAGTGCATAGATGCGCAAATGCCGTCGATCTCGCGGATGATTCGAATCTGTTCTTTGATATCGAATGCGCGATCATACTGGTTACACAAGTCATCCAAGCGAGGATCCTTCACGCCTTGAATGTTGTTGTTATCCTTTTTATCTGCAAGCGAGGAGTGGATGGATGTTTCGGGGTTCGGGGTTAAAAGTCCGCCGTAGCCGAAACCAAAGATGTCGAAGTTGCGGGCGTCGATGTTCTTGATGGTGGTTGGCCAATCTTCAAACTTGATTTGCATATCAATGCCGGCTTTGCGCAGTTCCTGTTGATAAGGTGTCACAAAGCGCTCGCGTGCTTTGGTAGTAGCCAATTCAAAGCTCAACGTGCGGCCATTCTTCACGCGAATACCCTGGCCGTTACGCTGGCTCCAGCCTGCTTCATCCAGCAGTTTGCTCGCCATTTCGGGATTGTATTCCATCTTTTCGTTGTTGGGATTCTCGTACACGCTGTTCGGATACTCGGTATCGAAGGGGGTGTATTCGTTGAAGAGAAGCTTCTCGATCATTTGCTTGCGAGGCAACAAGTGCGCAAAGGCACGACGAACACGGATATCATTCCACGGCTCGCGGCGCATATTGAATGCATAGCCTTGGGTACCCATCGGAGCTGAGTTAATCACGCGCATACGCTTTACCCATCCGTGCTTCAGAGCATCGTATTCTACGTCCTTGATCCACTTTTCCGTGGTAGCCATGCTGAAGCGGAATGCATCACCTTCGCCGCTTTTGAATTTCTCGTATTGCAGAGTGGGGTTGTCTTTCACGATCTCGTACACAATGCGGTCGAAATTGCCGGTGTACTTCGTCATAGGATTGTCCTTATCCCAATAATCCGCGCGGCGGGTCAGAACATACTGCACGCCGTCTTTGATATCTTGAGTGAGTAGAATATACGGACCGGATCCGGCGGGCATCAGCTGGTTGTATTTCTCCAGATACTCACGCCCGGTAAGCAGTGCGATTTCATGAGCGGGTTGGATAAGCAGAGCGCTGCTGAAGTACAAAAAGTTGCGGAAGTTTAGCG
This sequence comes from Bacteroidota bacterium, assembly GCA_046052705.1. Classification (GTDB taxonomy): domain Bacteria; phylum Bacteroidota; class Ignavibacteria; order Kapaibacteriales; family NICIL-2; genus JBBATK01. Next base: position 2,172 of record JBJOLU010000190.1, on the reverse strand, counting down.
ACTTGGCCTTTACCTGAACGATGTACTTGCTTAAAGCCACGGGTGTTTCGAATTTGCTGTACACCAGTTGGGAACTGGGCTCCAGGATAGTTTCGTCCATCATCAGCTTGAAGGATGCCACAACATCTGCCGCGGTTACAGGCTTGCCGTCGGAGAAACGAGCGTTAGGATTGATGCGATAGGTAAAGGTCATCTTGTCGTCGCTGATTTTCCAGTGTGAAGCCAGCGAAGGCACCCATTGACGGGTAACGGGATGCTCGCCAAGTAGTGTTTCGTAAACTGTCACCTTCACGTCATTATTATACACGGAATTCGAATTTTGTCCTTCAGGACGAAACGTAGCGGGGAACTGATCGGAGATAACACGAAACTCTCCGCCCTTTAAAGCTCTGGGGTCACCGAAATACTTCAGCTCTTCTTCTTTAGGAACGTAGGTAACGAAGCCCATCTTCTCCGCAATTTTATCGAAGCCTTCGCCACCCAAGGAGTCCGGAACAGAAGGATCGGCGCCGGGAGGAGTGTCGAATTTGTGCCAGAGCTTGGTGTTGTTCGAATTGCTTGGGGGCATCTTGTATTCGCGCTTGGATTTACATCCGCTTAGCATTGTAAATGCCAGAATAACAAGTACTGCAGTCGTTAGCGTACGCATTGCTCGTTCCTTAAAAAAGGTGAAGTGATATGAAGTGTTTACAGACAATACACGCAGGTGTTCTACGAAGTCCGTTGCGGCTTTACTCCCGGCTATCCGGGTAGAAGGCTTAATACAACGATGAAGACCCCTGCTCCCAACGGAAGTTAGGCAATCAAAATAACACGTGCCTTGCTCTGGCTACAACAAAAAATATTGGCCGGCAGGGCGCACGTGTGGGCCTATTTTTGCCCCGTAATATTCGCGATCAATGCGAAGCATTAGCGACCATTCCCTATCATTCCCTAGCCATACCGCTCCATTCCGTACACCACAATGATAACCTTCGATCCAAACATTGTTTCTCATCGCGACTTTCACCAGATACTCCTCAGCGGCGTGGCGCCGCGCCCCATTGCGTTTGTAACATCCAGGGATTCTGAAGGCACGGTGAATTTGGCGCCGTTCAGTTTTTTCAATGCCTTTGCCTCCAAGCCGCCCATTGTGGCCATCGGTCCCGCCATTGCTGCTGCCACCGGAAGAGAAAAAGACACCTTGCTGAACATTCTGGAAACAGGCGAGTGCACTATCTCGACAGTAAGCTACCCGTTTGTGGAGCAAATGAACCTGGCGTCCACCGATTATCCCCGCGGAGTGGACGAGTTTACCAAGTCGGGCCTGAGCAAAGCCGAGTCTCAGGTGGTAAGCGTGCCCTATGTGGCCGAAGCGCAGATTGCCATGGAATGTACCCTGGTGCATAATATCGAGCTATTCCGCGAAAAAGGCGGCAACGGCAACATCATGCTGTTACGGGTGGAGCGATTACACGTGCAGGAATCGGCAATGACCGATGGCCGCATAGATCCCAGAAAAATGGACCTGGTGGCGCGCATGGGATACTCATGGTATGCCCGTGTTACGCCCGAGGCTTGCTTTGAGTCAGTACAACCGCGCGTAAAAGGCATAGGATTCGATGCGCTGCCCAAGCGAGTTCGTCATAGTAAAATTCTTAGCGGAAACGATTTGGCCCTACTTGCCGGAGTGCCCGCTATTCCCGCCGTAGATGCCGGCGCTGATACTAAGCAGGCCTTTATTGATGCAGGCGGCGACATCGATGCTTTGAACGCGCAGGCAGCAAGCCTTGCTGCTACGTATGCGATGAGCGCCGAGGAATATGTGGCTCATTCCATGGCTCAAAAACTTCTTGCAGGGCGAAACATCGCTGCCGCATGGCAGTGCATGCTTAGCATAGGTTAATAAAAGCCCCCAAGAAACGTCCTCAGTGTTAATATGGGTGGCAGCGGAGGTTCCGGTAGCCACGCTTGATTTTCTCATTACCGTTTTCACTTACCATTCAGAACGCTCATGAAGGGACGTTACATTTTCGGTCTATTGATTCTCATCTTCGGTGTTGGCATGTTCGTGGAACGCCTGGGCTATATAGATGTCTTCGATTTGGCTTTTGATGCGCTGTTCACCTGGTGGCCGGTATTGCTGATTATCTATGGTGTAAATGAGCTGATACAGAACCCGCGGAAAATCAC
>JBJOLU010000189.1:0-3184 GCA_046052705.1 Bacteroidota bacterium | reverse complement strand
CCTTGTTCAGCCACGGAGCCGTTGTCGAATACAAAGATTGTATCGCATCGCCGTATGGTTGATAAACGATGCGCGATAATGATTGTTGTTCGGCCGCTCATCAAATGCTCCAGCGCTTGCTGAATGTAGAACTCAGACTGCGAGTCCAGCGACGATGTGGCTTCATCGAGAATCAAGATGGGCGGGTTCTTCAGTAAAGCCCGTGCTATGGCAATTCGTTGACGTTGTCCGCCGGAAAGCTTCACTCCTCGTTCGCCCACAATCGTTGCCATGCCTTCGGGCATTTTGTCGATGAATTCCGTAGCATAGGCCATAGTGGCTGCCTCACGAACCTCGGCTTCCGTTGCATGCACGTTACCGTACCTGATATTCTCTTCAATAGTAGAACCGAACAACACTATATCCTGGGGCACAAAGCCAATGTTCGAACGAACGGTGTGAAGCGAAAGGGAATCGGCGGGAATACCATCGAACAATAGTGTTCCGCTCGTTGGCTCGTACATACGCTGAATCAATGCCGCGGTTGTGCTTTTTCCTGCACCGCTTTCTCCTACAAAGGCAACGCGAGCGCCGGCGGGAATATGCAGAGATACATTCTTTAGCGCGTAGATCTCATCGCGCGAGGGATAACGGAAACTGAGATCGTTCATGCGTATCTCTTGCAACACACGCATGTCCGGCTGCGGCCGTGTATTCTCGGGAGTTTCATGGAGAATTTCCCGCACACGAACCGAAGCTCCCAGCGTACGTTGAATCTGCCCGAAGAGTTCCGCAAACGACCCAAGAGCACCCGCCACAAAGAAGGCATAGAGAATGAACGATAACAGCTCTCCAATGGTCAGCTCTTGTAGGCGCACCAGGTATACACCATAGGCTAGTACGCCGGCAATACCGCCAAACATGGCGAAGATGACAAACGAAATAAACACCGAACGAATCTTCGAGGCGCGTATGGCAAGAAGTACATAGTCGGAAAGTCGCTGGCGGTAGCGAGTATTCTCGTATTCTTCGTTGGTGAACGACTTTACGCTTTCAATTGCCTGAAAGGTCTCTTCCACAATGGTCGTCGCACCGGCCAAGATATCCTGCACTTGGGTGCTGATGGCACGCAAACGCCTGCCGAACACCAGAGCAATAAGAATGATAAGCGGCAGAGTAATAAGCACCGGTGTGGTAAGCCGAACACTGCGAAGCACGATAAACACGATGCCGCCTACCAGAAAAATACTCTGGCGCAACAGCTGCATCATGGTGAAGGTAAAGGTCTCTTGAATCTGCGTGATATCACTGGTAACTCTGGACATCAACTCGCCCACACGGCGCTCTCCGAACACTCCCAGCGGTAGGCGCAGAATATGGTCGAACACGCGCGAGCGCAGCTTTGCCAGCACGTTTTCGGTGATGGTAGCAAGAGAAACAGTGGTGTAGTAATTCACTAATGCCTGTACCAAAAACAACGTGATCAGAATTCCCGTAATAGACCACATGCCCATCGTGAAGGCCGAGTGCTGTATAGTATCCAGCAGGTCGCCAATGAACTTCGGAAAAGCAAGCGAGATGCTGTTGCTCATGAGCATAATCGCAAGCACAATCAATGCGCGCCACTTGTACTCGGTGTAGAACGACAGTATAAACATGAACTCGCTGCGCTGCTGGGCAGGCGTGAGCTTTGGTGTATCGGGAGCGGGGGTACGACGTTTAGCCATGGATGAGAAGTAAAGAGTAGAGCGCAGAGTTTGAATCTGTGCCGGAGCAAAGCAAATACCTTACAGCAGTTGCTATGAGCGCAGAGACGATTGTGAGCCCGCCTCTATTGCCATGCGAGTAAATCCGCCTGCTTGTTGGAGCAACTGTTCCGCTGCCTGGCGACTGCTATTGGTCATGGCCATGATGAGAGCAGTTTTTACATGACCTTGTGTTTGACGAAGTAACTCCTCGGCGGTCTCGTACCCAACGCCCGCAATGTTCATCACGATACGCTTAGCGCGTTCGCCCAGCTTGGCATTGGTGAGCTGCAAATCCACCATGATATTGCCGTAGGTTTTGCCGGAGCGAATCATGGCGGTAGTGGTAAGCATGTTCAATACCAGTTTCTGTGCGGTTCCGGACTTCATGCGGGTAGATCCGGCGAGCACTTCAGGGCCAACTTGCGGAGCAATAATCACATCAGCAATCACACCCAGTGAAGTAATATTCTCGCGTGAATTAGTCGTCACCAGAATAGTAGAAATGCCGCGGCGGCTAGCCTCACTTAAGGCGCCACGAACAAAAGGCGTGCGTCCGGATGCGGCTATACCGCATAGTACATCATTGGTGTTGAGTCGATGCTCTTCGATGATCGTGGCACCGAGATCCTCGCGATCTTCTGCACCTTCCTGAGCGCGAAACACTGCTTGTGGTCCGCCTGCTATGATAGCCTGAACCATGTCTGCGCTAACGCCAAAGGTGGGAGGGCACTCCGAGGCGTCAACAATACCTAGCCGACCGCTTGTTCCTGCACCCACATAAAAGAGCCGACCACCGGAGGCAAAAGCGCGAACAATCAACTCCACCGCCTTTTCTATGTGATCAAGTTCCGCGTTCACTGCTGCAGGAACGAGTGCATCTTCGCTGTTGATACATTGAAGAATCTCACGCGTGGTCATGGCATCAATTGATACAGTAGCAGGGTTTATCTGCTCGGTGGAGAGTGAACTGATTTCTTGAAACAACGCATTCATCGGGGCTACAACGAAGGTGATAAGCTGAAAATCCTACGGTACTTCGACGGCAAAATACACTGTGCGCATTCACCGTCGGTGGCTGGCGGGCACTGTATCTTTGCTTGAAACGTCGTTTAAGGTCGTGACGTGCATTTGTGAATCTCCGCTCCGAAGCGTTCAAGACATCGCTTCCTTTCGCCAATATCAACAGTAGCGTATATGCTGGATAGTTTATTCGATAGTCTGCTGCTTCGTTACTCCACACCATCGCCGGATGGTTCACCGGATCGCACCACCGGTTCGGTGGTGTTCGGAGCGCTGATGCGTGCTATCGTGGTGATTGTGTTTGGCTTTTTCCTGTGGAATACCACACAGCCTGATACAGCTTCGTTTATCTCGTTTGTGTTGCTGTGGGGGTATGTGGTGTATCCTGCCTATCGCCAGTACGTGCTGTTTCACGATCACGTAGAGACACTGACACG
>JBJOLU010000188.1:0-8472 GCA_046052705.1 Bacteroidota bacterium | reverse complement strand
GAGGTGGAGGCGTACGCAAACAGCACACATCAACGATCAATGTAAAGGTCGAATCGCTTATAGTGATTCGACCTTTACTTTTTCTTGCACCAATACAAATCCAATCCGCCTTTTCCGCCCGTTCTATTCGATGCGAACACCGCTGTGCCATCAGGAAGTATGCTAAAATCCGAATCGTCAAAAGGAGTATTGCAAACATCCATAGGCACGGGCGATTGCCATTCTCCGGACACCAATACCGTTCTATACACATCGTATCCTCCGCGCCCGCCAAAGCCATCGCTTGCGAAATAGAGAGTGTCCGACGAGGCCAAGAACGGCGTGATTTCGTTTTCAGGGCTGTTGAGCAACTCACCCATATGCACAGGAGAATCCCAAACCGATCCGGATTTTTTACACATCCATAAATCCAGCTTGCCAACTCCTCCATCGCGATCGCTTGCAAACACCATGGTGCTACCATCAGGAGATATCGTCACCTGACCATTGAAATCATCGGATGCACATTCGGCTACGAATCGCGAGGGTCCCCACACGGAATTCACAAACGAGCGCTCCATTACATTGATCACTCTGCCTTTGCCGGTGGAGCGGAATGCACAATAGAGCATATCGCCCGCAGCAGACCATGAGGCATAGCTCAGCTGCGCCGTTGGAGGCAGATCGGGAAGGGTTACCTCTTTGATGTGATCCGGTGCATCAGTAGACGAAGGACTTAGCATACTCATAAGCCGTGCTCGCTTTTTTCGCTCCTGAGTAAACACGAGCCTTTGTTCGGGATAGCACCAAGCCGGAGCGTATTCATCCGCCGATGTATTGGCTACGTCCAATGGCAATGGCGCTTGCCAGCGTTCCTGGGCAAACGCAGATGCATTGCCAAGCGTAAGCGCTACTACGGCAAGTGCGCAACACAGCACCACGCAAGGTCCCGTTCGAACACGCGCAGATGCACCTACATGAGGCTCACTTGTATTCGAAGAGAGTGTGTTTTGTTGTACCGGAAGCATGATTGGAACAATACCTGAAAACATGATTGTAAGCGTCTGTGAAGCTCGACCCACATACTACCTTTGAGAAAAATTGCTATACCGTGCGTGCGCAGGCAAGCCGGCGCGAGCCCACGCGTGCTGCAGTGATACACGAAGCACACCCAGGCCATACACTATACTTCGGCGAAGGTTGATCGACGAAGCTTCAGCAAAATACTTTGTAGGGCAGGTCACTTCCGCTATCTCGAATCCGGCAAAGATGATCTGCGAGAGCATCTCGTTGTCGAACACAAAATCGTTGCTGTTGGCAGAGATGTCGATACGTGAGAAAATCTCTTTGGAGAAGGCCCTATATCCGGTGTGATACTCCGATAGTTTTTGCCCGCTCATGATGTTCTGAAACAATGTGAGGAAGCGGTTGGCAATGTACTTGTACAGAGGCATCCCTCCGTTTCGAGCACCATTGCCCAAAATTCTTGAACCTAAAACAACAGGATACACTCCGCTTGCTATTATACTTGCCATTGCTGTAATAAGCTTGGGCGTGTATTGATAATCGGGATGCAGCATGATGATGATATCCGCATCCAGCTGTAATGCCTTTGCGTAACAGCTCTTCTGATTGCCCCCATAGCCCAGGTTTGTCAGGTGCTTGATCACATGACGTATTCCTAACTGCTGGGCAATACGCAGGGTGCCATCGGTGGAGTGGTCGTCCACCAGCACAACCTCGTCCACCACGTCGGCCGGAATCTCGCGGAAGGTCTGCTCCAGTGTCTTCTCTGCGTTGTAGGCCGGAAGCACCACGACGAGTCGTTTTCCCAGAATCATAGATCTATAGAACTATTGCTGTGTGAACACCGATCAAGGCGCAAAACTACAACGATTCGATGTGCATCATGCTGTGAGTACGGCGGCCCAGCAACTCCGTCGGACAAACAAATCAGATCGTAGCTACGTGGTGCCCGTATTTTTTACCCCTTCTTCCCTGCCGCCCTTGTAATTTTGCGCTCCGGTTCGGGCACTTGACATAGCCGGTATATCTTGAAATTAGAGCAGTAATTCAGCGTGAGCGCGACGCTTAGTGGCGTTTGCACTCGGTGTAACGTGCTAAACCTGTATGCTTGGTTTGGCGTACTCACAACAAATCGAAACTTCATTTTATCATTCATTTGAAAGGCTTCCCATGATAGTTGGTGTTCCAAAGGAAATCAAAACAAACGAGAATAGAATCGCGCTGACTCCGGGCGGTGCAGACATGCTTACAAAGCATGGCCACACGGTGATCGTTGAGAACAACGGTGGTGTTGGCAGCGGATTCTCGAATGAAGATTATATCAATGCCGGTGCCACCATCATTCCTACTGCCGCAGAGGTTTTTGCCAAGGCAGACATGATCATGAAGGTGAAAGAACCTATCAAGCAGGAGTACGATCTGATCCGCGAAGGTCAAGTGGTGTTTACCTACTTCCACGCAGCTGCGTCGCTGGAACTCACAGAGGCAATGGTAAAAACCAAGAGCGTATGTATTGCTTACGAGACCGTGCAAAAAGCTGATGGTTCCTTGCCGCTGCTTATTCCCATGAGTGAAGTAGCCGGCAGAATGGCTCCGCAGCAAGGCGCAAAGTACCTTGAGCGCGCAATGGGCGGCCGCGGTGTATTGCTTGGCGGCGTTCCCGGCACAGCTCCGGGAAACGTACTCGTATTGGGTGGGGGTATTGTGGGAATCAATGCAGCAAAGATTGCTGCGGGCTTTGGTGCACGCGTTACTATAATGGACAACAACCTGTATCGCCTGCGTTACCTTGATGATGTAATGCCGAAGAACGTGATTACGATGATGTCTACTCCGGCCAATGTTCGCAAAGCCGTAACAGAAGCAGATGTTGTTATCGGCGCGGTTCTTATTCCCGGTGCTAAGGCTCCGTACCTGGTAACCCGCGACATGCTCCCTACCATGAAGAAGGGCGCAGTGATCGTAGACGTATCCGTAGATCAAGGCGGATGTATCGAAACCACAAAGCCCACAACGCACGAGAATCCTACATACGTGATCGATGATGTAGTGCACTATTGCGTAGCGAATATGCCGGGCGCAGTACCGTACACATCCACCATCGCACTGACCAACGCTACCCTTCCCTATGCTTTGCAACTGGCAGACAAGGGTTGGAAAGAAGCGGTGAAGTCCAATCACGAGTTGTGGTTGGGATTGAACTTCTTGGATGGCCACATTGTGTATCAAGCTGTGGCGGAGCCGTTTGGCTTGCCCTACACCGATCCGGCATCGCTGGTATAGACATCCCAAATGTGCATAGGCAAGAGAGTGTTGTAGAAACCATCTTATAGCTCGGTTGCCAAAGCAGGTAAATAAAAAAAGCCGAAGAGCACACTTGCTCTTCGGCTTTTTTGCTTTAGAAATTTCATATCGTGTCCAGAACTATCGAGTATGCTGCACGCGAATGTTACCGGCGCCTCTACGCCAAGTCAGATCTTCACTGCGGCGAGCTTTGCACCGGATCGAGAACCGTGACGATGATCTCTGTATGCTTGAGAACTTACTTCAAAGTCGTATCGCTTGTACGCAAGCAATCCATCCGATAAAATTTTACGATGAGCCAAAAAGCCGATCATCGCGGCATTGTCCAGCGAGTAGCTGATACGCGGCGCGGCAAAGATTACGGCCGCCTTGTGGGCATCCTCGGTGAATCGTTCGCGCAAACGTGAATTCGCCGAAACGCCACCGGCTATTAGTACTGCGCGCACTTCGTGCTCCGCAGCAGCACGCATGGTCTTGGTTACCAGTACATCTACGATTGCTTCTTGCAGAGAAGAACAAATATCAGAGCAGGCTTCGTCACTCAAACCCCCGGGATGGTGGTCAATGATGTACCGACGCACCGCCGTTTTTACTCCGCTAAAACTGAACTCGTATCCGGGCTCATTCATCAGCGCGCGAGGAAAACGGATAAGGTCTTTCCTGTCGCGCCTGCTACGTTTGTCGATCTCTGCTCCGCCCGGGTATCCAAGACCAAGAAGCTTGGCCGATTTATCAAATGCTTCGCCGGCCGCATCATCCCTGGTGCTGCCAAGTATTGAGTACGAAGTAAACGACTCCAGGTGGAACAAGGTGGTGTGGCCGCCGCTCACCACCAATGCCACAGCAGGAAAAGGCAATGAAGAATCTTCCAGATATGCCGAGTACAAGTGCCCTTCGATATGATGCACCGGTACGCATGGAAGAGAGTATCGTAGCGCTATGCCCTTAGCATAATTAGCGCCTACGAGTAAGGCGCCCATAAGCCCGGGCTGAGTGGTACAGGCAACAGCATCCAACTGCTCAAAGGTGACATCCGATTGCCGCAATGCTTCCAGAGTGAGAGCCGAGATATTCTCCAGATGCGCTCTGGAAGCCAGCTCGGGAATAACGCCACCCCACTTAGCGTGTATTGCCTGGGACGAGATAAGATTGCACAACACCTCGTTGCCGCGTACAACAGCCACGGAGGTGTCGTCGCAGGACGATTCGAATGCCAGTATGAGCGGATGCTCATTCATACGTTGTTACCACGATTGACGGATGGTGTAACTCAGCACAGTGGTAGCATTGGCATCTAGGTTTAGATCGAACTCAGCAGTGCGTGCGTCTACGCGCCGCGGCTTTACGGAGGAATTCACCACTGTCCACTCGGAGGAGAAATGATCATACACAGAGATACTCTCAGGCGTAGTTTTTCTGTTTCTGATCACAACTTCGATGGTGGTTTCCTGACTGCGACGAGAAATCACTTTTGTTTCTTTCACCACTTTGGTGGCGATCACATCAAAGGCATCGCCCAGATACAAGCGTACAGGCTCGTTCACCGCTGTGTGCGAAACGCGATCTTCACCGACGAATTGCAATCTGCCCTCGGAGTCTGCCTTGTACACTCGTACTTTACCCTGAGGCAGTGGCATACCCATGTTCGACTCTTTACTATTCGTGCACTCTACCATAATTGCGGCATTGTACTCGGTGGTTGCGGAGCCATCGCCGGGCTGCCGCTGCACGGGTGAGCATTTAAACTCGTCAAAGATCAGTCGCTTTGCCGACTTCACGTTCGCAGCTGAGAGCAACCTCATTTGCTTGGTTTCGTTGCTCTGCAAAGTTGTGGTGCCATCCAGTGTGTATAAGTGATAATCGAAAAACGACTCCTCTTGAAAACTCGGAGGTGCCACACTACCCATTGCATTGCGTGTCATTATCATATCGGATACTACATACTCGTTACGCACTCTACGCACTTTGCCCGCAACCAATTGCAGAGATGCGTCCGAGAACGTGGATCCCGTGTTGTTCTTGATGGTAACCCAACCGTTCAGATTGAGCGATGCATCGTCTGCGGCAAGCACTGCCACATAGTCCGCGCTCCATTCCATACCACTGCATAGATAGCCCACCTCTATGTCCCTTGCGGCCTCTGTAGCGCTTTGCAGTTTCCACATCAGCGACGGCGAGGGAACGAGTCCGGCCGGAATAGCATCAAGGGTAATTTCTCCTTGAGGATTCAGAATAATCGAATTGTCTTTGGCTTTGATAACCATGCCGCGATACTGCCCTCCGGTTTCCAACATCTCGGGCGGGTTCAGCAGAGTTCCCTCCAAGGTTTCCCACTGGCTGCTGCCGGACATCCGACGAAATCTCAGAGAACTGCCCACAGATTTCTGCAACACCGATAGCGGTGTTAGCACATCGTATTGATAATTCTGCTCGCGAATGGCTAATGACTGGGGATCTTTGGTATCACTGAGCTGCACCGATGTAGCGTCGATAGTAGATGCTATACCTTCGTAGCGAACGGTGTTCATGCCCTTCTTCAACTTTATTGGCCGCACCTGACGCACCAGACTAAAGCCATCGTTGTACACCGTTACCGCGGTGCTCTTCGATGTGGATGGCGCGGATATGATCTCTGTTTGTGTTTGTGCCTGCGAGCGCACATCCACCGGGGTCCACAGCACACAGCCAATGCATGCGCACGCAAGAACTACGTCCTTCGGAATGCTCTTCTGAATATTCTTCCGAATATTCTTCATGATGTTCCTCATACAACTCCCGTGATTGTCTAGGGTAAAAAGAAGAACGACCACCTGGTTAGGTGGTCGTTATTTGTATGCATGAGATAAAACTTAGGCCTGATATACGGCAACGTCTTTCACCGCTCGGTACCCGCCGGAATCTCCGTCCCGACGTTTCATGGCTACAAGAGCCGAAGCGTAGATCTCTTTCCAGGTAAGGCCAAACTTCACCATCAACTCTTCAGGATCACCGCTGCCACCAAAGCTGTCTTTGACACCCACAAACTCGATGGGCACCGGAGCATTCTTCGCCGTTACTTCCGCTACTGCTCCACCTAAACCGCCGTGCACCTGATGCTCTTCTGCTGTTACAATACAACCGCACTCGCGAGCGGCGTTGCAAATAGCTTCTACATCAATGGGCTTCACGGTGTGAACATTCACAACGCGTGCATTAATGCCTTTCTTTGCTAACTCGGCAGCTGCTGTTAATGCTTCCCACACCATTGCGCCATTAGCCAGTAAAGCAACGTCATTGCCATCGCGGAGCACATTTGCTTTACCCAAGGTAAAGGGTGTTTGCTCTGTAGTAAACAACGGCACCGGTGAGCGACCAAAACGTATGTATGCCGGACCAACCATCTCGCCCATTGCTACTGTGGCCTTCTTAGCTTCAAGGTAATCGCAGGGAACAATCATCGTCATGTGCGGAAGCGTGCGGAGGAATGCTACCTCTTCGAGTACTTGGTGCGTGGCACCATCGGGCCCCACACTGATACCGGCATGCCCGCCGCCGATTTTTACATTGGCTTCGTTGTAACAAACACTGATGCGCAGCTGGTCAGCATTACGAAGAGCGCAAAACGCACCGTAGCTGGCAAAGAAGGGAATCTTCCCGCTCAGAGCTAAACCGGCGGCAATGGTCGTTGCGTTTTGTTCGGCAATACCAATTGAAAAGAATCGCTCGGGAAAACGTTCCTTGAAATAGCTGGTCATTACGGAACCGGTGATATCACCGCCCAGCACAACCACGTTATCATGACGCTCACCCAACTCTACCAAACCCTCGCCAAATCCGAAGCGCGTGGGCTTCATTCCTAATTTCTCAATCTCAGTCATTGTATTTTTCTAGTTAGTCGTTAATATTCAATGTGATACCGGTTTGTTTTAACACCTTTCCACTTATACACAACCGGTGCCGGCCTATCCTTCCAACTCTTCCAGTGCCTGCTTTGCCTGCTCCCATGACGGTGGCTTACCGTGCCATTCGAACTTGTCGTTCATAAAGGAGACGGGATTACCCATATAGGTCTTGGCAATGATTGCAGTGGGTTTTCCGGTGCCGTTCTTTTGATTGTCGAGGAATCTATTGAATGCTGCCTGAAGTTCCGCGTGATTGTGGCCATCGCATACCACCACATCGAATCCGAATGCAGCGCATTTGTCCGCGATAGGATATACATCCATAACGTCCGGTACACGACCATCGATCTGGCAGTCGTTGTTATCAATAATCCAGCAGAAGTTATCCAGTTTGAAATGCGATGCGGCCATTGCGGCTTCCCATACGCTACCCTCTTGAAGCTCGCCGTCGCCGGTGAGCGAATACACCCGCAGATCGTTTTTGTCCAACAGCTTGTCCGACATAGCCATGCCTACAGCAATGGATATACCCTGTCCCAGCGAACCGGAAGATGTCTCCACACCGGGCAGCCCCATGTCGCGCCCCGGATGTCCCTGAAGGCGGGTATTGAATTTACGCAACGTTGCTAGCTCTGCCTTGGGGAAGGCACCGGCATTAGCAAGGGTGCTGTACATCACCGGGCACATGTGACCGGCACTAAGTACAAAGCGATCGTGTGGAACTCCAAACCAGTCGGCCGTAGAATATCTCATGTAGCCGCCGAAATACAGCACGGCAAAAATGTCGGCCGAGCCCAAGGGACCACCGGAGTGGCCGGATCCTGCCAGCACCAGCGACTTGATAATATCACGGCGTATGGAGCGCGCAATAGGAGCGAACTCGTCGGCGTTGCGCTGCTTGTTCTCGAAAGTTGTTGTACCGAAATCGACAGAAAATTCAGCAGACATGGCAGTAATGATTGGTTCAAAACGAATGTGCAAAGATAGCGAAAACAGCTACGTGGCACCGCTGTGTATGCTCATGTGAATTGCGTATAATGTTGCGACTGCGGTTGCAAAAAAGAACGCGCAAAACAGATCGAATTCCCTGATTGCTTTGCACACGATAATGAGTGTGAAGCTAACTTCGAAAAGAGTTTTTGTAAAGAATTGGAACTCACACTCTTCTTTGTAAAAAATCCCTGCCTATATTGTGAACGATTGTTTAACGAGTTGCAGTTTTTGCAACCAACCACAGAAAACTATAGGGGATTTTCATGCTCGTGCGCTTGTACCTTTCTCG
>JBJOLU010000187.1:0-5581 GCA_046052705.1 Bacteroidota bacterium | reverse complement strand
TCAAGTACTCCACCTACTTTGGCGGTGCAGCCGGCGACGATCGTGCGTATTCACTTGGCGTGAGTGCATCAAATCAGGTGCTAATCTGCGGTGTTACCAACTCCAACAATATGCCCACAACTTCTAGTGTGCTATTCAAGACGAGTCTTGGCGGTACAGACGGCTTTGTGGCGCGCATTGGTTCTACGGGCGGTACACTTGAGTACGCAACCTATTACGGCGGTAACGGCAACGATCGCTGCACGGCAATAGGCATGACTCCCTCCCTTAACAACATTGCCTTCATTACCGGCGAAACAGTCTCCGGTAATCTTCCGCTCTACCCGCAGGTGTGGGTTGGTGGTGGCGGTGGCGGTGGCGGTGGTGGTGGTGGAAGCTGGCAAATTCAAGCTCCCCAAAAAACAATCGGTGGAGGTAGCGATGTGTTCTTTGCTCGTTTTGCCGACGGTGCGACCAAACTTGATTACAGCACCTATTTCGGCGGCAACGGAACAGACTTTGCTACATCAATTGTTGTTGATGCAGCGGGTGGCGTTCGCGTTGGCGGCGCTACATCGTCCACGAACCTGAACCTTATTAAGAATTTCCAAGCTACAAAGAAGGCAGGCCAAGAGTGTTTGCTGGCTGGCATTGATGTTAAGGGTACAACCTTCACACTCTCCGCATATCATGGTGGCGGAGGTGACGACTGCATTCTGGATATGGCTACCGACGACGGCACAAACCTGTTCATCACCGGTCGCACAACATCCAATGATTTTCCTACCACCGACGACGCGTTCCAGAAGTCATATCAAACAGGTACAGATGGTTTCCTCTCGAAGCTCTCTGCAGACATGAGCCCGAAGTACTCTACGTACATCGGTACAAAGGGTGCAGACTCTATGCTTACCGTGGAAGTAGTTGATGGCCAGCAAGCATATGTGGGCGGTGTAGTTGCAGGTACAACGATGACAGTTACCGACAGCGCAGCAAGCAAGACCGCAACAGGTCCTTCCGAAGGTTGGCTTGCAAAGTTTACCTTCTCCAGTTTGTCGATGTCTACTCCCCCTGCGGGCGAGAAGAAATGCGCCGGCCAGCCCGTTGCTATTAGCTGGTTTGCCTCCAACCCTGAAGTAAGCGATAAGTATACCATAGAGTATTCGGGTGATGGCGGTCAAACATGGAACTTCATCAAGAAAGATGTAACCGGTACCAGCTCCAACTGGTCACTACCGGTAACTCTGCCCGGTGGTACCAAGTATCGTATTCGTCTGATCAATCAGACCACCCTGTATAGTGTAATGAACCCCGGTGAGTTCACCGTATTAGCAGCTCCGGGTGTTAGCTCCACTGCAGGTGATACAACTATTTGTGCAGGCGAATCAACCACGGTTTCGGTTGTTGCAACAGGTGACAATCTAAGCTACCAGTGGCGCCGTGGCGGCCAGGCAATTGCCGGTGCCACCGCGATGTCCTACACTATTACCAACGCTACATCTGCCGATTCTGCAGCTTTCGATTGTGTAATAACAGGTACATGCGCTCCGCCCAAAACATCACCGGCAATTATGGTGAAAGTTTCTCGCGGTGCAACAATCACAAAAGAGCCCTCTAACGTCACAGTGAACGCAGGTCAGACTGCTCGCTTCGAGGTTGTGGCTGATGGCAAAAACCTTAGCTATCGTTGGCAGCGCGACGGCAACAGCATCCCCGGTGCAACAGCATCGGTGTATGAGTTCTTTGCTCAGAATCAGGATAAGGGTAATTATCGTTGTATCGTTAGCGGCGATTGCGGTGCCGACACATCGGCTGCCGCCGTGCTGGATATCAGCACATCGGTGGACGAATGGGTAGACAGCGAAGGAATGCTTCGTATTTCTCGCCTGTCGCCGAACCCGGTTTCCGACATGGCATTGATTGAAGTGCAAACACAGTATGCATTGCCCGTGGAACTCAGCGTGATTAACACACTGGGCCGCGTAGTGTACAGCGCGCACTCCACTCAAGGTTTGGGCAGCAACGGTACGGCCACTCACACCATTCAGTTCCCCTCGAACGGACTTGCCGATGGCGCGTACAGGGTAATCGTGTCCTGCGGCTCCAAGAGAGTGGCAGCTCCGGTTGTGATTCGTCGATAACATCAGCCCGGCTATATGCCGGTCATATCAAGATCTCACGAAAGGGGATGGAACGAAACTTCCATCCCCTTTTTCTATCTTTTCCTCCAAATCATCAATTTTTCGCACATTTTTACAATAAAACCTCGCGCCGGCCGTAAATCCGACTAAAAAAGTCGTATTTTTGTTACCCCAACAACACACGTACCAAAAAACCAGATATGGCACAGGAAAACGAGCTGCTTCACGAGATCACCGGCAAGGAATACGAATTCGGTTTTGTCACGGACGTTGAGCAGGAAATAGCGCCGGTTGGCTTGAGCGAGGACGTTGTCCGCATGATTTCTTCCAAGAAGAACGAGCCGGAATGGATGCTGGAGTATCGCCTGAAGGCATACCGCCACTGGCTCACCATGAAAGAACCATCGTGGGCAAACGTGGGCTACGAGCCCGTGGACTACAACGCCATCAGTTATTACGCCGCGCCGAAAAACAATCCCGCACCAAAATCGCTGGACGAGATCGATCCCGAACTTCGAGCTACCTTCGAGAAGTTGGGGATTTCGTTGGACGAGCAAAAACGTTTGAGTGGAATTGCTGTTGATGCCGTATTCGACAGTGTTTCCGTGGCAACAACCTTTCGCGAAAAGCTGGCGGAAATGAACGTGATTTTTTGCAGCATGAGCGAGGCAATTCGTGAGCACGGAGATTTGGTGCGCGAATACCTGGGTAGCGTAGTTCCTCACACGGATAATTTCTTCAGCGCGCTTAACGCAGCGGTATTCTCCGATGGATCCTTCTGTTACATTCCGCGCGGCGTACGCTGCCCTATGGAGCTCAGCACCTACTTCCGCATCAACGCGAAGAATACCGGGCAGTTTGAGCGCACATTGATTGTAGCAGAGGAAGGCGCATACGTAAGCTATCTGGAAGGTTGCACGGCTCCCATGCGCGACGAAAACCAACTTCATGCGGCGGTGGTGGAGATTATTGCCAAAGCTGATGCCGAAGTGAAATACTCCACAGTGCAGAATTGGTATCCCGGTGATAAGGACGGCAAGGGCGGCATCTACAACTTTGTTACCAAGCGCGGCATTTGTGCCGGCGATCGCGCAAAGATTTCGTGGACGCAGGTAGAGACCGGCTCCTCCATTACCTGGAAATATCCCAGCGTGATTTTGAAGGGTGATAACTCGGTTGGTGAGTTTTATTCGGTTGCCGTGACGAACAATCGTCAGCAAGCCGACACCGGATCGAAGATGGTTCACATCGGCAAAAACACACGCAGCCGAATTGTGAGCAAAGGTATTTCCGCCGGCCACAGTCAGAACTCATATCGCGGTCAAGTACGTGTACAGAAGGGCGCTACGAACGCCAGAAATTTCTCGCAATGCGACTCTTTGTTGCTGGGCGATACTTGCGGCGCGCACACCTTTCCGTATATCGATATCTACAATCCCACAGCACAGGTAGAGCACGAAGCCACCACATCCAAGATTGGTGAGGACATACTTTTCTACTGTAACCAGCGTGGTATCAACACCGAGGATGCGGTAGCAATGATTATCAATGGCTACGCAAAAGAAGTACTCAAGCACCTTCCCATGGAGTTCGCCGTGGAAGCCCAGAAGCTCCTGGCTATTTCGCTCGAAGGCAGTGTGGGCTAATCGCCGAGTGCGGTTGGCGGGCAACAGAAAAACGACAAGAAAAACGACAAGAAAAATTATTTACAGAATTACTTCAAAGTGCATCATGTTAGAAATACGAAATCTCCACGCCAGAATTGAAGAACGCGAGATACTCAAGGGTATCAATCTAACCGTAAAGCCGGGCGAGATCCATGCAATCATGGGCCCCAACGGTAGCGGCAAAAGCACGCTGGCATCGGTGCTGGCGGGCAGGGCAGACTACGAAGTAACGGGCGGCGATGTGCTGTTCAACGGTCAGTCGCTTCTTGAAATGGCACCTGAGGATCGCGCTCGCGAAGGTGTGTTTGTGGCCTTTCAATACCCGGTAGAAATTCCCGGCGTCAGCACGGCGAATTTCTTGAAGACCGCAGTGAACGAAGTACGCAAACATCGCAGCATTGCGCCGTTGGATGCAATGGAGTTTATGCAACTCATGAAGCAAAAAGCTGCGCTGGTAGAAATGGATCCTTCGTTCTTTACGCGTGCTTTGAACGAAGGCTTCAGCGGCGGTGAAAAGAAGCGCAACGAGATTTTCCAAATGGCTATGCTCGAGCCCTCGCTTTCTATTCTCGATGAAACCGACAGCGGCTTGGATATCGATGCACTTAGAATTGTATCGCAGGGTGTGAATGCACTTCGCAGTCCGAATAACGCCACCATCGTGATTACACACTATCAGCGTCTGTTGGAGTATATCGTGCCCGATGTGGTGCATGTGCTTGCCAAAGGACGCATTGTCATGAGCGGCGGCAAAGAGCTGGCACTAGAGTTGGAATCTCGTGGATACGATTGGGTGAAAGCAGAGGAAACAGCAGCATGATGAACGATCTGAAAAATCACTTGCTTCAGGTGGCATCCGATTCCGCGGCGACGCTGAACGGACTTGGCTCGCCGGCATTGCTGGCCGTGCGTGTACGTGGCGCGGAAGCGTTGAAGAGCGCCGAGTTTCCTACATCCAAACACGAAGAGTGGAAGCATACGAATATTCTTCCGCTTTCGCGCGTGGAGTTTCGTGATGCCTCGGCCGTTGCCACACACACTACCGCTACTACAGCGAGCGAATCAACAATAGCAAACCACATCTTTCCTGCAGATGAGTATCCGGTGCAGATGGTGATGGTGAACGGACGTTACGCTCCGGGACTATCGCAGCTTGGTGCGGCGGCTCCTTTTGTACACGGACTTCACGAAGGCGCGCAGCATCATCGTGAGTTTGTGGACAGCCACATCGGCAGCTTGGTGTCGCCCGACATCAATGCGTTTGTGGCAGCCAATACCGCGTGTATCACCGATGGCGCTTTGGTGCGCATCCCTGCCAATACCATAGTTGAGCAGCCCATTGTGATTCACTCTATCGTGGATGCACAGTCGTCGGCAACGCTGGTTCAGCCGCGTCATTTAATAGAAGTTGGCGAGAATGCTCAAGTCACATGTATACTTCGTACCACAACGCAGGGCGATCACGAATCGCTCAGCAATGTTGTAACCGAGGTGTTTCTGCGAAAGAATGCACACTGCTCACTCACGATCATTCAAGATGATTCATCGAAGGCAAGCATGGTAAATACCATGCAGATCAGCCAGGAAGCGCAGAGTGTGTCTAGATGCATCACGGTGTCTTTGGGCGGAGCAATTGTGCGCAATGATGTTTCCGCGTTGATGCGGGAGTCCGGTTCGGAAGCCAACATGCTTGGTGTGTATTGCATTACCGGCCACACGCTGGTGGATAATCACACAGTGATGGACCATCGCGTTGCCCATTGCTTGAGCAATGAGTTGTTCAAGGGCATCGTG
>JBJOLU010000186.1:0-21025 GCA_046052705.1 Bacteroidota bacterium | reverse complement strand
CCGGTGAGGATTTTGATTTTATTGCTCGCATAGCTCGCAATAATACCGTTGCCATTGCCAATGAACTCTTGGTGTACGAGTCCCCGCGGCGCTACCGCAGGCACGGATACATTCCCATTTTATGGAGTTGGTTTATGAACTGGGTGGGAGCATCACTTTTTCAGCGCAGTTTCTCTCGCGAGTGGACGGTAGTACGGTAACTCCGCATTCTGCAGAACCACTACATCGTAGCTTTCGTACCTGCTTTCGCATCGTAGCCTTCGTACCTGTCTGCGAATTTTTAGCCTTCGTACCTGCCTGCGCTCTTTACACCTCGAATGCCTTTTAGGCGATCCACAATGGCCTGTAGGTGGTCCAGATTCTTGACGTACAGCGTAACTACTCCCTCGAACTCCGAACCAAAAGCATCAATGTTTACGCTGCGAATATTGGTGTTCTCGTATTGCACAATGGCGTTGGTGATGTCGTTTAGCATACCCGCGCGATCGTCGCCCGTGATACGAGCGCCTACAATGAAGGTCCCGCCCTGTAGCGACGACCAGCTCATCTCCAGGTAGCGCTGCGAATTCTTGGAAATATGATCGCGAACATTCACGCACGATCTTCTATGCACCTTGATACCGCTGCCCACGGTTACGTGGCCCACTATTTCATCACCGGGCACGGGATTACAACAGGATGCAAAGTGATGAAGAATATGACGCGTGTCGCTGCCGTCTTGCAGCTGCACGCCCTCTGCGGTATCGCGAGCAATGTCGGCAAAGTTCTTGACTATGGGCTTCGGCGACGTCTCGGCCGGGCTTTGTGATGCCGAGGGCTGAAGCCTGCGCGTGATTTCCGGGATCACATCTTCCGGATTGATGGTGCCCAAGCCAATTTGATACATCAGTTCCTGCGCGTTGTCGAAGCGCATTCCGTGGAGTACACGCTCCAGTGTATCGTTGTTGATATGCAGGCCGGCTTTCTTGATTTTCTTTTCCCAGATCTCCTTGCCTTCGCGTTGTTTTACGCGCTTCTCTTCGTTAAGAAACTTTCGAATCTGCGCCTTTGCTTTATGCGTAATACAGAGCTTCTCCCAGTCGCGTGTGGGCTGTTGATTCTTCGATGTAAGAATCTCTACCTGCTCGCCGTTTTTCAGAACGTAATCGAGCGGAACTATTTTGCCGTTGGCTTTGGCACCGATGCAATGATACCCGATTCGGGAATGGATGTCGAAGGCAAAGTCTATAGGCGTTGCACCCTTTGGCAGAATTCGAAGATCATTGTTAGGCGTGTAGATATACACTTCATCCTGATACAAATTCAGCTTGAAGGACTCAAGCAGCTGCTCGGGAGCTTCATCACCGGCATTATCAAAAATGTCGCGAACCCACTGCGCCCATTCCTCCAGCTCTTTATCATTCCACCAGGAGGCCACCTGACCGTTGCCTTGGTTCTCTTTGTACTGAAAGTGTGCGGCGATTCCTTTCTCGGCAATCTCGTGCATGGCCCGTGTTCGTATTTGTACCTCTACGCGAAGTCCGTCGGGTCCGATTACTGTGGTGTGTAAGGACTGATACGAGTTTTTCTTGGGGCGAGAAATAAAGTTCTTGAATCGCTCCGGAATTGGCTCGTACACATCGGCTACGATACCGTATGCGGTGAAGCAATCTTTGTTCTCGTTGGATTCCAATATGATGCGCACAGCAAGCAAATCGTAGAGCTTACTCATTTCCTTGTTCTGCCGAACCATCTTGTTGTAGATGGAGAATATGTGTTTAGGCCGCCCGCTGATTTCGTAGCGAAACGATTCTGCGTCTAGGCGTTTCTTGATGGGCGCGATGAACTTTGTGATATACTCGTCTCTGTCGTCCCGAAGGTCGCTTGCTTCCTTGCGCAGACGCTCGTACTCTTCCGGTTGCAAAGCCTTGAATGCCAGATCCTCCAGCTCCCACTTGATGTTTGCCATGCCGAAGCGGTGGGCAAAGGGCGCGTAGATATCCAGTGTTTCCTTGGCCATGCGCTTGCGCTTTTCTTCGGACAAGTACGATACCGTGCGCATGTTGTGCAGACGATCGGCAAACTTGATCAGGATCACACGCACATCTTTTACCAACGACAACAAGAGCTTGCGGTAGTTTTCCGCCTGCTTAATCTCCGCGCTTTTAAAAATGCCGGAGATCTTTGTAACGCCATCAACAATCTCTGCAACAGAGCTGCCGAACTCGGCGCGAATGTCGTCCAGACTGTAGCTGGTGTCTTCCACAACATCGTGTAGCAGAGCAGCGGCAACGCTTACATCATCCAAGTGTATCTCGCGAATCACAATACGAGCCACCGCTAGCGGATGTGTGTAATAGGGTTCGCCGCTGGCGCGAACATCGTTCTTGTGTGCGTCCGCGCATAAGCGAAACGCTTTGGAGATCATCGCTTCCGAGTACGAACCCATGTACGTGGAGCACTCCTCCAACAACAGGCGTAGGTCGGCTTCGGGATCAACTCCCAGTTCGGATTTTTTTTCCGGACTAGATGATATGCCTGTAAAGAATTGACGAAGGTTCACGTGTGTGCGCAGCTCATGGATAGGGGTACGGCTCGATTCTCCTCTTCGAACCAACTGTAGAGATCTAGTGAAGCACTTGTCATTAGCATCTTCAAAAGACTTTTGCGAGCGGCTTCGAAGCGTCGAGCCCGTGCAAGTTCACAAAATCCGCTGCCAAAGTCAAGAGAGAAGCATGTATGGCCGATAATCTTTGGCAGTGTACTCTTCGTACCTTGCCCATCTGCTTTCACAAACATGAACAGCCCGAACCTAAGAACGGCCGGCACTCCGCCAAGCATGAGCAGGCATCCCCACAGCTATTATAAGGTGCTTGCGGAGTTGGGTTCTTTTTACGATTTCCTTCCAGCATACACGGAAGATGACTATTTACCCTGTCAATAGTTTTATAAAGAGAAGCGGCTACGCCTGATTGACAGCATGGAACCTTATGGGCGTGTAGCAAAAGAAGAGATTATCTCGGGCCTTGGGCAAGCGGTGCGAAACTTTTTCGGAGAAAGTTGAGCAAGCGGCCAGCCACAGTCAGAGTTGAGGAAAGAGCTTGTAGAATAAATAATCGCATTAGTAAACAGGCTTGCGAACTTGAAGTGAATCGCTCAATTATCGAATCCGGCTTGAAAAGATTCTCAGACGACATAATGTTCGCGCATAGAGTAAATGCTGATTTCAATGGCATCAGGGAGCAGCAGCTGCATTGGGCGTACTGCTAGTGGCGATATTCTAGGGCGCATCACAGCTCAATTAAACGCTGCCACCATACTCCTTACCCTTACTCCTGCATCTTAGCGGGATTGTACCACACACTCTTGTACGAGCGCTTGTCCATAGCGTTGTTGCGCAATCCTGTCACATAGGGCTGCACCAAGCGATAGTCCTCATCGTAGAAGGTTAAGAGCAGCGGCGCATCGTTCATTGCAATTTGTTCGGCTTCCCTAAACAGGGCATTGCGTGTGTTGCGATCGGGCGTAGATCTGGCTTTCTCAAACAAGGCATCAAATGCCGCACTACGATACCGCGATCCATTCTGCGGCGATGGCTCATCAAAGGACTGTGGTACCACCTTGCCATAGAACAGACTAAGAAACGATTCAGGATCGGGATAGTCTGCCACCCAACCAAGCCGGTAAAACTCTGCCTTGCCGTGATCGATGGCATCCAAGTGCTTTGCGAACTCCACTATTCTCAACTTGCAATCCACGCCAAGATTCTCGATGAGCATTGTTTGCACTGCTTCGGCAATCAATGTGTTGCGGCCGCCACCCGAGTTGAGTTGCAGAGTAACGGTAGGGAATCCCTTGCCACCCGGATATCCGGCCTGCGCCAGATACTCGCGCGCTTTGATCACATCGTAATCATAGCCTTGTACTTTATTGCTTTCGTACCCCGGCATCGACGGCGGCACAAGTCCGTGTACGGCAGGCGCGGCGGCCTGACCCTTTAGCACAAAGGCAATGATACGCGTTCTGTCTATTGCAAGGCTAAAGGCCTTACGAACACGGGCATCCTTGAAAGCCTCGCTTACCGTGAGCATGCCGTAGTACTGCGAGCTCAAGGCGGTAACTCTATTCAAGGTAAAGCGCTGAAAGGCCGGGCGCAGCGTCTTGTTTTGATCAACGATGGACGGAAAGAACTCTGTGGGAATTCTGTACGATTCTTCCAGATTGCCTTCGCGGAATTCCAGCAGTTGAATTTTGTCGTCCTTGATAAACGATGTCACCACACCATCGAGATAGGGTAGAGCATTGCCCCACGCATCCTTAGCCCAGTACTTGGGATTACGCGCCAGCGCGCACTCGATGTCCGGCGTCCAGTGATCGAACTTGAACGGACCACTTCCCACCGGATGTTTGAAAAACTCGTCTTTGTAATACTCAACAGCTTCCCGCGGAACAATGCCGGCGGAGTTCAGCGCTACCATATACTCGAAGGGACCGAAGGGTTTTTCAAGCTCGATTACGAAGGTATACCGATCCGGTGCTCTATATCCCCGAATGCCCGGAACCGAGAGTTTGCCGGTGCTAGCTGCATCGCGCGTGGCAGCGTAATACTCCTCTGCACCAATCACTTTTCCGCGGAAGAACTCCGAGCTCAACGTTTTGGTACGGGCATCGCAAAGGCGAGTAAAAGAATACAGCACATCCTGCGAGGTAAGTTCTCTGCCTACACCACCGGCAAAGCAGGGATCGTCGTGAAACAACACTCCGCGTCGAAGGAAGTACGTGTACGTGCGTCCGTCGGCAGAAATTTCCCTACGTTCAGCAAGCTCGAAGGTGAGATTCAGACTGTCGTCGAAGTCCATGAGCTGATCGTAGATCTGCGAGGTTATGTGGGACGACGATACATCGTTCACGCCCGCCGGATCCATCGACCGCAAGTCGCCGTTTTCGTTCACGCGGTAGATGCCGCCGTAATACACGCCGCCTTTGGCCGCACGAAGAAGCGATGTGTCTGGCTTTTGGCGTTGCTTGCATGCCAATACCAGCATGCACAGGCTCAAGCCCGCAAGCAGCAATAAACGACGGATAGAGAGTCTGGTATTAGGAACGCAAAGCATCAAGAAGCACCTCGCTTACATCACGAACCTGCACCGTCTCTGCTTTGTCTGCAGACTTCACGCCATCGGTGATCATGGTGGCGCAGAACGGGCAGTTCACGGCAATGGTATGTGCGCCGGTTGCCAGCAGTTCATTGGTGCGATTGATATTCACGCGTTCTCCAACCATTTCTTCCATGAACATTCTGGCTCCACCTGCACCGCAGCAGAAGCCGCGATCCTTCGAGCGCTCAACCTCTACTATCGTGAGTCCCGGAACATTTTCCAGTACGGATCGGGGTGCTTCAAACTCCTCGTTGTATCTGCCCAAGTAGCAAGAGTCGTGATAGGTAATGGCTTCGGGGGATAAACCTGCGCCACCCTTCGGCACTACTAATTTGCCCTCGTCGATAAGCGTGCGAATGAACTGGGTGTGATGTAATACGGTATACCAACCGCCAAACTGCGGGTAGTCGTTTTTCAGTGTGTTCAAGCAGTGCGGACACGTGGTCACAATTGTATGAACGTGATATCCATTCAAGGTTTCTACGTTCATCTTTGTCATAGCATCAGCAAGGTATTCGTTGCCGGAACGGCGCGCGGGATCGCCCGTGCAGCGCTCTTCCGTTCCCAAGATGCGGAAGTTCACTCCGGCCAGATTCATAAGCTCGGCAAATGCGCGTGTTATTTTCTTGGCACGCTCATCGTAGCTGCCGGCGCAGCCCACCCAGAAGAGCACATCCATGGAAGGATCTTCTGCTGCTGTCTTCACATCCATGCCCTCCGTCCACGCAGCGCGGTCATCGGCGCTCATTCCGCCCCACGGCACCGCGTTGTTCTCGATGTTGCTGTAAATATCCGGCAGCATTGCTGCTTCTTCGTTGAAGGCAGATTCCATCATGGTCATGGAGCGACGCATTCCCACAATTGCCGGCACGTGTTCGATATTCACCGGACATTCCTGCATACATGCTCCGCAGGTGGTACATGCCCACAATGCATCGGGATTCACATAGTCGCCCACCAGTTTCCTGTTCCACACATCTTGCTCTTCGCTGCTAAGATTCTCGGTGAAGAATGCGCGCTCGGCATCGGAGTACTCAGCCGAGTTTTTTCCGGACAATACTCCCTGCGCAGCCAGTTGATTCTCGGCGTTGGAGAATTGATCCGCCACATCCTTGAGCTTCATAAGAAGCGGACCCTTGTCCATGGTGCGATTATTGATTTGAATAATAATCTCGCGAGGATCCAGCACCTTTCCTGTTTGTTGGGCAGGGCACACGCTGGTGCAGCGTCCGCAATGCGTACATGTGTAGCCGTCGAAGAGCGTTTTCCAGCTGAAGTCCTCGATATCGCTCACACCGAACTTCACCACTTCCGACTCCGCTTCGAAATCAATCTTCTCCAGCGTGTTGGGGAAATGCACCGGCGAAAAGAACACATTGGGAACCGAGGTAAGCACGTGAAGGTGCTTCGAGTAGGGCAGATAGTTTGTGAATGCCAGAATAAGAAGTATATGTATCCACCAAGCCGTGTGATAGATGGCTTCCAACGTGGGGATTGATGCGCCGTGCAGGAGGGTGCCGGCTACCATTTGCGACAGCGGCCGCACAGCCCACATGCTATCGTGGCCCAGCGCCACCTTCGCCGAGTTTTGAAACAACAATGATGTGACAATGCTTGCAATGGTGAGAAGAATCATCGCAGCTTCAACCTTTTCGTGCTCCACCTGCAAGCGTTTTACCTTCGTTACGTAGCGGCGCCAAAGCGACATTACCACGCCTAGAATAATAAAGGCGCAGAACACATCGCTGAGTAGCGAGAACACGGAATACACGGGGCCAAGCCAAGTAAGCCCTAGTGCAGGGTGAATGCCTTCGAGCACTGCTTCGGCGGCTGCGCTAAGCAGTACCACAAAGCCCCAGAAAATACCCGCGTGAATGGGGCCGGCCTTTTTGTCGCGAAGAATTTTCTTTTGCAGGAGTGCAACCGAGATTGTTTGCTTGATACGAGCCGCGAAATTATCAAAACGATTATCCGGCTTGGCAAAAGCCAGTATGCCCACCAAGCGGGATACGGACCTAGCCATGATGCCGACTGCCACAGCGAAGACGACAAGAAAAATATAGTTCGATGTTTCCATGAATTCAGTGGTATAGCGTGACCGGGAATAGGTAAAAATACCTTAGCGCAAGGGATTGCGGAACCGTGGGTTTTGCAAAAACTCTTGGTCGGTAAGCGCGTCAAGAAATGCCCGCAGTTGTTTCTTCTCCGTACTTGTCAGATTCAGCGGACGAATACGCGAGGTATCCTTGTAGATAAATGGATTGCCGCCATGGTTGTAGTGCTCAATCACATCATCCAGCGTGGCAAAGTTTCCTTCGTTCATGTACGGCGCGCTTACGGCAATGTTTCGCAGTGTGGGGGTTTTGAATTTGCCGATGTCTGCTTCTTTTCCGGTAATCAACGCTCTTCCTTTGTCGTAGTAGTGAGCGCGCAGTGCTACCGAGTGATAATCATTGTCGGTGAAGTTGAAGCCGCTATGGCACGAAGCGCAACGCGTACGATCGCTGAAGAACAAACTCATACCCGCCTTTTCGTTACTGTCCAGCGCTTGGTCGTTACCCATCAGGAATTGATCGTATTTCGAGTTCGCACTGAGTAAGGTGCGGCAAAAGCTGGCAATGGCGTCTACTGCGCGTTCCAACGAGATTGGTTCCGACTCCCCAAATGCATCGCGAAAGAGCAAGCGGTAATCGCTCGACTGCTCCAAGTATCCGTGCACCACCGAGGTGTCTGAGTCCATCTCTCGCGGCGAGGTAAGAGCTGCCATCACTTGCTGTTCCAAGCTGCCCGCCCGGCCATCCCAGAACCACGTTGATTGATACGCCGTGTTGATAATAGGGGGAGCATTGCGTGTACCCATGGAACCGCGAACTCCAACGCTCACGGGCCTGGAGTCCGAGAAACCCAATGACTGACTATGGCACGAGGCGCAAGAAACTTTGCCGGTAATCGAAAGGTTGGGGTCGTAAAAAAGTACACGACCCAATTCAATCTTGGCCCGGGTGGGAACATTCGTGGAGGGAAAGGGCACAGGCGGGAAGCCGGGGGGCTCCGCAATGGCGCGGGTTTCCCACACGCCGGTGGCCTCGCCGCAAGAGACAATTGTAAAAGGCGCAATACAAAGTGCTGCCAGAGTTACAAACACTCCCACCATGCGCACGAATACGCGTACGTCGCCGCGTAAAACCCGGCCAAACTCGCGAGTCATGCTCAATACTGACGATTGAATACTTGGTATGCGCAAGGTGTTCTTCATTTCTGTGAAATTAGGAATCACCACCGTGTAGAGGAAAAGAAATTCCTCTTGGCAAATAGTGCGTTGTAGTTTTGCCGTATACATACACACCAACGAATACCTATGACGGTTCCATTGCTCGATTTAAAACTTCAGTATGCCACTATTCAGCAGGAATGTGAGCAGACCCTTTCACGGTTGGCTGCGTCGCAAGCCTTGATTTTGGGGCAGGAAACAACAAAGCTCGAGAAGGATTTGGCCGAGTATTGCGGGTGCTCCTACGCGCTGGGTGTATCCAGCGGTACCGATGCCTTGCTCATGGCCTTGATGGCATTAGACCTTCAGCCCGGCGACGAAATTATCGTACCTACGTATTCGTTTTTTGCCACAGCGGGAGTTGTGTCGCGATTGCACGCTGTTCCGGTATTTGTGGATAGCGATCCCGTTACCTGTACCATGGATCCCGAGGCTGCCGAGAAAGCAATAACCTCCCGTACGCGTGCCATTATGCCGGTGCACTTGTATGGACAAAGTGCGAACATGACGGAGTTTCTGAGAATCAGCAACGAGCATGGTATTCCCCTAATCGAAGACGCAGCGCAGGCTTTGGGCACGCAGTATAAAAACGGTGTAAAAGTGGGATCGATGGGTTTGATGGGATGCTACTCCTTTTATCCCACCAAGAACCTGGGCGCGTTTGGCGATGCAGGGTTGATCACCACCAACGACGACGCTCTATATGTGAAGCTCAAGCAAATGCGCAATCACGGTATGGAGCCCCGGTACTATCATAAGTTCGTTGGCGGCAATTTCCGTATCGACGAAATTCAATCCGGAATTCTCAATGTAAAGTTTCCGCATTTGGAATCGTGGCATGCAGCACGCCGCAGAAATGCTGTTCTTTATCTTGAAGCGTTTTTGGAGAAGGAATTGGCCACAGCCGAAGGTGTTTTGGGGTACGATGCGCACAATAAAGTTCGTTTGCCCAAAGCGGTATACAAAAGCAATGATGTGGTGAATTACCACATCTATAATCAGTACGTGATCCATGTGGAAAAGCGCGATGAGCTTCGAGCGTTCTTGACTTCTAAAGGTGTGGGCTCGGAGATTTATTATCCGGTGCCCTTCCACCGTCAGGAGTGCTTCGGCTATTTGCACCCAAAGAACGAAGACTTTCCGGTGGCTAATAGCCTGGCGTCGCAGACTATTGCGCTGCCGATTTTCCCGGAGCTGCGCCCTGAGCAGATTCGGTATGTGGTGGACTGTATTGCCGAGTTCATGAACACGCAGGCCTGATCACAGCTGAGCCGCGGGGTTTGGAAGCACAGAGGAACAAAGAGAGAGTAGTTGTAATTCGTAAACAGTGTTTGATTTTGCGGGGTAGGTATGGGACTCATTCAACACAACATTTCTTCTACGGAGCGCATGCTCCGAATCATCGGTGCACTGGCCATTCTGGTACTGTATTGGCAGGGAGTGCTTAGCGGAACTACAGCGACGATATTGCTTGTGATGGCAATTCTGCTGGTGCTAACCAGCGCTGCTAATTTCTGCCCGGCATATCGCATTCTGGGTATAGATCGCTGGGTAAAAAAAAGCTAAAGACCGGCGTTTATTGCCACACGCAACCGCGCACACAAACGTATCTATCTTTGTGAGTACATCCACAAAGCCTAGAACCTATGCCCAGTGCTTCCACCACGACACGCACACGCAAACCGGCAGCGAAAAGTTCCCTAAGAACCGCACCGGCTCGATCTAAAGCCACCCGCTTACAGCCCGAGCAATGCCGATGGGTTTGCGATCATCGCCAATTCACTTTTGAATCTACCGCAGACCTCAAACCACTGGGTGGTATTGTGGGCCAGCATCGTGCTGTAGAAGCAATTGAACTTGGTGCAGAGATTGTCTCCAGAGGCTTCAACATCTTTGTGATGAGCCTGCTCGGTACCGGCCGCTTAACCACCATTCAATCCGTTCTTAAACGAGTAGTAACAAAGCAGCGCGCCGTTGTGGACTACGCCTATGTTCACAACTTCAAGAACCCGGACATGCCGCGTCTACTGCGTTTCAAGGCAGGCGACGGCATTCGCTTTGCTAAAGCAATGGACACCAACATCGTGCAGTTACGTTTGCGTATTCAGCAGCTGTTCGAGTCTCCGGTGTTTAGGCGCAGCCGCAATAAACTTCTGGAGAGGTTTCGTCAAGAGGAACAACGAGTGGCCAAGCGCTTTGACACCTCGCTGCGCAAAAGTGGATTCGCCCTTGGGCAGATACAGCACGACGATGGCCATACCGAGCAAGAGATTTTTGTGATGCACGAGGGCGAGGCTCAGCCCATAGAAAATTTGGAAGCAATGGTAACGGCGGGCAAGATGAGCGCGCAGCATGCCGACAAGTTGCTGGGTATGTACGGCGCATTCCGTAATGAGTTATTGGATGTGGCCAGGCGCCAACTGATCATTGCGCAGGATTTCCGTCGCGAGTTACTTACACACGATCGTAAACGTGCCGGCGCTTTTGTGCGAGACATTTTTGCCGATGAGCGGCGCACCTTCAAGGATCCTGCCGTGCTGGAGTATCTGGACGAATGCGAAGCAGACTTGCTTGAGAACATTGAGATTTTTACCACCCTTCCCACCGCTGATGGCCAAGATCAGATATTGCCATCGGGGGTGTCTGTGGCAGACAAGCTGCTGCAATACACCGTGAATGTTGTACTCGACAATTCCGAAACCAAAGGCCCACCGGTGCTTATCGAGACGTATCCCACCTACGTGAATCTGTTTGGTACCATCGAAAAAAAGATGGACAAGAACGGCTATGTAAAAACCGACTTCACGCAGATTAAAGCCGGCGCCCTGCTCCGTGCCGATGGCGGGTATTTGATCGTAAATGCCGTAGACTTACTTCACGATGATGCCGTGTGGCAGAATCTGAAACGATTGCTGCTCTACGGACGGCTGGAGATACAATCGCCGGACTCCGGCATGCTGTCTCACTCGGCCTTGAAGCCGAACCACATAGACAGCAATGTAAAGGTGATCATGCTTGGAGACTACGACATCTACATGTGGTTGTACGAGCACGAGCCGGACTTCAAAAAGATGTTCAAGATTCCCGCAGAGTTCGATTACGAAACAGATCGCGGGCCGAAGATGATGGATAACTATGCGCGCTTCATTGCCAAAGTGTGCAGCGAGGAGAATTTGCCTCATGCCAATCCGCAGGGCGTAGCTGCGATCATCGAATGGGCCGTGGCGCAAACCGAGGACAAGGACAAGATCACGATTAATTTTTCCGAGGTTGCGGACTTGATTCGCGAAGCTGCATTTTTTGCGGTAAAGGACAAGAAGCGACGCATTACCAGGCAGTTTGTAGAGCTGGCAATTACCAAACGTCAGCGTCGCACCGAGCTGCAGGATCATAAAATTCAAAGCCAGATCTATCGTGGCACGGTGCTCATTGATACAGCCGGCAGCCGCGTGGGTCAGATCAACGGACTAACAGTGTACAGCACCGGCTTGATCTCGTTTGGAAAACCCGCGCGCATTAGTGTTACCACCGGTGCAGGCGCTTCGGGCTTGGTGAATATTGAACGCGAGGCAGACTTCAGCGGAAATATTCACACGAAGGGTGTATACATTATCGGAGGATTGTTGCGGCAGCTCTTCGCACAGCGCCGGCCGCTGGCTCTCACGGCAACCATTGCCTTTGAGCAGAGCTATGGCGGTGTGGACGGAGACAGTGCCAGTGCTGCGGAAATGTATGGGCTGTTATCGTCGTTGTCCGGCGTGCCTATTCATCAGAGTATTGCCTGCACGGGTAGTATCAATCAAATGGGAGATATACAGCCCGTGGGCGGAGTGAACGAAAAGATCAAGGGCTTCTTCGAGATCTGTGCGAAGCGCGGATTGACCGGCTTACAAGGTGTGATTATTCCTGCGCAGAATGTGGTAGACTTAATGCTGGACGATAAAATCATTGCCGCTATTCGCGCCCGGAAGTTTCATATCTATCCCATTGAACGTTTGGAAGAGGGTGTAGAGATTCTCATGGGTATGCCGGCCGGCGTGACGCGCGATGATCACACCTATGCAGAAGGTACCTTGTTTCATCGTGTGGACGCACGTCTGGAAGAACTCTACAACGTGGCCTTGCGATGGCAATCGCGCTCGGTGTGAAGCGGGGCGGATTTACGTTCCACTGAATGTTGTAGTATTGCACTCGAACTATACAACCTAATCGTATGACGCATCCCATTCAGTTAGCTCCATCGCTGCTCTCGGCGGATTTCTCGCAGCTGCGCCACGAGGTTCAGCGCTGTGCCGAGGCCGGTGCGGAGATTCTCCACATCGATGTAATGGACGGGCACTTTGTGCCGAACATTACCATCGGCCCACTTGTGGTCAAGGCCTTGCGTCCGCATTCACAGCTCATCTTCGATTGCCACCTGATGATCAGCAATCCCGATGCGTATATCGGAGCATTTGCCGATGCAGGTGCGCAGTGGATCTCGGTGCATGCAGAGGCGTGTACGCACTTGCATCGCACCTTGCAGAATATTCGTTCCCGTGGTTGCAAAGCAGGCGTGGTGTGTAATCCTGCCACACCCATGGAGTTTGCTACGGCTGCTGCCGAATACGCCGACTTTATTCTGTTGATGTCGGTGAATCCCGGTTTCGGCGGACAGGAGTTTATACCCTCGTTCTACCGGCGATGCGCGGAGCTGCGTTCATGGCTGGACACACATGGTTGTGAACACGTACAGATAGAGGTAGACGGCGGCGTGAAGCCCGGCAATGCCGAGCAGATTGTGCGAGCCGGAGCAAACATTCTGGTGAGCGGCAATGCATTGTTCAGCGGAGACCTGGAAGCAAATACCAAAGCCCTGCGCGCCGCAGCAGAAGCGGGCCGCACGGCAACGGCATAGTCATTACACGAAACCCCAACACGGCCGCAAGCATAGCTGCGGTGCGTTATTCATTCTTATCATGGCCAGAAATATCCCAACACCACTAGATCCTTCATCGCACCTGGATCAGTTTGCTTCTTTTGTGGACATTGTTCGCATTCTTCGCACCGACTGCCCGTGGGACCGCGAGCAGACGCACGAGTCTATCTCACATCTGTTGATTGAAGAAGCATACGAAACGCTGGATGCCATTCGGGATAAGAACGATCAGGAGCTGTCTAAGGAACTCGGTGATTTGTTGCTGCATGTTGTGATGCATGCTGTGATTGCCGAAGAGCGCGGGTCTTTTTCATTGACACAACTTATTGAACGTATCTCTGCAAAGTTGGTGCATCGCCATCCGCATGTGTTCGGCGATACCAACGCCGAAAGCACTGCGCAGGTGCTGCAAAATTGGGAGTCGCAAAAAATGAAAGAAGGGCGTACCTCAATTCTGGAAGGCGTACCTAAGCAGTTGCCCGCTTTGCTTCGAGCTCAACGCACGCAGGAGAAAGCCGCTAACGTGGGTTTCGATTGGGACAAACGCGAAGACGTGTGGGCCAAAGTTGAAGAAGAGATCCGTGAGCTCAAAGAGGAGATATTCAAAAACGATCGCGAAGCAGGGATAGAGGAGTTCGGAGATGTACTCTTTGCTCTAGTGAATGCGGGTCGTTTCGAGGGCTACGTAGCAGAGGAAGCATTGCAAACCACCACCAATAAATTCACACGACGTTTTCAGTACATCGAAAAGCGTGCCCGCGAAGAGGGAAGGAACCTCAAAGACATGACGTTGGCCGAGATGGATGAATGGTGGAATGAAGCCAAAGCGCTGAAGATCTAAAAACGCTTGCCGGGAACAATTCATGGGCAGGAATGCTCCTGCGCACAGATCAATTCCACCAACGTGCCATCCACAACCCAAGCATCGTAGCGCATACTCCCAGCACCACGCTCAGTACTGCATAGAGTACAGCAGCGGCAACATGACCATCGCGAATCAATGTGACGGTTTCTATGCTGAAGGCCGAAAAGGTTGTGAAGCCACCGCAGAATCCGATGGTGAGAAAGGCAAAAGTTGTAGAGGGGAGAGAACTACCGGAAAACCTGCCATATATCAGGCCGATGATACACGAGCCCACGATATTGACAAAGAGTGTTGCAAAAGGAAACGAACCGGTAGCTGCCGGTGCAAAGAGAGAAGAACTAAGTGCCCTAGCCACACTGCCGGCCGAGCCGCCAAGCGCAATCCAGAGCAAAGCTTTCATTGTGTTGTTACTTCGCTTTCTTTTTGAACATTTCCAGCATGCGGTCGGTAACAACAAAACCGCCTACCACGTTCAGTGTACCAAGTACCACAGCCACAAAACCAAGGATCATGCCAGCGGTGTTCGACGGATCTGTGTGGCCCATCACGATAAGTGCACCAATGATCACAACGCCGTGGATGGCATTAGCACCGGACATCAAAGGTGTGTGAAGTACGGCCGGAACTTTAGAGATTACCTCGATACCCACAAAGATGGACAGGATAACGATGTAGATCATCTCGATGTGTTGGGAGATGAAAAGCAGGATGTCAGTCATAGAAGTACGAGCCAGTAGTAGAGCCTAATGTTCGCCGCAATTTAGGAAGAAACGCGGCGATGCGCGCGCGGAAAATCAGCAGTGCGCACTTCTCTGCCCTACATCTCAAGCTATGCTTGCGTTGTAGTTTTGCAACGCGTCTGCATTCTTCCGGAACAAACGAGGCCTCGATGGAATCTCAACATAATCCCTCCTTCAACCGCGCATCCATGGCCGGAATTCTCATTACCATGGGTATAGTGTTCGGCGACATCGGCACCTCTCCCTTGTACACGCTGTCTGCTATCATTGGATCGCGAGTGATTTCGGAGGACTTGGCGCTGGGTGCACTCTCGGCTGTGTTTTGGACCCTCACCTTTCAAACAACCATCAAGTATGTATTGATCACCCTTCGCGCAGACAATCACGGCGAAGGCGGGATATTCTCGTTGTATGCTCTGGTAAGAAAGATGCGTGGCTCGCTTGTAGTGCCGGCGGTGATTGGCGGTGCCTTTTTGCTGGCAGACGGTATTATCACGCCACCGATTTCCGTTGCTTCAGCCATCGAGGGTCTAACGATTTACTATCCGAATCTTTCCACGGAGCCAATTGTAATCGCCATTATCGTTTTGCTTTTCACCATGCAACAGTTCGGTACGGAAAAAGTGGGAAAACTTTTCGGACCGGTGATGCTTGCGTGGTTCTCGTTTATCGGGATTATTGGGGCAAAGGCGATGATGCTCAATCCGCACATCCTTGCAGCGGTGAATCCCTATTATGCTTTTCACATGATCAGCAGTTTGCCGAACGGGTTCTTTATCCTAGGCGGGGTGTTCTTGTGTACTACCGGTGCCGAGGCATTGTACTCCGATATGGGGCACTGCGGTAGGGCAAACATGAGAGTGTCGTGGAGCTATGTAAAGGTGTGTTTATTGCTCAGCTATGCCGGGCAGTGCGCGTGGTTACTCGATCATGTGGGATCGCCGCTCACCGCGCGTCCCTTCTTTGCCATTGTGCCTGAGTCGTTGTTGGGATTTTCCATTGCGCTGGCTACACTGGCCACCATTATTGCCAGCCAAGCATTGATCAGCGGTTCGTACACATTGATCAACGAAGCAATGCAGCTTAGCCTGTGGTTCAAAACCAAAGTGGTGTTTCCTACAAACATTCGCGGCCAGATCTACATTCCACGCTTGAACTGGACCTTGATGGTGGGATGTATCATCGTGGTGCTGTACTTCGGTGAATCAAAGCATATGGAAGCCGCATATGGATTGGCCATCACGCTTACCATGCTCATGACCACCATCCTTATTACCATGTATTTGATCAGGGAGAACACCCCGAAGATACTCGTGGCCGGTGCTTTCTTGGTGTTCGCATCGGTAGAGCTTTCCTTCCTGGCAGCAAACTCGGTGAAGATTATGGACGGTGGCTGGTTCAGTATTGCCATCGGCGCATTGCTCAGCATCATCATGTATGTGATTTACAGGGCAAAGCTCATTCGTGATAGGCTTACGGACTTTGTTCCCATGGATGTATTTGTGGAGGTGTTGGAGCAACTCAGCCACGACGAATCGGTGCCCAAGTTTGCAACCCACTTGGTGTATCTGACGGCGTCGCCGAATCCCGGCGAAGTGGAGCAAGTAGCCATAGATTCCATCATACGCCGCTCGCCCAAGCGAGCCGACATTTACTGGTTTGTGAATGTAAACACTACCGACCAGCCCTACGGAGCCAGCTATAGCAAGCAAATATTGGATGTTGATCAAGAGAGCGCTACGCGAATAGACGTGGTGTTTGTTCGCTTCAATCTTGGCTTCCGTGTAGAGCCCCGCTTGAATATCATGTTCCGCTCGGTGGTTCAGGATATGGTGAAGAGAAAAGAAATTGATATTGTGAGCAGATACAAGTCTCTGCAGCGAGTAAATGCCATGGGCGATTTTCGCTTTGTGATATTCCGGCGGTATCTCTCGAACGACAACGACCTTCGTCCTTCCGAGAAACTTATCATGGATGCATACTTCCTGCTGAATCGCTTGGCGGTGTCCAATCAGGAGTACTTTGGGCTGGACACAAGTAATGTGCTTGTAGAGAACGTACCGTTGATCATTGCACCGCCCCAGAGCTATACGCTTGAACGTGACGATTCGCCGTTTGTACGCACCACGCCTTAAGCAGGAACATCATGAGCATCATGAATACCGTACATACCGTGAACAGTATACACGCATCGCAACCCATCGGAGTGTTCGATTCCGGTGTGGGAGGGCTAAGTGTTCTGAAGCATCTGGTGCGCGTAATGCCGTCCGAAAGCTATGTTTATCTGGGAGACACTGCTCGCGTTCCGTACGGGAATAAATCCAAAGAAACAGTGCAGTTGTACTCGAAGCAATGTGCGGAGTTTCTGCTGCAACAGAACGTGAAGCTTATCATCATTGCGTGCAATAGTGCTTCGTCGCTTGCTCTGGAAGTGGTGCGAGCCTGTAGCAACGTTCCGGTGATTGGTGTTATAGAACCCAGTGCCCATGCGGCCTGCGCGGCAACAAAGAATAAGATCGTAGGCGTGATCGGTACTCGTGCCACAGTGGGGAGCGGAGCCTATGCACGAGCACTTTCCGAGCGTGCCGGTGCCACTCCTGTCTCTGTGATTCATCAGGCCTGCCCCTTGTTTGTGCCGTTGGCCGAGGAGGGCTGGATAGCTCATCCCGCATCGCGTGCTATTGCACTGGAGTACATGAAGCCGCTGCGCGATGCCGGAGCAGACACCGTTGTGCTTGGGTGCACGCATTATCCTTTGCTTCAGGACATCATCCACGATGCCATTCCCGATGCCACTCTTATCGACCCGGGTTACTATGCGGCTCTGGAGGCACAACGGGTGCTTGCATCCATGAATGCGCTGCACCAAGAGCATGCAGTTCCGGACACCGATATTGAGTTCTATGTAACAGACATTCCGGCTACGTTCTCCCAAGTGGCGAAGTTGTTTCTCGGCTTTGATGTTGCAGCGCCCAAACAAGCCGTGATCGACGACCACGCTATTCGGCACCATTAAACTACCCGCGATTGGCCGGCGTCCAAAGCAGAGATATACCATGGTGCATGATTCATGTGCGCAGATCGCGCGAATATTTATTCAAGCACCGGGCACCGATACCGAGTTTGCGCTCACTACACCATTCAGGAGATTTTATGAAATCGCTCTCCACAGCTTTGGCATCTATCACCATTCGGGCACGAGCAGGGGCAGCATTGCTTCTCATGGCGGCTGCACTTGTAAGCGGTAGTTATAGTGTGCGCGCACTTCCACTCGCACCCACCGAGCGTGTACAGCAGTCCTCTCCGTGCCGCGAGCAGATTCGCTCGTGGGCTATGAAGGAGATTCTTCCGGTGGTACGGGTATGGAAGAACGAATTCGATGCCAAGCTCTCGGGAACTGAATTGGCGCAGCTCAATGAACTTCGCATCAAGGCGCAGCCCCTGCGTTTGCAGCGCGAGCAACTCGGCAAGAAGATTGCCTTGGCCATGCGCAATCGCGATGAGCAGGCAGCCGCTCCCTTAAGGGCAGAGATGCGGGAACTTCGAAATAGTTGGGAGGATCTTACGGAGCAGCTTATTCCTATTGCCCGCGCTCACCGCGACGAGCTTCGTGCATTAGGGGAAAAAGCAAAACCGGTAGTGCGCGAATGGAGAGCCGCAATGCGTGCTAAGATCAGCGAGTGCATGGCATCGAAGCCGGAAGCACAAACCGAGGCGGCGCGGAAGATCGGCCGTTTCCTCGATGAGTTTTTGTCCGACGAACGCCAAGAGTCTCCCGCTATGCGCAAGCGAGCCGCAGCTCGGTTCTTGCTCTGGGATGGAACTACGTTACCTCAGGAAGAACAGTTCGGTAACGCTCATGCTGATGCTGATGTTAATGCTAATGCTAGTGCGGACCCGAATTCACCCCTCGCGGACAAGACAAATCTTGCCGGAACATTTACCTTAGCTCAATGTTCACCTAATCCCGTGAGCGGATCGAGCACCTCGATACGCTTCTCGCTTTCGCAAGCCGGACACGTAAAGATCTCTGTGCTGGATATCCATGGAAATGAAGTGGACGTGATTGCAGACCGCTCATTTGCTGCAGGAACTGCTGTGCTGGAGTACAACGCAAGCTCTCTTGTGAACGGACAATACTCGCTGCGTCTGGTGTGCCCCGAAGGTATGCTCTATACCGGGATGATTATTGCGCGCTAGCGGATCTCTATAGTAAAACATAGCAGCATGCAGTTGGTAAAGCAAACTGCTTGCTATCGAAATGGAAGACGTGTCAGGCATCCAAGCGTGCGTCGAGTAGCTGTTGGGGCTGTATAGAAACCACGCCCGGCTCGCCACACACAATACCCGCCGCAAGATTTGCCAGCATGGCGGCTTCCCGAATATCTGCGCCTGCAGCAACGCAGGCCGAGAGTGTGGCAATGGCGGTGTCTCCCGCGCCGGATACGTCGGCCACATGACGGGCAAAGGTGGGTACATGAGATACCTCGCCGTTTGCTTCGAAGAGCATCATGCCGTGTGCGCCCAACGTGAGCAAAACATTTTGTGCTTCCAAGCGTTCAAGAATCTCACTACCTGCTTTGCGAACCGACTCATCGCTCTTGAGCTCATACCCAAGTGCTTCCTGCGCTTCTTTACGATTCGGCTTAAACACAGTGCTTTTACGAAAGGCAAAGAAGTTGTCGAACTTCGGGTCTACAAACACCCGCACGCCGCGCTGCAACGCAAGCTCGCTGAGCAAGCGAATCAGGGTAGGAGTGATCACTCCTTTGTTGTAATCCTCGAAAATGATGCCATCCAATTGCTCTTGCTTTGCAAGCTCATCCACAATGTGAGCGGCCTGCTCATCACTAATGGGAGTGCGCTGCTCGCGATCCAATCGCGCCACATGCTGATTGTTTCCGATGATGCGCGTTTTGACGGTGGTAGCTCGATCGGGTACAGAGATCAGCGCGCTTGTGTTCATGCCGCTTTCGTGGGCTATGTCCAGAAACATGCGCCCGGAGTTATCATCACCGATCACGCCGCAGAGCAAGGGCTGCACACCCAACGAGAACAAGTTGTGCGCTACGTTTGCCGCACCACCCAAATGAAAGGTCTCGCTTTCAATATCGATCACGGGAACCGGAGCTTCCGGAGAGATACGCGTAACCGAACCGATGAAATATCGATCGAGCATCACATCGCCCACAACGGCGATACGAAGTCCCTTTATATCATGAATGATGTGGGAAGCACGTTCGTAGCTCAGGGTTGTCATGTGTTTGTGCGTGAGTAAATGAAACAAGGCAGTGCAAGGATGCAGCCGGAAGCAAACAGTAAATTATACCGCCACCTCGCCTTTGATATGAGGGTGCGCCTGATAATTCACAAGTTCAAAATCTTCAAAACGAAAATCATCGATGGACTGCACATCCCGAACAATGCGCAAAGTAGGCAGGGGATAAGGCTCTCGCGAAAGCTGTAGCTCCGCCTGCTCCAGATGATTGATATAGAGATGCGCGTCGCCGAAGGTGTGAACAAAATCTCCGTATTCAAGATTGCATACCTTGGCAATCATCATAGTGAGCAAAGCATACGAGGCAATGTTGAACGGAACGCCAAGGAATACATCGGCACTGCGTTGATACAACTGGCACGACAGCTTGCCATCGGCCACATAAAACTGGAACAATGCGTGGCAGGGAGCCAGGTGCATGGCCGGAAGATCTGCCACATTCCACGCGCTCACTACCAATCTGCGTGAATCGGGATTGCGCTTGATTTCTGCTATCACACCGGCAATTTGATCGATAGTGGTGCTGCTTGGTGCCGGATGAGTTGAAGGATCCGAAGCTTGAGTAGTTGCTGTCCACGACCGCCACTGCTTGCCATACACGGGGCCCAGATCACCGTTGGCATCCGCCCACTCATCCCAGATGCGCACTCCGTTCTCTTGCAAGTAGCGAACATTAGTATCGCCCCGAAGAAACCACAATAATTCGTAAATGATGGACTTCACATGGAGTTTTTTGGTAGTTACCAGCGGGAAACCCTTGGCCAGATCAAAGCGCATTTGATACCCAAACACCGATACCGTACCGGTACCGGTTC
>JBJOLU010000185.1:0-7532 GCA_046052705.1 Bacteroidota bacterium | reverse complement strand
TTTCACGGAAAAACTTCCGTCGGCTTTTGTCACACCGCCAAGGGTTGTTTTATCTACCCGCACCGATACTCCACGCAAAGGCTTCTTCGTGGATGCATCGCTGACCTTTCCCACCAGGCCGATCTGAGCCATCGCGGTGCTTGCCATTGCCACAGCAAGAAGCACCATACAACAGTAGCGAAGAATCATGTCTTCCCCTTTATAAATGATGAATGATTAATGTGAATCGTTTACTATTTCTCGAATTCAATATTCGTTGTCGTTGTGTATTCGCAATAACAGCTCTGTTGCGAACATCTCTACCGCCAGTTATGCGCCTGAACTGCGAACCTTAGATCCGCTCAATCCGTAGTACACGATGTATGCATAGCAAGCAAGGGGAATTACGAAGGCCTGATGCAAGCCCATGGAGTCCGCCAGAAGTCCTTGAATGTATGGCACCACTGCGCCGCCCACAATTGCCATGTTCAGCAAACTGCCGCCCTTGTTTGTGAGCACACCCAGGTCTTTAATTGCCAACGTAAATATCGTGGCAAACATAATGGAGTTCATAAGCCCCACCAGTATCACAGACCACATTGCGGTGCTTCCCGAACTCATCACGCTAATGGCAACCAGGGCAAAGGCAAGACCTGCCTGCACGGCAAGCAGTAATCCCGGTTTCACGCGGGTAAGCAAGAACGATCCTATAAATCGTCCCACCATTGCACCGCCCCAATAGTACGGCACATAGGCAGCTGCGGCAGCTTCTTTCATGCCGGCAATCTCGGGCAGACCCAAGAAATTGATAAGGTAACTTCCAATAGCAACCTCGCCACCCACGTAGGCAAAAATTCCAATCACACCAAGTACCAAATGTCGCTGCTTAAGTGCCTGACCATAGGTGGTGCTTCGTTCGGCTTCACCTTCCACCGATGAAATCGAGGGCAAATGAAGCATAAGCACAATAACTCCAAGCACCAACAGCGCAATGGCCAATCCCACGTACGGCATCTGCACCGATGCGGCCTGCTGGGCTTTGTATACGGCGGCCTCGGGAGCCGCAAGAGCGCGCAATTGCTCACCGCTCAGCGTTGCTCCGGCCAGGATCAGCACCGTACCAAAGTAGGGCGCAATAAATGTTCCTACCGAATTAAACGCTTGCACCAATACAAGCCTAGCTGATGACGTTTCTGCTTTACCGAGCACAGCCACATAGGGATTTATAGCCACCTGCAGCAGCGCAAATCCTGCAGCCATGGTGAACAGTGCTACCAGGAAAAATTCGTAGGAAGGAATTGCAGCAGCGGGAAAAAACATCAGCGCTCCAATACCCGAAGTACATAGCCCTATGGCTGTTCCCTTTTTATACCCGAACATCGAAATGATTTTTCCGGAGGGAATGGCTGCAAAGAAATATCCGAAGAAGAATGCAAGCTGAATAAGCGACGCTTGCGCATACGACAAATCAAAAATGATTTTCAAGTGCGGCAGCAGAATATCGTTCAAGCAGGTAATGAACCCGATCATGAACATGAGCGAGGCCATCGTGGCCAGCGGCACTGTGTAGTTCGTACCCTCAGAGCCATTGCTCGAAGCCGACGATGTTGGCATTGCAGTCTGCGCCATAAATCTCCTGTGTAGTATTCGTTAAGACCGTCCCCGTTTACGTACTCTTCGCTGATAATGATCATAACACTATGATCATCACGCTTTGATATTCATTCTCATTGAACTTTTTTACAACAACTCCAGCTTGTGTTTGCCAAGCATCGCCGCACCTACAATTCCTGCATTGGAACTGAAATGAGCCATGCGAATCTCTGCTTTTCCGGCTATGGTAGGCAGCGCCCGCTGACGAATAGTTTCGCGAGTGGTCTCCAGGAACAATGGATGCGATTTAGAAATACCGCCACCAACCACCACAATGCGCATGTCCAGCACTGCCAGAATACTGGCAATGCCAAGACCAAGCAAATGTCCGGCGCGGCGAAACACTTCGCACGCGCATTCATCACCCTGCTCCACTTCCCGCGATATATCCTCTACATCAA
Organism: Bacteroidota bacterium; assembly: GCA_046052705.1. Lineage (GTDB taxonomy): Bacteria > Bacteroidota > Ignavibacteria > Kapaibacteriales > NICIL-2 > JBBATK01. The sequence continues at coordinate 5,499 of JBJOLU010000185.1, read as the reverse complement.
GCTCCGCGCCGTAGCGATGCAAGGAAGACTGCGGGTATTCATTCACCAATTGCAGGGTAGATGCCAGCAAGCCCGGCCGCCCAAGGCGCTCCTCCATTGTACCCGCGCGATACGAACGGCCACTTGCCTTCATAGCCGGTGTGGGTTCGTCATACATATCAACTATGATATGACCTATCTCGCCGGCACCGCCGCGCTCGCCTGTATAAATTCTTTTATTGATAATAATTCCGCCGCCCACTCCGGTGCCAAGAGTTACATAAAGAAAATGCGAGGCGTTCATGCCCGCGCCTGCTTCGCTCTCGGCAAGTGCAGCTACGTTTGCGTCGTTGTCAATTGCCACGGGCACAGAGGAAGCTTCTTGCAGTAGTTGTACCAATGGCACTACTTCCCATCCGGGAAGATTGGGCGGATAATACACGCAGCCGTCGTGAGGATTTACTACTGATGGAAAACCTACACCAACGGAAAGAAGCTTTGGGAACTGCTCTTGCAAACTCTTAATTACGCCCGCGATATCGGCAATCATAGCGTCTTTGCCGCGCGTGGCATCGGTAGGATGCGTGTGCTGGTAAATCATCTCGCCGCCGGCGTGCACCACACCATACTTGATATTAGTTCCGCCTATGTCTATGCCTGCGTACATAGAGTTGTGCTATTGATTTCTACAGATAGAATTCTGCTACAAGAACGTGATTACCAGCTAAGCGTTACTTCCTGCGAGCCGAACGGCACCACCACGCTCAACGCATTTACGTTGGCGTCGTTGATTTGAACTTTGCCGATGGGATCGAAATTGGAAATGGGTTGCAGAAAATTCACGCGCTCGCCCTGCAACTCTGCAGAGCCCGAGTTTACTCGCACCGAAGCACCCGCTTTAAGCGAAGCGAACCCAATCATCATGATTTTCGCTGCCTTGAACTTGGATGTATATGAACCTTCCGGCTTGGCAAGGGTAAATGTGCGCGCGGCAGGATCGAACACCAAACGACGCTTCATCGATGATCCCTGCTGATACTCGTAGGTAGCGCCGTCGTCTTCGTAATACGTGAACTCACCCGAGGCAGATCCGTAATACACATAAATGCTCAGTGTATCCGAAGGCTTGTCCTTCGAGAGATTCTGTACCGGCGACTGCATGGGAATAATTGCACCGCCCTTGATAAACACCGGCAACTTCTCGATGGGAGATTCCACAATACTTACATCACCTTGTGCCGGACGCAGTGTATGCAAGCTGTACCACTCTGTTTTTGGCAACAATACTTTGCAGAAATCCTGACCGCTCCATTGCGGGCACACCATTATCGAGGGGCCAAGCATGAACTGCTGGGAGAATGCCCAGTCGTAGATACGGTTGTCGAACGCGTAGTCTATAGCCAGCGAACGCTGCACGGGCATGCCTGTTTTGGAGGCCTCGTGAAACAGCGAATAGATATAGGGCATTAGATTATATCGCAGCTGAATGTAGTTGCGGGAAATCTCTTCCACGCGCTCGCCGAAACTCCAGGGCTCCTGATCCTTGTTGTCTATGGCCACATGTGCTCGGAACAAGGGCTGGAAGGCGCCGATGGTAATCCAACGCGCAAAAAGTTGGCTGGAAGGATTACCGGTAAAGCCACCGATATCCATACCAACGAAGGGCATACCCGTTAGCCCCATGCTGTTGGTAAGGCGCACACCGGCCATCATGTGATCATCGGAGGAGGTGTTGTCGCCGGTCCACACCGCGCTGTAGCGCTGCACACCGCTGTATCCGGCACGTGTGAGAATAAAGGGACGTTTACCGCCCAGCAATTTCTTTGTGCCTTCGTAGGTAGCGCGCGCCATTTGCATACCGTACAGGTTATGCCCCTTACGATGCGTACCGATGTTGCCGTCGAAATCAAACTCCACCAGCTCCGGAAAGCGCTGGCCCCATGTGGCGGGCTCGTTCATGTCGTTCCAAAAACCATCAATACCATCGCCTACATATCCCTTGAACGACTCGCCCCACCATGTGCGTGTTGCAGGATTGGTAAAGTCCGGAAAGTGGCACCAACCCGGCCACACTTGGCCTGTATAGTTGCTGCCATCGGGATACTTCAAAAACAAGTTATTGAGTTTGCCTTGCTCGTAGCTCGCATATCCCTTTTCTACTTTGATACCGGGATCTACAATCACAACGGTCTTGAATCCGTTGAGCTCCAGATCGTCGAGCATCTTCTTCGGCTGCGGGAATCTGTCCGGATGCCACGTAAAAATCTTGTAGGCATCCATGTAATGAATGTCCAGATAAATCACATCGGCGGGAATTTTCTTCTCTCTGAAGGTTTGCGCCACACGCAGAACTTCTTTATCGGGGTAATAGGAATAGCGGCATTGCTGGAAGCCCAACGACCACAAGGGCGGCATCTCCATGCGGCCCGTGAGTTCGGTGTAGGAAGCAATGATTCCGGCCACGGAACTGTTGGCAATGAAGTAATAATTCATATCGCCGTCTTCGGCTGTGAAAGACGAGAAGCGATCGTTCGAGGCTCCGAAATTGAAATGCGATTTGTACGAGTTATCCATAAAGATACCGTACGTGATATTCTTTCCCTTTGATGCATGAAGCCCGATGTACATGGGCGTTGTAAGGTAGATAGGATCAGCGCCGCTGGGGTATCCGAAGAAATCCGTATTCCAATTTGTATACCCTTCGCCACGTCTGTTCAATGGTCCTGTTTTTTCGCCAAGACCAATGAACTTCTCGTCCTCAACGATCTTCTTATACGTAGTTACTTCCTCGCCAATCCACATAGTGCCAAACGCCGGCTCATCTTCGTTGATCACGATACCCGACGTGGTTTCGAAGGCAATACGCAATGGTTTGGTACGCACTACACAGCGAACGGAATCTGTGGTTACTATCCAGCGTCCGGTTTCTTCTGCAAGGGTAAAGGAAACCTTGGCGGGTTCCTGAATAACCGCATACGATTGCTTGTCTGCTTTTTGCCCGGCTTTGGTGCAATGCACGCGAATCACGGTGGGCGTGTACACGGTAAGTTCCATGGTGCCCGACGATGTTGTAAACACCACGCCGTGCGATGTCTTCGACGCGTTTGTTAGGTCCGCAAGGGCAGTTCCCCGCTTGTGTTGAGCGTGAACAGGCAGCAAAAAAGCCCAGGCCAACAGGGCTACAACAAACATGCGAACAGTCAGGAAGCGTAATCGTAATGTCATAGAAGCTTTGAAGAATTCATGCGTGGTAAGCCATGCAGGTAGTGTAGAGCAGCGCCAAGTGATGCGACCGATGCAAAAAGTACGAACGGCATTTACCTTCGTGACTCATCCGCACCGACCGAAGCTACTCCGGCAATTTTTTCCGTTGCCGTTATTCCCGAATCTTTTCCCCGTCGTTGAAGCAACGAAAGCGTTCGAACAACCCCCGTTGGAACGGCGCAATATAGACGCGCACACAACTTTGTACAAACCGCAAAAACACGATTTCGAGGGAGTTTCAGACCAAAATGACGGAAAATCTGCCTGTCTTCGCGAGCTGCTACGATAATTCACTTGGAAGACGCTGTTCAATGTTCGTAAAGCAGTTGCCGAAACCTGTAGAGTTGTGACGAAAAGACTGTATACCGTAAAGGCAGACTCAACTCACCCTACTTTATTTCCAACCTGTTGCTACCGGAGAGTACCTTTTAGTTCTCTCTATTGGTTTGGGTACAGCATCGAAGAAATTGATTGGAGCTCGTGGTAGCATAACTTCAACTTGATTCCGAGATCGAATAAACTGCCATAAAGTCGGCCAATGGCGTGAGATTTCACAAACTCTCAGTCTTGAAGAAAATGTTGTACTTGTATGCTTATCTGCGCTTTATTTCTACCTATTTTCCTCCACCATTATTAAAGGTACTTATGAAAACTCGTGCAATAATCCGATCGATCATTTGCTTCTTAATGCTATACGCGACATCATTTAATATTGATGCACAGTGGGTTCAGCAACCGGGTCCCTTTGTTGGAAGCGCTGTCACATCTCTGTTCTTGGACGGCGATCTGATGATGGTAGGTACACAAAATTCAGGTTCGTACCGCAGTCTTGATGGTGGCTCTGAATGGTCGCGTATGAAGATCTCTAGTGACTCAGCCTCCCGTTCACGCACCTGCTTCACGAAGTCCGGATCGACAATCGTTGCAGGGGTATTCTCCGACGGACTATATCGCAGTGAAGACAACGGCGACACCTGGACGGAGGTTTATGATAGATACCGTGATCCGGCTCCACCTGCCCCCTACACAAACTCCTTTGTTTCAGTTCGCAATAAAATATGGGCACTGGGAGGATCATCGTATACTAGTGTGGATACGGGCAAACGCTGGTCGTTCTTTTACCATTTGGGGAACATTATTGCCACCGGCGTAGTAGAGACTGAATCAGCCATCTACATCTCGGCCAACGGTTCCTTCTCGGATCAAGACACTCTATTGGTGTTCGCTGCCGGAGTATACAAGAGTACCAACGACGGAGTTTCATGGTCGCGTTGTAACCAGGGGCTTCCCTCCGGCAGCCTGACGTGTTTGGCAACAGCAGATGCTTACGTATACGCGGGTGCTTGGTCCGGCGTTGCCGTAAGCGACGATGGCGGCTCTTCGTGGAATATCTTCGGAGATAGGAGCCTGAATGGCAAGATACAGTGTGTCACAGCTGAACGTGAAAAGGTGTTTGCCGGCACCTACGATCATGGTGTTATCTACAGTCCGGACTACGGTGTTACATGGCGCTCTTTTGGCACTGGCTTGGACAACGTTACTGTCTACAGTTTGGTTTCGGATTCAAAAACACTTTTTGCTTGCACGGATAAAGGCCTGTTCCGTATAAACATCGCAAGCACGGTTTCTGTTCAAACTGATGATGACGCTTCAGGTGCAATTACCGTCACACCCAATCCATCAGAGAGACTCGTCACCATCACATGTGCTCACGCGGGTATCGACACTCGCTCCATCCGTGTGACGGACATGCTTGGCAACTGCATCTCAGCTGTTCCATTCCTTGTAAACTCCGTAGATAGCCAATCGGTAACTATGGACGTTTCGACTTTCTCCAACGGCGTTTATTCCATACAAGTTGAAACTGCCCGCGGATTGGAACATGTCCGCGTGATGGTTGTGAGATAAGGGGACCTCTCGGATTTCTTTCCACCGCGAATACTCAAATGCTCTTTTTTGAAGCGGGACGCTGAATCTGTACTGTTAGAAGCGGTTCTCCGGTGAACCGCATGCACGCGTGTGATGTAGCGGAATGCACAGCGTTCGCTAGTTGAGCTTCCAAGCCTCATAACCCGCTTGCTTTCCCTCGGCTCCGCTCGAAGACCTCGCGGGAATGGGCCTCGCTAACGGCATCTTCGCTCGAAGACCTCGCGGGGACAGATCTCGCGCACCGATAACGTTTTTGTCTTGAGCTTCCAAACCTCCTAACCCGCTTGCTTCTCGACTTCGCTCGAAGACCTCGCGGGAAGGGAACTC
>JBJOLU010000184.1:0-3984 GCA_046052705.1 Bacteroidota bacterium | reverse complement strand
CTGGGTTCCGCTTTTTGCCGCAAACATCAATCGTCCATCGTTCCAAAATCCAAAGAGCTTTGCATCCTCGTATGTAGCGAGCAACTTGCCGTTTACCACAATCTGCGTAGCGCCTTCCGGTCCTTGAAGCCACGCAACCGATGTTGCGGAAGGCGAAACGTGTAATTCTCCTCTGCGCTGATTGCACAGTATCACCCGTTCCTGCAGACGAACGTATTCCTGAGGTCCATCGAAATAGCTGATCACCGGAATCTGTGTTTCTGCACTAAACAGAATGCTTCCCGGTTGGGTACACATAATTTTCTTGGCCACGCCATCGGTTATAAAAAACCATTGGGTATTCATGACGCCCCAGGTAGCCCAGTGCTCACCGTCTTGAGAAAAAACGGGCGGTAGAATTTCGTTGTACACATCGCTTTGCTTTCCGTTCACAAGCAACCTTTGCACTCCCGAATACGGCACCGTCAAGGCCCACCAATTCGTCGTGGAATCAAGTCCGTAGGAGGCCAGCTGTTCCCCACCCTGAAGCAGCAGTTCATGGGCACACGGTTGGGATTGAAGTTGCGGTTGTGCCGGCGGAAATGGTATAGCTGATTGCGGCACGGACTTTTTCAACAACGACGATGCAGCCGTTGGAGCAATACCGGCGCTGAGCCACACGAGCAGTACACTTGTATACAGGAGAATTCGAATCATAGGCGAAGCTGCACAGGTACACAGTTGCAGAGTTGAAGAGTTGCACTGATCACAACAACGGTGAAAGATACAACGATACAAGGGTGCTTAGTTACAACGATATAGAAACAGGACTGTTGATGGATCGTCGGGTACGAACTATACCCTGCTCGGTAACAATGGCATCAAGACGCGCGTCGTGGGCCTGTGGATCAAACTCAGTTGAGAATGCCGCGGTAAACGCAAAGCCGAACGCAAAAAAGCTTCGATGTTCCAGAAAGCGATCATAGTACCCTTTGCCATACCCCATGCGAACCAGCAGTTCGTTGAAAGCCACTAGTGGTACCACCGCCAGCAGCGCCGGAGATTTTATCTCTGCATCCACCAACCTCGGTTTGCCTACGGGCTCAGGAATACCGTACATGCCACCGGCAAGCTCATCGCCGCGATCGTACTGCATGTGCATCATTACTGCCCTGTCCTTGCTTTCTGCAGTATCAGAGTTCCCTTCTTTCGTCCCGGGAATCGTCACCGACGGCACATATACCGTTTTGCCGTCGTTCCATGCGCGTTCTATCAATGGTTGAGTAAGAGGCTCTGAACCAAACGAGAGAAACACATGCACAGACTCGCACTGCTGATATTCGAATGATCGCGTCAGCGTATCGGCCATCGCCACAGACCACTCGGCAGTTACAGCACCATCCAGTGCGTCGCGCTCTTGAATCTTTGATCTACGTAATGTTGAGATATCCACAGGTAGAAAAAACGGAATGTTTATTAGGAAAGTTTTTTGTCTTTGAGAATGTCACCCAGTACCACAGCACCGATCATCAACAGGGCTCCGGAAAATTCTCTAGCTCCCATGCGCTCATCGTGCGTGAAGTACGCGATGAACGAAGCAATGACGGGCTCGAGCGTAAATATCACTCCTGCTTTTACCGGACTCACGAATCGTTGGTAGCGGGTTTGTAGTGTCGTGGATGCGAACGATCCAAAGATTGAAGTATACAGCAACGCAATGATCACCGGAATTGACCAGGTAAGAGGGTTTAAGGTTGTGGTACCTTGCAGAGCGTACTCCGGTAACTGTGAATTCAGACTGTACTGCATCACCAAACCATACGCGCCTACCCCTAACAAACACGTAACGCCGAATTGAACGAACACCAAAATGGGCATATACATTGGCCGTAGGCCCATTGCATTTGAGCTCTTGTCCAGATACGAGATGCATATAGCCCACATCACCGATCCTGCCAGAGTCATACCGTCGCCGATGTTGAGAGCACCTCCATCGGGATTAGTGAGAAGTATCAAACCTATGGTTGCCAAAACCACCGTCAGCACCTGAACTCCGGTCACTCGGACTTTACGAATGAACCAATCCACCGCGGGCACAAATACCACCACCATCCCGGTAATAAATGCGCTTTTGGAAATTGTTGTGTACTGCAGACCCCATGTTTGAAACACAAAGCCAAAGCCATAGCACACGCCAATCAGCGCACCGTCGCGTGCAATAGCACCATCCCACACGCGAAACATGCCCGGCCACAATATCACACAAATTCCCACGGCTATTGCAAAACGAATTCCCACAAACAAAAAGGGATCACAATTCTGTAATGCGGTCTTTGTAAACACAAAGGTACCTGCCCAGAAAAGCGTGGTCAGCACGAGTATCCATTCAGCGGTGCGTTCCGATACCTCCGGCTGTTGAACTTGAGTCAATTCGATGTTCCTTTGTGATGGTGTTTCTCCGGCATTAACAAGTGCAACGCCGTTGCATCAACAAAAATACGCGATGCCGGTCACGCGCGTGGCTTAGAGCACCACAACTACTTGCCCGCTCAGTTGCCGACCTATAAGCGAGGGCATGGATTGAAGATTTCGCACATCAAGAATATTGGTAGCGCCCAATCCCACACGCAGGCTGCTTACACCCAGCCACCGAGCTGCTGCAGGCAGTGTGTACAATGCATTGAGCTTCAAATTCCAGTAACCGGCTACGTACTCATCCGGCCGATCCGGAACGGTGCGCACTATAGAACCAAGTACGCTGCCGTTCTTGTCCAAAGCTTCGTCAGCGAAACTACCGGTGTAATCTGCTCTGGCCGAAAGCGAAAGCCCCAAGTGCGAGATAAACTCTGCTCGAACATTAGCCATGTGTGGAGAGCGGAACCACAAGCCTCCGTAGGCAGATGAAGTGAGAGGAATAAAGCTCCCTGTAGTTCTATCGATAGTACCCGCGCGCCTCTGCGTAATGGCATCGAGCACATCCAAATCTTCGGCGCGCAAATACTGATACCCCGCAGCCACGAGCACGGTGTCGGCATTGGTCATGGCATAGTCAAGTTTGACCGAGCACTCAATCCCACGGGTGCGAACTCTGGCCACATTTCTGTATGAATACACCGACGTTTGGCCGTCGATTCGAAACAGGTAGAATTCAATCATCTGAGCTATATGGTTTTGATAGGCCCGAAGATCGGCATGCAACGCAATCTGCGGAGTTCCATCTTCGAGAGCCCCAAGCACCTGATCGGCAGAGAGAGAAACATCGGCAGAGACCGATTGCTCCGCCTTGAGGTCTTGCCCCAACAAACGAGCGCCTGTCAACAAATACCCTGCGCCCTGCAAATTGTTTCGGAACACAACATAGAGCTGCCGAAAGTCGGGTGCCTTGAAACCCGTGCCCATCGAGGCACGCAGGCGAACATTTGGGTAGGCCTCATACATCACCGCCAGTTTAGGATTGAGGTTATCCCCGAATTCACTGTTGGCGTCGTAGCGTGCGCTCAGTGAATAACTCAGATTGTCCAGCGGGTTTCCTTCCCACTGGCCATACAGCACAGACGTGGTGAAGGACGGACGTCCGGGATATCGTGAACCGCTTATAGCATCGAAGGCGATCTCGCTTCCAAGTGTGCACCGAATGCGATCGCTCAGCAAGAGATTGGCTTGTACAAAGGGACGTATCAGAGATCGTTCGTAATCGTCGGTCTTTCCGGCATCACCTTGCGATACATCGAAGTTGTAGCGTTCGTTGAACCGTGTTGCGTAGAGCTGTGCCAGCACGTGCAGATTACCTTTTCGGTAATTCGCGCTGAGCGCGGCGTTAACATCACTCTGAGATACAGACCCGGTATTGGCAGCTACTTGTGTGTAGAACGACTCTACGAATTTTCCGCTGGACGACGAGATAAACACGCGGGCCGTGGCCTCTGCATCCCACTCCGCAGAAAGTTTGGTACGGAGTTTACTTTGAATAGTTCCGTCACGAAATCCGGCATAGGGAACGGTAAG
>JBJOLU010000183.1:0-3763 GCA_046052705.1 Bacteroidota bacterium | reverse complement strand
CCGACTTCTCCGCCCGCATCGCTCGCAACACGCAAACGATTATTGCCGAGGAATCTCATGTAACCGAAGTAGCCGATCCTCTGGGCGGATCCTATTACATCGAAAACCTTACCGAGCAGCTGGTGCAGAGATCTCTGGAACTTATAGACGAGATCGAAGCTATGGGCGGAATGACCAAAGCAATCGAGTCCGGCTTTCCCAAACTTCGTATTGAAGAATCGGCCGCCAAACGGCAAGCCGCCATCGACAAAGGCGAGGAAGTGATTGTAGGAGTTAACAAATACAGGCCCGATCACGAGGAGCCGATCGAGGTTCGCGTGGTTGACAATGCTGAAGTACGAAGAACACAGATTGAACGGTTAAACGCCGTTAAAACCACACGTGATGCGCAAAAACTCCGCGAGTGTTTAGATCATCTACGAAACTGCGCCGCTACAAACGATGCAAATGTTTTGGCTGCAGCCGTTGATGCAGCGCGTGCTCGAGCCACCGTAGGAGAGATAAGCGATGTGCTGGAGAGCGTGTACACACGATATGTTGCTACCACTCAAACTATTCAAGGAGTGTATGCCTCCATGTATCACGACAATGAAGAATTCGAAGCCTTAAAAAACGATGTGGCCCGATTCGCGGACCAAACCGGACGGCGTCCGCGCATACTGGTGGTAAAACTTGGTCAGGATGGGCACGACCGCGGAGCGAAGGTTATCGCTACCTCCTTTGCTGATATAGGATTCGATGTAGACATCGGTCCGTTGTTTCAAACACCGGAAGAGGCCGCACGTGAAGCGGTAGAGAATGATGTGCATGTTGTAGGCGTTTCGTCGCAGGCGGCAGGACACTTAACGCTTATTCCCGAGCTCGTAGATCAGTTGAAGTCACGAGGCGCGGAAGACATAATGGTGGTTGCGGGCGGTATTATTCCCCCCGATGATGTTCCCACACTCATGAATCTTGGTGTTCGTGCAGTGTTCGGTCCGGGTACACCAATCATGACATCTGCTCGCAAGGTTCTGGATTTACTGTGGGAACAACATTCTGCCCGGTAACCATTATTCACTAAACGCTAAAAAAACAATGAGCGAGGAAAAACACGTAAAGGATCCATCGGGGAGTTTGTTCTCTTCGGGACGGGTGCGTGTTTTAGTATATGTACTCGCCTTTGCGGGATTCGCTTTGTTTTTTGCCTCGGTATTGATGAATAAAGATAGCCGTTACAACAGGCGTATTGATCAAATGGATACGCGCCGCAGTAACAGAATGTCTATGATGCGCCGGAACTATGTGCGATCGGACAGCATCTTTAAGGAAGAGCAGAAAAGAATTCGAGAAGCAGAGAAACTGCAGGGAGGCGCCAAATGAACATCGATGATAAGCGCCTTGCAGACGGAGTGCTTGCCGGCGACCGACGATTCCTTGCCAAAGCCCTCACCCTTGTAGAAAGTACCATCGAGAAAGATGAGTCGTCACGTCATGCTCTGCTCGAAGCTGTGTATCCCTATTCGGGAGCCTCATACAGGATTGGTTTAACGGGTGCTCCGGGCGTGGGAAAAAGTAGTCTCATTGAGCGCGTAGGAATGGAGTGGATTTCCCGTGGAAAAAAAGTGGCGGTGCTTGCTGTAGATCCCACTAGTGCGCGTTCCGGAGGGAGTATTCTTGGCGACAAACTCCGAATGCCCACGCTGGCCCGCAGTGAGATGGCGTTCATTCGCCCCAGTCCTTCCGGTGCAGGTGCAGGAGGCATAGCGCCACGAACTCGAGAGAGTATTATCGTTTGCGAAGCAGCCGGTTTTGATGTGGTAATGGTGGAGTCTGTAGGCGTTGGACAAGCGGAATTTGCACTGGCATCTATAGTGGATTTCTTTGCCTTGCTGTTGCTGCCAAACGCCGGCGACGACGTGCAAGCAGTGAAGCGAGGAATCATGGAGATGGCGCACATGTATGTGGTCACAAAGGCCGACCTTGATGCCAAGGCTTCGAATAGCGCTCTTGCGGCTTTGCATAGCGTGCATGCGCTCATGAGACCGGTGTGTGATACATGGAGTACGCGGGTGGTGAGTACCTCTGCGGCAAATGATCTGGGAATAGGGCAATTCGTTGATACATGCATTGAGTTCTTTAGCCAATGCGGCAGCGCGATCAAGGAAGAGCGCAAGCGTCAAGCCGGTTTGTGGTATCAAGACAGCGTTCGCGAGGAAGTGCTTCGACGAATGTTCGATTCCTCTGTGATGCGGGAACGATACGAACGTTTACGCGCGGATGTAGAGCACGGATCGCTTGGTGTGCCCGAAGCATGCAGGCTACTTTTTGAATCAACCTGATAATTATTCCTAAGCACATGAATATTTCCGGTCGTTTTGTGCGAATTCGAGAATTGCTCCGAGAGCACTCCATTGACGCATGGATGTTGTACGATTTTCGCGGCAGCAATTCCATTGCGCAGAAGATTTGCAATGTGCCTGCAACGGCGCACTGTACGCGCAGGTGGGCAGTGATTGTGCCACAGAGCGGTGAGGTAGTTAAGATTGTCAATGCTATTGAGGCCCACACCTTAGAGCATCTGCCCTTTACGGAGGTTCAGTATGCTCGGCGGGACGATTGGAATTCCGCTGTGGGACGAGCGTTGAACGGTTGCCGGCGTGTGGCTATGGAATATTCTCCCATGGGCGCGCTGCCGGTACTTTCTAAAGTAGATGCCGGCACCATAGAGTGGATGCGGTCTATGGGTTTCGATGTGGTGTCGTCTGGTGATATAGCTCAGGAATTACAGGCGGTATGGACGGACAAACAGCGCAGCGAGAATGAACATACGTCCTTGTTGGTTCGCTCTGCAATGATGGATGCCATGCAGTTTTTGGGGGAGAAGATTCGCCGAAAGCAACGCGTCACGGAATACGATGTACAGCAGAATATTGTTCGCTTTTTCGAACAGAATAATCTGGTCACAGATCACGATCCCATTGTGGCTATTGCACCCAATGCTGCAAATCCGCACTATGCTCCCAGAGTAGACGACAACGCGGTTATTCCTCCGGATCAATTAGTGCTCATCGACATGTGGGCCAAAGGCCCTGCGCCCGATGCTACCTACGCAGACATCACGTGGATGTGCCACACAGGTACTGCGCCCAATGCGCGTCAGGCAGAGATATTTTCTATCGTTCGTGATGCCCGCAATGCCGCATATGAACTGGTGTGCGAGCGATTTGCACAAAAGCAGGAGATACGCGGATTCGAAGTAGATGATGCGGCGCGCAAAGTGATAGACTCTGCCGGATTCGGCCGGTATTTTATTCATAGAACAGGTCATAATATCGCCGAAGAAACGCACGGCTCGGGTGCTAATATGGACAACTACGAAACGCACGACGATCGCCGTATTCTTCCCGGTACATCGTTCAGCATAGAGCCGGGCATTTACATTCCCGGCGAGATAGGCGTTAGATCCGAGATCAGCGTGGTGATTGGGATGGACGGCTCCGTGATTGTTCCATCCGAACCGGTACAGCAGGAGATTGTGTGTTTAGGATAATCATCACAGCAGTTGTTGTGCTTTTCGTTGCAGCTACCGTGCCGCTCGCTGCGCAGGGTGGCCGAGCCGCCGTGGCGTTGTCGTACGAGCAGTCCGGTGATTATCGCAGCGCGGCCAGATTGTGGCAAAGCTTGTACGACGAAGACCCGAAGAGCGAGGAGTATTTCGGCGGTGTGTGCCGCACGCTCAAAGCTTTGGACAATATGCAGTCGCTCAAAGACATTGTGGAAA
>JBJOLU010000182.1:0-6340 GCA_046052705.1 Bacteroidota bacterium | reverse complement strand
GAAGTGATTGATGCGGTGCGGGAGTTCAGCGAAAAACATGTGGGCGCGCTGATTGTTTTTTCCAAACTGACGAATATTCGCACGGCTGTAGAATCCGGTATTTCATTACAGGCGGTAGTATCTACGGAGTTATTGACGTCGATCTTCAACGTACGTAGTCCGCTGCACGACGGTGCCGTGATTTTGGATGGACAAATTGTGGTAGCCGCTCGGTGCATTCTTCCCCTGAGTAACACCATGAAACTGCGCACGAGGAATCTCGGTACACGTCATCGCGCTGCATTGGGCCTGAGTGAGGTTGCGGACGTTGTAGTGCTGGTAGTTTCCGAAGAGACCGGTAGTATTTCGGTTGCTGTGGATGGCGATTTACAAACAGACATTCCTATTTCCGATTTGCGAGCTGTATTAGCATCGCATCTCTCAGTGCGAACGACGGTGGGAGTTGCAATTCAGGAAATGAAAAAAGAAGATGTGATTTGATGCGTTTTCAACCATGCGCCCGCACACAAGAGAATTAACATACCAACTTGTCACACAAACAACACTTCCTACAAACTTCAGCCATGAGAAAATCACCCTCGCAATCACTTCCGACAGACACCACAAAGGATGAGCTGATGGAAGTATTGCAGGCCAAAGGTATTAGAGATTCGCGTGTTCTTGAAGCCATGCGCAGTGTTCCTCGCGAGAAGTTTGTTCCTGCCGTTTTTGTTCGCAAGGTATACAACGACGTTGCCCTTCCCATTGGTCACGACCAGACAATCTCGCAGCCATACACAGTGGCTTTCATGACCCAGGAACTCAATGTGGAACCCGGTTGTAAAATTCTCGAAATAGGTACCGGTAGTGGATATCAAGCGGCCGTGCTTGCAGCTATGGGAGCAGAAGTTATAAGCATTGAGCGTCAGCCTGAACTTTATCGCCGCACCTCTCCCCTGCTTGCCTCGTTGCACCTCCCTGTTACCTGTATTCTGGGCGATGGTACTTTAGGGTACGCGGAACAGGCTCCGTACGATCGCATCATCGTTACCGCCGGTGCTCCCGATATGCCGCAACATCTGCTTCATCAGCTTCGCATTGGCGGACGTTTGATAGCGCCCGTTGGAGGCAGTACCCAACAACGTATGGTGATAGTAGACAGGCTTGGTGAAACAGAATATGACGAACACGCATCGAAGGATTCATTCTCGTTCGTGCCGTTGATTGGCGAAGAAGGCTGGTCCGATCGTAGCGGGAGTAAGCAATGAGCTCTGTACATGAAGCCCTGAGCATCAATGCGAGCTCTACTCCTGTTATTGCTTTGTACGGACCCACTGCATCAGGAAAAACTGCATTGGCTATAGAGCTGGCCCGGGCTTTGCGAGGAAACGTCGTATCGGCAGATTCACGCTTGGTGTTTCGCGGACTTGATATTGGTACCGCTAAGCCTACGGCGGAAGATCGCTCGCGTGTGAGGCATTACGGCATAGATATTTGCGAGCCCCAAGAATTGTTTAGCACCGGTGCGTACAGGCGATATGCAGATAGCATTCTCTCTTCTCTGAACGCCGCCCAGACCCCGGCAATTATTGCCGGTGGAACAGGTTTGTATATCAAATCATTAGTGCAAGATTTTCTTAGTGAGGATGAAGTTGTTGATTCCGCAGGCGCAGACGAGATTCGCCATGAGATTCAAATGCAACGCGAATCCGGCCACGCCGATGTGCTCTACGAAGAGTTAGAGCGCGTTGATCCCGTCTCTGCAGTCAGGTATAGCGACCGAAATCCCCGAAGGGTTGATCGCGCACTTACATACTACCGACTACATGGTGTGCCGCTGTCCGATGCACAGAGCATGAAGGTTTTTCCGGCTCATTCGAGCATTCAGTTGTTTGTTCTGCAGGTGGATACCCAAGAACTGAACGAACGCATTGAGCAACGCGTGGTTCACATGTGGGAGTGTGGATTTGAAGAAGAAGTTCGCAACCTGCTTCACTCCGGTTTATCGCCTTCTACGCAGAGCTTGGCAACGGTTGGATATAGAGAAATGATAGCTTACATCAACGGCGATCTGAGCAAATCTCAAGCGCAACAGGCCATGGTGATTTCAACCAGGCAATACGCAAAGAGGCAGCGCACCTGGGCCCGGCATCAATTCCCCGACGCAATCAATGTGCAAGGAACCACGCACACTATGGCAGAGCACATATTGAGCAATATTTAGCAATTACAATCAACGAGGACACCGTGAATATTCTGGTAACAAACGACGATGGTATAGACTCCCCGGGCATTTATGCTTTGGCCCAAGCCCTGCGTGATGTTGGAAATGTGGTGGTAGTTGCTCCCGATCGTCAACAAAGCGCAGTGGGTCACGCCCTTACGGTGAACAGCCCTCTGCGTGCTACACCTTTTCATCGAAACGATGAGTTCTTCGGGCTGGCAGTAGACGGCACGCCGGCAGACTGCGTGAAGCTTGGCTTGAGCACCTTAATCAAAGAGCCAATCGATCTGATTGTAAGCGGTATCAACTTTGGGTACAACACCGCAATCAATGTGTTGTATTCCGGTACGGTATCTGCGGCCACCGAAGGTGTGATGCTCGGTATTCCTTCTATAGCCGTTTCACTTGGAAGTTTTTCGTGGGAGGCCAATTGTGATGCTGCCGCGCAAACCGCACGGTATCTGGCCTCGCGGTATTTCGAGCTGGATATTCCTGCCGGTACGGTGCTGAACGTAAACGTTCCGGATTTGCCTGCCGATGCTATTCGTGGGCTCAAAGTAACAAAGCAAGGTCATGGCGAATGGATAGACACCTACGAACGTCGCCTGGATCCCATGGGCAAAGAGTATTACTGGATCAAGGGCACGTATAGAAATTTAGACGGAGACTCACTAAGCGACGATGTAGCTGTAGAAGAGGGATTCGTGGCGGTAACACCTATTACCTTTAAGCTCACCGATGCTCCAACCATGCGGAAGCTGTCCGAGAAACTGGACTCAATGTGAACGCCGAGAGAACAAGTAATTGTTCTTCACAACATACTCCACGAAGGTCAGTACAGTGAATGCTGCTAGCAGCCAAAGAAGAACTACCGGTACAGGTGAAGCCAGTGCGTTCGTGGCCCATGCAGCAGCTTCAGGAAACTCCGGAGTACGTGCAATGCCGATCAATATCAACACAAGAAATACATAGATCATCTGCAGTGCCGTTTTCCATTTTGCGCTTCGACTGGTAACTATTGGTCTGCCAATATTTTCCGCATACACTCTTATGGCAGTGGTGGCCGCATCACGGGCGATGATTACAAGCACCAACCAAAGCGGCGCGATGTCCAGAAACACGAAGGAGAAGAACGCAGACAACACCAGAATCTTGTCTGCCAAGGGATCCAGGAAATTCCCCAGTTCCGATTCTTCACTGAGCCTTCTAGCAATATATCCGTCGAGGAAATCCGTAAGTGCACCAAAGCCGAACAGCAGTATTGCCACACGTGTGTGAACGGGCTGGCCGGTGATGATGAAATAGAAAAATGCCGGTGCAATAAACACCCGCAATGAGGTTAATATGTTTGCCCAGGTTAACAAGATTCCGGGCCCCCTGCAGCGTCTTGTACAATAGCGGAATGTACAATAGCAGTAAAGCTATCAGCATTGAGCGAAGCACCGCCCACTAATGCTCCGTCCACATCCGCCAGCGAAAATATCTCGGCTGCATTAGCCGGAGTTACACTACCGCCGTAAAGGATCATTCTACGGGAATCTTGCTCGCAGCCCGTGTGTTGTAATAGTGCCCGGATTCGCCCATGAATCTCTGCGATGTACTCGGTGGTAGCTGCAACACCACTGCCAATGGCCCATACCGGTTCGTAGGCCACAATAAGTGAGTTTCTCTGAGCTTGATCGCAGGCCTCAATGACGGCAAGCAGTTGTTCCGAAATCACGGACCACGCTCGCCCTTGTTCACGCTCCGAAAGTGATTCGCCCACACACACAATAGGAGTAAGGTTGTTGCTCATTGCAGCCAGGGCTTTGGCGGCCACTATCTGCGAACTCTCTCCATGCATTGTTCGGCGCTCGCTATGACCAACAATCACAAAGTGTGCGCCTGCTGATGCGATCATCGCAGCAGAGATCTCTCCGGTGTGAGCACCTTTGGTATGTTCTGAACAATTCTGAGCGCCAACTTTTATGGGTGTAGTATTGAGCGCGGTGATTACGGCCGGCAACCACAATGCCGGTGGAAACACGGCCACAGAAACGTGTTGATGTGAGCGTTGCAGTACCTGCGGAATAGCCGTACTAAGATTACTCGCTAACGACATAGCATCGCCGTACAGCGTATTCATTTTCCAATTCCCTGCTATGAGATAGGATCTTAGGCTCTCTGAAGGTTGTGAGCTTTGTATCACGTTATTACCTGTATCACTGTTTTACTCCGCGTACTTTAAAGATGCGATAGTTACTCATCGATTCATCAGACTCAAAGCCCACTCCGCCCTCAATCAATTCACCGGGCCGATTCACCTTGACGTATTCCTGTGAGCTGAGTTTACGCGTATTGCCGTTCCACATCATGGAGTTGCTTTCCACGCGGGTGGAACTCAGCGCCGATTCAATCACAACATTACCCGTGGCATACATGGTGTTTGTTCTGTTGTCCACCCTAGCTTTGTGGCAATGTAACTGCGCGGCTTGCGTGCCGTCTTTCTCAAAGAAGAACACCACAACATTCGAATCAAGCAGTGTCTCCTGCCTCGAGGCATAGATTCTGGCGCGATCGGCCTGAACAGTTGCTTTAGTCGTAACGGAATCTGTGAAAACAATTTCCGCATCCCATACGGTGTTGGCGGCATCAAGTTCAATTCCCGATGTATCTACTGTTTGCGCAACTTGAACGTCGTCGTTGCAGCCTGCAGAAAGCATACAGAGCACTATGCACGCAAATGCCGCACGCACCGCGTGGCGGAAAAAGCATGCACGGTCTGTATTGTATTCAGCCATGATCTTAGGCACGGGTGTGAACGAAGTTGTGCAGCTCAACTGCCATAGTCAGATACTCACGTATACTATGCAATGGTAGCTGAGTGGCAGCATCACTGAGGGCTTTGGGCGGATCGGGATGAGTCTCAAAAAATAAACCATCGATACCCAATGCTACTGCTGCACGAGTAAGCGCCGGCACAAGTTCAGGAGTACCTCCGGATGTTTCACCTATGCTGGGTTTTTGCAAGGAGTGTGTGGCATCAAAAATCACAGGGCAACCGGTATCTCTCATAAGTACCAACGAGCGCATGTCAACAACCAAGTCATGATAGCCAAAACTGGTACCACGTTCGCATACCCACACATTGGAGTTCCCCGTACCACGAACCTTTGCCACAGCTTTGGTCATGTCGTCGGGTGCGGCAAACTGCCCTTTCTTGATATTCACTGTTCTGCCGCTATTTCCGGCAGCAACTAACAGCTCGGTTTGGCGGCAGAGAAACGCCGGAATCTGCAGCACATCAGCAACGGTAGCCACAGTGGCTATCTCAGTACTTTCGTGAACATCGGTTAGGATGGGCACGCCGTAGGTCTGCTTGATTTCTTGCAGGTATTGCAACGCGTTGTCGTCGCCAACACCGGTAAACGAGCCGGCACTGGAACGATTAGCCTTACGGTACGATGCTTTGAACACATACGGCACTGCCAGTGACTCGGTGAGTTCTTTCAGCGGACCTGCTATATCGTGGAGCATTTGCAGAGACTCCACTACACAGGGTCCGGCAATTACCGTAAGTGCCAAGCTATTCTTTGGTTGTATCAATTCCATGGCACGAAGTTACGATATTTAGGCGCTATCTTCAGGTGCACTCACACATTGCTTTATTGCACATGATACTCGACGTCGTCTACACTCCGGACAATGTTCCCCTTGACCTCTGCGATCAAGACATCGCAATTGTTATAGATGTACTTCGAGCCGGTACAACCATATGTGCGATGCTATCTCAGGGAGCGGGAGATATTGTCATTGCTTCGTCCGTGGACCATGCCCTGGACCTTCGAAAGGATAGCGCGCATGCTGCCTCGCTCGTTGCCGGAGAGCAAGGCGGTCTGCCGCCGGAAGGTTTTGATATGGGAAACTCGCCACTGCGAATAGGCGAAGAGGTTAGCGGTAAGCGTATCATTTTTGCCACAACTAATGGCACGCGAATGTTGGGTGCAACAGCCAAGGCCCGCTACCGATTTATGGGTGGCTTTGTGAATATGAGCGCGTGTGTGAACGCGGTGATCGAGCGAGCTACAAACGATACTTCACTGAAGCGCCTGGTGCTCTGTTGTTCGGGAAGTGGTGGCAGGTTCTCGCTGGAAGATA
>JBJOLU010000181.1:0-33797 GCA_046052705.1 Bacteroidota bacterium | reverse complement strand
TCATTGAGGCGATCAAAAATATGCCGAATCATGACGTTGCGAAGATGTCGGAAAATGGCCTAGCAGCCGCGAAAAAGCGATATAATTGGGAACAGGATGCTCACCACCTCCTGCAATTTATTGCCGGCCTTCTTTGACTTCTATTTATGTGTATTTTGAGGTCGGTTTAGGGGAGTCACCACATTCGCCACGCTTTCCTTGTTGAGGGAGGGGAAATGAGCATCGATGCAGACGACGATCGTCGTCGCAGGGGAACACCGCGTATAGTAGATCCGTTGTATTCGGACGACAAACCCAATTACGAAGAGCAACAGCCTTTGTCGTCAGATTCACCTGCGCTCAATCCGCAGCGACGTGATCGCTATGGCTCGCCCGTGTACCGCACCGAACCGCCGCATCCCCGTTCTTCGTTTCGCCAGGATCCGACATCATTTGATCGTCCACGCACGTCTCGACGCCCTCCATTTGACGAACCACCATACCCCGCACGCGACCGCGAATCTTATCGCGACCGTGAGTCGTATCGCCCGCGCGAAGGATATCGTGATCGTGATGCAGATCGCCCCCGCGGAGATTTTCGCCGTGATGATAGGCCACCGTACCGCGGACGGGAAGAGTACCGCGGACGGGAAGAGTACCGCGGACGGGAGGAGTTTCGCGGACGGGAGGAGTTTCGCCCGCGAGAGAGTTATCGCCGTGATGACAACAGAGAGTTTCAGGAACCACGAAGAATGCGTTCTCGCTATCGCGGAGGAGCCGACGGAGACCGCGGACCCAGGCCCCCACAGCGTCAGCGGCCTACGAATGTTACCAAAGCTCTTGTTCGATTGCTTTATGCATCGCGCGGTTTTGCATTGAAAATCATCAAGCAGGGTATTGTAACTGTGAACGACAAGCCGGCGCGACACGTTAATGCACCGGTGCGATTGATGCAAGACGAAGTGCGCGTAGACGGACAAGTATTGGCGCATAATCCTCGCGGCATTTACATCGCGATGAATAAGCCCAAGAAGTTTGCCGGAGCGCGAGAGCCACAGTCCAGGCATGTGATGAATCTTATCTCCAAGAAAAGTGGATGGTCTATCCCTCTTGGTCCTCTTGCCAAAAGCGCAAGCGGAATTATTATTCTCACAAACGATCCGGATCAGCGAGATGTGAACAACAACGTGTTTGCTCTGATGGACAAAGAGTATTACGCGAAGATCAAACTGCCGGAAAAGAAGATCTCCGAGAGCACGCTCAAATCCATTGCCGATACTATTGAATCCGCGTACCCGGAGAATTCCGAAGGTGTTCGTGTATGCATAGCGCAAACAAATACACGAAGTTTGTGGCTTAGTATCACCGTGCGCCGAGCCAAATACCACGACATCACCAAAGCTCTGCATCAAGCCGGCTTGCATCTGCTGGCTATGGAACGAAGGCGCGTGGGAGGCATTTCGGTAGAGAGCCTGCCGGCAGGATCGTGGCGACGTTTGTCGGCCGACGAAATGCAAGAGATCATTACTCGCTCGGTACAGCATGAAGAAATTCATGATCGTGTAACGGGCGAAGTTGCCACTCAAGAAGAAGAGAAAAGCACATGGCGAAATCTGTATCAACGATGGTTCAAGTCCACGTAGCGCGCCAAGCTTCCAGAGGGACATGGGAGTTTCTCGTACTTCGGAGATCTCCCGATGTGAAGATCTATCCCGGCTTACATCAATGCGTTACCGGACGAATGGAACCGGACGAAACCGCCGTTGCTACAGCCCGTCGCGAAGTATTCGAAGAAACCGGGTTTCATGCCGAGCGCATGTGGGTGCTACCCCACGTGGCCACGTGGTATTCACCGCACACAGACACCATAGAGCACACTCCCTGTTTTGGAATGCTCGTGCATGAACACTCCACCGTCGTGCTCTCCGGCGAACATGACGCATATGCCTGGCTGGGCTATGAGGATGCAGTAAACGCGCTTATTATCCCCTCGCAAAAACTCTGCCTGGAGATTTTCCATACTACGCTGAGTACCAAGACACACAACGAATCGTGAAACATGATCTACGAAATCACGTTGTGATTGCCCTGCACTACTGATCTGTTGTGAAATCTTTACGCCGGCCAGTGCATCGTGCTACTGTAGAACCTGCGCGCATGTCTGGGTGGTTAGCGCACTTGCCCGTATATTCGCAACTCAATTCCGGCCGCCACTTCAGGGTATGCGGCTCGACGGCACAACTCTACTTTTTTCACTCTATTGGAGATACTCTCTATGAACGAGCGCTATTTCTTTTACTCCGAGCCCGATGCTGCACAAGGCGGCGACGTGCCCACGGAGGCGGCATCAACCGCCGCAGAAAATTCAGTGCCCGTTGCTGATGCGATGGCGACTACCGACCACTCTGGCGATGCAGCGGCTGCTCAAACACATGTAGAATCACATCAACCTACGGAACCCGTTGCTGAAGCGCCGGCGGAAGCTCCCGCTCCCGCAGAAGCTGTTGCACAGGCGCCGCAGGCTGACGCACCCGCTGAATCACCGGCACAAGAGGAATCTCCGAAGGCCCCGGCACCGGTTGTTATTACCGATGAATTACTGGCAAAGCTTCAGAACGCAAAAGAAGCCGGCGAAGTAATTCACGTGCAGGTTGCAGAGCGAGTAAAAGGCGGTCTTCGCGTATTGTTCGAAGGCGTACGCCTGTTCTTGCCCGCGTCGCAGTTTTACATCAAGAAGACTCCGACAAACGAAGAGTTGGAATCAGTTGTGGGATCGTCGATCCCGGTTCAGGTTTTTGAAATTCAAAAAGATGAAACCGGAAAGATTTCCATTATCGCTTCGCGTAAGTCGCTGTTGAAAAATGAGTTTTTGAAATCTATTAAGGTTGGAGATACCGTTGAAGGTGTGGTCTCTACTATCATGCCCTTTGGTGTGTTTGTGGATATCGGCGGATACGACGGACTTATTCACATCTCGCGCATTTCGCATCAGCATGTAGAGAACCCTCATAACATGTTCAAGCGTGGTGATACCGTAAAAGCGAAGATCATCGAGATTGATACAGCAAAAGATAAAATCGCGTTGAGCACAAAAGAGTTTGAAGAGTCGCCGTGGACAACCGCCGAAGCAGACTTCCCTGCAGGTTCGCGCCACAAAGGCATTGTGAAGCGCCTTGCGGACTTTGGCGCTTTTGTTGAGCTCAAGCGTGGTATCGAAGGCTTGCTCCGTGTGGGCGAATTGTCCTGGACGAAGCGCACCGGTCACCCCTCCGAAGTACTGACCGTAGGCCAGGAAATCGAAGTAATGGTAACCGATGTATCCGCAGAGAAAAAGCAAGTTGGTCTTTCTCTTAAACGCCTTAGCGACAGCCCCTGGAAAGGTCTATCCGAGAAGCTCCCCATCGGTGCCGAAACTACCGGTGTTGTGAAGCAGGTTACGGGTCAGGGCGCCGTTGTTACCGTTGGCGGAGAGTACGATGGATTTATGCCACGTTCCAAGATGCGCGACATCATGCGTGGTAATCGCATTCCGTACACACCCGGCGACATGGTTTCGGTGATTGTGGCCGATATGAACGAAGACAATCAATCCTTGATTCTTGCTCCTAAAGTGAGCGAAGAAGAGATGGCTCAAGCAGCAGCTCGCGGAGACAGTGGCCGCCGTGATCGTCGCGAAGGCGGCGAGGAGCGCGAACCGCGTGCCCGTGTACCTAAGGAGTCTGAAGCTTCTGCAAACAAGAACTTCTCACTTGCAGATTTGCTTTCGGAATCGGAGCGCTCACGCTTGTTCGGTGAGTCGGGTCAGGGCTAAATCCCTCCTCCTCAATAGGAGCATCTTGTAAACGTCGTGTAACCGGTGATCAGAGATGGTCACCGGTTATTTATTTTAGGGCACGATCTGCATCCACTTCATGTTGTCTCCATTGCGCCTCTCTTCACCTTTGCTTCTCGTGGTTTTGCTGTTGTGCCTAAGCTTTCAGTTTGCTATGGGGCAAATAGTAGACGACACCCCCATTCCCGTTATTCCGAAGCGCCTAAAGCCCACCGATGCTATTCAGGCAGACACTATGCCCAAAGCTGTGAAGCCGCTTCAGGACTCGCTTCCGGGCGGTGGCTCATTAGGAGAGTATCCCTACAGTTGGTATCAAGACAGCGTGTACTATCGCGCGTTGCGACTGAAAATCAGCCCGTCCCTGCGTTTCTCCATGGACGCAACGAAGGCGATGTCGAACCTGGAGATTGTTCGTAAAAAATTGCAGGAAAGCCCGTGGGTAATTGCCCTGCGAAACATGACTATAGACCGCGAGGCATTCAGGCCCGATCCCGTAGATGAAGTGCAACGACAACTTACAATCAACCGGGCCCTTGATGCAGGTTTGTTCAGGCCAAATACTACCGGCGGAGTGACGGCATCGTTCGATCAGATTGGTTCCTTCTTGGGGCTCACAGAAGATGTTTCCCCGCGTTTGCGATACGAGGTAGCCGAGCCGGCGCAAGTAACTGTGGTGGTGTACTCAACAGCAGCGACCGTGGTTGCAACAGTGCTTAATAAGGTGCATCAGCCGGGAGTGTACGGTATAACGTGGGATTTGAAAGACGACAAAAAACGCGATATGCCGGACGGCGATTACGTGATGGAAGCTCGCGTGGGGAACGGCGTGTATTTCCGTAAACGTGTGGTGATTGGCAGTAAGCCGTAGCGCTGCATCTTTATCTGTTGCCAACAATCATGGCATTCGTCCCAACCCTTGGAAGCAGCACCACTGCTTGTGTGCAGACCTCATACTCTACTCGTAGCGAAGAGCATCTATTGGGTTCAACTGTGCCGCTTTCCACGCCGGATAGGCACCAAAGGCAAGCCCCACCACCGTGCAAAACACTATACTCACCAGCACCCACGACCACGGTATAACAAATGCTATTGAGGTAAAGGCAGCAACGATGAGTACAATCACTATTCCTCCTGCCAAACCTATAAGCCCTCCCAATTGGCAGAGAGTTACCGCTTCAAGAAGAAACTGAAAGAGTATGGATGTGCTCTTGGCGCCAATGGCTTTGCGCAGTCCTATTTCTCGCGTGCGCTCTTTCACCGAAATAAGCATGATGTTCATGATACCCACACCGGCAGCAGCAAGAGAAAAACTGGCAATGAACGCAGCGAAATAGGCGGCAAAATCGATGAAGGTGGTGAACTGATCTTTAATTGCTGAATTGTCTTCGATCTCAAAATTATTATCATCCCATGGCTTGCAACCGCGCACGGTGCGCATCACTCCTATAGACTCGTCGAACACCTCGGCGAAGGTGGTTGCATCGGGAGCTTTAACAGACAATGTTGCGGTAAAGTATGATTCACTGGCAAAACGACGTACATACACGTTAAGCGGAATATACACTTCGTTGTCCTGACTTTGCCCCAGCACCGCTCCCTGAGCCGTCACCACGCCAACCACCTCAAGACGCAGATTGTCGATAGTTATCTGCTGACCTACCGCGTTTCCCTGAGGAAACAGCTTTACGGCCACATCGTTTCCAATCACAGCCACGTTGCGCGAGGCAAACACGTCTTCGCCATACAATGGCCGGCCTGCGGACACGTTTTTGTTGCGCACCACGAAATAATGTTCATCAACACCGAACACCGTTACATCGGGGTCGGTGCTAAGATTCCCCGTCTTTATAGTTTTACCAAAGTCGCGATCGGAAATTGCGACCAGCGCTTGATCACCGATTCTGCGTTTGTATTCTTCGGCCTGGGTGAGTGTGATAATTGGGCGACGCTGAAACTTTCTCCACGACGATCCCATTTGAATGGATGGTGTGCGTTGAATAACAAACGAGTTTCCGCCCACTTCGTCCAGCGCTCCCACCACCGATTTCTCCAGCGTTGTGGTGGAAACTCCAACAGAAATGATAGCAAATGTTCCAAGCGCAATGCTCAACAACGTCAGCACCGATCGCAGCAGATTAGCGCGAATGGATGTTACGGCCGATGTTATGGTTTCCCAGTAATTCATGCGTTGTTGTTATCGTTCTTTGGTATGGCTGTTCAACATTTTATCACTTCGTCTACTCGTAGCGCAAAGCTTCCACCGGATTCATGGATGCAGCTCGTAACGCCGGCAGCAACCCTGCAAGCATACCAACCACAATAGACACAGTTATGGATATCAAGAGAATCTGCGGCGGAACATAGGGAGTAAGAAAGGCAGCTTTTTCGTGGAAGAGCAGGTAAATGCCCGCAGCAAGGAGCGAACAAAGCGCAATGGCTACCAGCGCACCAACCATACACAGCGAGGCCGCTTCAAGAAGGAACTGGAACAGAATAGATCGTCGTGTTGCGCCGATGGCCTTACGCACACCTATTTCCTTGGTTCGCTCCGTTACCGAAACGAACATGACATTCATAATGCCGATCATTCCTACCACAAAACTCATCACGGTGAGATACAAGCCGATGCCCCAAATGGCAAGACGAATCTGCGCCACCTGATCACGGAATGCTTGAGTCTCGTTGATCGAAAAATCTTCATCCTGCTCCGGACGCAATCCCCGTACAACCCGCATGGTTCCTATGGTTTCGGAACGCACGTCATCCAAGCGTTCGGGCGAGCCCGCTTTTACCGCAATGGAAATGGGCCGCGAGGACACACCGTATACCGAAAAGAATGTGTTGAGAGGAATGAAAACTTGATTGTCAACAAAGTCCATCAACGCCGATCCTCGTTTTGCGATCACGCCGATAATGGTAAATCGCCTACCGCCAATCTTCAGTGTTCGACCGATAGGATCATCCTGCGGGAAAAACAGTTTTTTCACTCCGTATCCAACCACCACCACATCTTGATGAAACTGATCCTCGGCCTCGGTGAGGAATCGCCCGTCGGCCACATCGCCTGCAGCTGTTTGAGCGTACTGTGCACGCACTCCGGTAACGGTAAAGCCGCTGGCTTTTTGATCGTCAACAATCAAGGTTCGGCCCCAGAAACTCGCCATGGGAATCACAAGCTCTGCCGATCGAATTCGCCGCTGCAATTCTTCCGCCTGCTCTATGGTAATGTTCTTACGCGCCGATGTTTGCCGCCAGTTTCTTCCGCCGGCCCAATCCCATTTATCCACGTAGAGCATGTCGTTACCAAGCATTTCGATGGTTGAGTTCCACGCAGCATCCAGTGAATTCAGCGCCCATCCCATGAGTGTCACCACAGCAATTCCAATCACCACCCCGAGCATGGTCAATACCGCACGCAGTTTATTGGCGCGCAGAGCATCGAACGCTATACGGAATGACTCTATGAATTCGGAAATGATCATGCGGGATCTTCAAACAGAAAGGACAGTTAAAACACTACACACATTGATTACACGACGAACAATAGCAATGAACAGAATAAAAGCAGCTTAGCTCAAGAGACACCAATTATGGGTATGCCTTAGGTACTTCCTCTTACACTACCGAACTAGGTGAAGGTGAAGATGCAGCTGAAGGCACAGCGGCACCTGCAGCTGAGAGCGTTACCGGGTTGTCGTTACGTGTATCACTTTCCACGTTGCCATCGCGAATACGAATAATTCTCCGTGCATGACGGGCTACTTCGTCTTCGTGAGTTACCACAATCACGGTATTACCGCGAAGCCAGATTTCCTCGAACCAACGCATGATTTCCGTGCTGGTTTTGGAATCGAGATTTCCGGTGGGCTCATCGGCAAGGATAATCGCCGGATTCGTAACCAGAGCGCGAGCGATAGCCACGCGCTGTCGTTGACCTCCCGAGAGTTCGTTCGGCCTGTGCATCATTCTGTCTGCAAGACCAACGCTCTTAAGCGCTTCTTCGGCGCGGCGGCGGCGTTCATCGGTTTTTACACCGGCATAGACCAACGGCAGCTCAACATTCTTCAATGTTGTGGCTCTGGGAAGCAGGTTAAATGTTTGGAACACAAACCCTATCTGCTTGTTTCGTACAGCAGCCAATTCCGAATCGTTCATGGTGCTCACGTCCTCGCCGGCAAGACTGTAGGTTCCGGACGTTGGCGAATCCAAGCACCCGAGCATGTTCATAAGCGTGGACTTTCCCGATCCGGAAGGTCCCATGATTGCCACATACTCGTTCTTGTTGATGGTAAGAGAAATGTCGCGCAATGCATGCACTTCTTCATCCCCCATCGTGTACACTTTGGAGATATGATCAATCTTCAGGAGTTCGCTAGTATCTGCCATATCAAATTTCTATTTCTTTTTTGTGTTCTCTACTACCACCGACATACTATCACGCAGAACTTTAGATATGGTGTTGTAAGAGCCGCTCACAACTGTTTGCCCTTCCCTCAAGCCACTTTTCACCTCGATGAAATCGCTGTCGCTAAGGCCGGATTCTATTGTCACCATACGTACTTTGCCATTCTCTACCACGAACACCACCTGCGGCGGGCGCATATCACGGCGCTTTGTTTCGCGAACGCTGGTTGTGGCCATTTCGTCCGATGACTCGGCGATCTTCTTGGCATCGGAGCGAATGGTAATAGATTGCAAGGGCACCGAAAGAACATTGCTATGAGTTTCTGTCTCGATCTCTACGCTACAGCTCATGCCGGGGCGCAGTGTCACTTCTTTATCTACAAGGCGAATCTTCACTTCAAAGTTTATCACCTCATCTTGCGTTCCAATGCCCTTTTGCTTCGGTGAGTGAGATACCTCGGCCACATATCCAAGAAACTCACGATTGGGATACGCGTCGATTTTGACGCGGGCCGTATCGCCAACGTGCACCTTCACCACATCATTCTCATCTACATCCACGATAGCATTCATGACGTTGAGATCCGAGATGCGCATCATCTCTGTTCCCTGCATTTGTGCGGTCCCTACCACTTTCTCGCCCTGTTCAATATCCAGCTTGGTAAGCACGCCTCCGATAGGAGCATAGATCGATGTTCGGGAAAGAGATACCGAAATCTGTTTCAATGCTGCTTCTGTGCGCGATTTCTCGGTGAGGGCAGTTTGATATTGTCCCTGCGCTCGTTCGTAGGCGGCCTTTGATGTTTCCATCTCTTGCTTGGAGGCAAACTGCTTTTGATACAAAGCCAGTACACGTTTCATGTCGGCCTCGGCGCGCTCAAGTTCGGCTTTGGCAATTTCTATTCCCACCTTGGCGGAAGCAAGTGCTGCTCTGAATTGATCCACTTGCGTTTCGATGAGGTCGGGCTGAATACGCACAAGCAGCTGACCTTTGCGGATAGAGTCGCCTTCTTTTGCACCCACGTAAATCACCTCGCCGCTTGCCTCGGAGGAAATCTTCACTTCTGTTTCGGGCTGAATCTTTCCGATTGCCGATACAGTTTCGGTGATGGTGCGGCGGCTCACGTTTTCTACCGTTACCGTGGTAGCTTTATCACCGCGTCCAAACACCGCCAGGAGAACGGCGGCTACCGCTACAACAACGATAGCGATGATTGCAATCTTCTTTTTACCGATACTTTTCTTTGACATAACATTACTCTGTGTGATGTACCTTAATTCACCGTCTACTGTTTCTTTAGCTTCGTTCTCTAGTTCTCTCGCAGAATTCCCAGTGCCAATCGCACTTGTTCTTGAGCGTCGTAATAATTGTATACCGAATTAATGCGGTTGATCTTCGCCGACACCAACAATGTATTTGCCATTTGGTATTCAACGGGCGTTGCAGCACCCACGTTCAAACGCTCTTTCATTGCTTCGTAATTCTGTGTGGCCGACTTTACCGAGCGGCTTGTTATCTCCAGCTGCTTCTCGGCGGCATCCAAATTCAGTAGTGCGCTCTGTACTTCTGTTCGTACCTGCTGCTCGCGCAGGGCGCGCTCAATATCTCGCTGGCGGTACTCAATACTTGCAAGCTGTGTTTGCGTTGCGGCATTGAAGTTGTCGAAGATGGGCACGCTCAAATTCATACCGACGAAGTAGCGACCATTGGCACTAAAGCCATCAAAACTGGAGTTCGTCCACGACCATCCGCCGGAGGCATTAAGATTGGGAAAGTAATTACCCCGTGCAGCGGATATTCCTTCATCCGCAGCTTGCACTCCGGACAAGGAAGAAGCATAATCGGGGCGATTGCGAAGCGCGGTTTCCATTGCTGTGGACGTACCACCGATATCACGACGAAAATCTCCCACCGCCGAGGCCGGCATCTGAACATTAAACGACGACTCCGTGAACTCGGCCGGCATGTTTGGCGGCAAAGCAAGTGTAGAAAGTAACTGTGCTTTGGATTGATTCTCTGCGTTCTCTGCGCTTACTACATCAAACTCTCTGCTTCCAAGCTCCGCCTCCTGGCTGTATACCTGCGCAATGGCAATACGGCCGGCATCCAGCTGTGCTTTGGAACGTTCGAGTTCCTGCCTGCCAAGTTCAAGGTTGTCTTCGCGCAACTTCCGCACTTGAGCGGCGCGCAATACGCCGAGGAATTGCGAACGAACTTGATAGGAAACCGTTTGGCGTGTTCTGCGAAGCGACAACTCGGCTGCATCCAGATTGCGCTGCGCACGTCTGTAGCCGGATTCACGAGTAAAGCCGTTGAATAGATTGTACGACGCTATAGCATTCATAGAATACGAATTCGGCTGAACACCGGGCAATGTGATAATCTGCCCGCCGATGTTCACTGTTCGTCCACCTTCCACGTTCAACTGTCGGGTGAATCCCATGGATGCATTGATGGAAGGAAGAAAGGTCCCAAAGGCTTGAACTAAGGTAGCGCTCTGCGCTTCGTACTGCCCTTGAGCGCTGCGCACACCAAAATTCTTTTCGGATGCAATGCGCAAACATTCCTCCAGAGTCAGAACTTTTTCGGTGCCCTTCACCTGCGCCGCAAGAGGCACAAAAGAAAAGCTCAGCAACATGAGAAGCCGAACGAACTGCTGTGTACGGGAAAAGGGGAATCGCATGCTCATAAAGTATTGTGCGGGAAGTATCCCGGTTTAGACACTGATTAGACATGAATTAGACGCTGTACTCGGACAATTGTTGCACTTCTTGCTCTTTGTTTCTTTTTGATTTTCTCACAGCTTTACTCCTGCTGAGTTTCCGTCCGGAACGTTCGCTTGGATCGGTGGCGTGGAAGTTCTATATATACACCGGCTTGAAGCATGCTATGGAATTGTAATTTGCCATAGGTGTTTAACCAACGCAGAGCGCATCATGAATTCGGACAGCATACAAATCGTAACGAAGGAAACAATCTCGGTACAACAGCTCATGGAGTCGCCGTTGAACCTAACGCATCTGAATGTGGATGTGGGCTTGGATAATCTGATTCACGATGGCAACATTCACCGTCCGCAGTTAGCCCTGACGGGCTTTACCTCATTGTTTACCAGCCACAGAGTGCAGCTGCTTGGCAACACAGAGTGCCACTATCTGCGCATGCTTTCGGACGATGCTCGGGTGGAAGCATTTATCAACATCGCTGATCGTAACGTACCGTGTATCCTGCTTACACATGGCAATGTTCTGGAAGATCGATTGTTGAAGATTGCTTCCGATCACAGTATACCCGTGCTCCAAACGCAATTCGAAACCACCAATGCAATACATCTCATCTCTGAGTTTCTGGACGATCAATTCGCCACTCAGGGTGTGGTGCACGGCTCGTTTGTGGACGTATATGGTGTAGGCATTCTCTTTGTGGGCCGCAGCGGAATCGGCAAAAGTGAAATTGCTCTCGACCTTGTGGAGCGCGGGCACAGGCTTGTAGCCGACGACGTAGTGATGCTTACCAAAAAACGGGACTCCGTGCTCATGGGAACGGGAACGAATTTGGTAAAACACTTCATGGAGATACGTGGACTGGGCATCATCGATGTGCGTCAGATGTTCGGTATACGTGCGATACGCTTTCAAAAGCGATTGGAGATTGTGGTTGAACTTGAAGATTGGGATCCATCCAAGGAATATGAGCGGGCCGGTCTGGACGATACGCCGGCAGATGTTATGGGAGTGCCCATTCACACGGTGAAGCTGCCGATTTTCCCCGGGAAGAATATTACCGTGATTTCGGAAGTAATAGCATTGAACTATTTGCTGCGCACATACGGATACAATGCTGCACGTGAGTTTTCGGACCTTTTGCACGCAGAGATAAAGCGCCGTGCCGATGATCGCAACACCACCACCGATCGCCGCCTCATTTCGTATTTTCAGGGCGACGACGAGTAGCGTCAAACAATTCGGGCCGGCAGTTGTCTATGCAGGTACCGTAAATGCGCTCCTCCTACACTCGTACTCAGGTGATTCTGCTTCATGTATAAACTTCGAACATCGCTGATTCTTCTCTCGCTCACGTTGGGTGGTTGTAGCTTTTGGGACAACTCGATGACGTATTTCAATACGTACTACAACCAGAAGAAGTTGATGAACGAGACCGAAGAGGAGTTTGGATACGACGATTACATCAAGCCCCCAAAGCCCAGAGCAATTGCACCGGTAGAACCCGATATTGTTTTGGAAAAGCCCGGCAACGACCTTCCCCGCTATCTCAACGACATGATCATTAAGCCGGCTAAGCTTCAGCCGGTGCAGATCAAGGTGGATTCAATTATAATCAAGGGCTCAAAGATCCTTGCCACACATCCCAAGAGCTCCTTGGTGGATGGTAGTATTTATCTGATGGCCAAGGCCTTCTTCTACAGGAGCGAATGGCTTCCCTCTGCTATCAAATGCATGGAGCTAGCCGAGCAATTCCCGGACTCGCCCTATTCACCGGACGCTCACCTACTTGCTTCGAAGAACTATCTGATACAACGCAATCTTCCCAAGGCCAAGATCATGCTGTCGCGAACAGTAGACGTTGCTTGGCAACAGCAGCGATATGATGTGCTCTCCGAGGCATTCCAACTGATGGCCGAAGAGGCCATGGTGCAAGGAGACTTCGATGCAGCTCAGCGGCCTTACAGGCAGGCAATATTGCAGTGCACAGACGATGAGCAACGTGCGCGATGGCAAACCGATTTGGGTTTGCTGCTCTATCGCACTCGTCAATTTGCCAAAGCAGAGGTGGCGCTTGCGCAAGTGCATACATACAGGCCCACGGTGCTCAACGAGTTTGAAGCAGACTTGTACAGAGTACTCTCTATGGCGGAGTCCGGAAAATTCCTTGAAGCCCGATTAGCGTTGTCGCAACTTGAGAGCAATCGCAACAACGATGAATATGTTAAAATGGGATATACCGCCGCTGCAATGCACCAAATATGCAGGCTGGAGGGCAACAAGGATTCTTTAACCGGTATTGAACGGCACATAGATTCCACCGGGATCTCAGGACCAATTCTGCACGTGGCATACTTTGCTCGAGGTATGGATCTGTTCCGCGCTAAAGACTACCCAAACGCTCAGCGATATTTTGCCAAGGCAAAAGTTTCACGAAGTGCTGTGTTTGACGGGGCCAATAGTCTTTTCAACCTGTTGAATATTCGTGAGCAGAAACTGCAGGAACTGGATGCCATCTTTCGCGGCATCATGGAACACAAAGACTCTACAAAAGCAGGAATAGATAGCTCAGCACGTCTTCATGGTGAAACACTTTTTGAACTAGGCCGGGCGCATGAGTTGTTGGGCAATGCCGATAGTGCAGAGTTTTATTACAAGACAGCTATGGAAGCAGCTCCGCAGCGTGACACCGCCAGAGCACAGTATTTGTACTCGTATGCGCGCATGTTGGATAGTAAAAAC
The DNA here is from genome assembly GCA_046052705.1 of Bacteroidota bacterium. Taxonomy (GTDB): domain Bacteria; phylum Bacteroidota; class Ignavibacteria; order Kapaibacteriales; family NICIL-2; genus JBBATK01. The sequence goes on along the minus strand of JBJOLU010000181.1, from coordinate 20,116 downwards.
AAAGCTCTGGCAGACTCGGTTCATGAATTGATCTTTGCTCAGTACCTCTCCACACCCTACGGAGCTGAATCTCGAGTTCGGTTGGGCTATACTGATTATGCTGTATCGGACTCCGTGGAAGCTATCTATCGCTCCGGTTCACGGTTTCGATCGGTAGGAGACTACCCCATGGCAATACGTCAATATTATCGCATAGTGGAGAATCACAGCGCATCATCCTTTGCCCCTCCCTCGCTGTATGCAATAGGTTGGGTATGGGAGCACAAACTTCGAAACAACGACAGCGCTTTGCGATACTACAGCTTGCTGGTGAAACGCTATCCGTTCTCTGAGTATGCCGACGACGTGCGATACGCAGTGGCAGTAGGTGTATCTAATCGAACCGGAAAAGGTGACACAACGTTGTGGGGCCCCTTGCGCAAGCCGGGCGAGGGCACACCGGCATCCCCGGCTTCATCACCGGCAGACTCGTTGCGGAACTCCTCTGCTCCCGCGCAGGCACCCTCTACTCCCACTAAACAACAGAGCGCAGATCCTTCGATCAGTTTGCCCATACCAATGTCTAAACCTGCTCTTCAAGACTTCAATACCAACCCACAACTTGTTATACCGCAACAATCTGTAGATACAACAGTGTCTACACCTCCCGCAGATAGTGTTATCAAAAAGCCAAAGTAGTTGCAGGACTGTTTTTTCCTCTGCATACTATAAGAACTTTGAAACTGAACGCGATGTATAATCGGCATGACGCTGAACATTCTATCTTTTGATTCCCTGTACGATAAAATCCCCAACGATAAATAGGACTCGGCTCGGCATCCTTTATGAAATCATGATCCATTTTGAACTTGTTTTGTAGTCTTCGTGTGGATCGAACCACACTCCTCGTTGATTGTTGTATCATACGATGCGGAAGCGGCATTACTGGACTGGGACGTTTCGGATATTTATCAACTTCGCTTGCCATCGTTCGATCGAGTGCATGCTGCGCTTTCGCGACGCAAATCTCCGGGCACTACATCGAAATGCTGTTTATTCATCGCTTCCGGCTTGCGAAGCATCGCGGCAGATAACGCCAATCCGGCAAACGTATTTTTGTCACATCGTCCGCAGTTCTTACCAATCGCTAGGAAACAGAGATACCATACTCCTTGCCACAATTGCATTATACAGCCGTCGAACCAGGAGATTCGAATACCTATCTGCGGTATCGGCTGCGGTATAACTCATGACGATCTTGGGTTAGTGTTCAATCCGTTCTTCTCGATAAAAGCGGAGGGATTGGGCTTGGGACTAACCACGGTGAAGAGGATTGTGGAGCATCATAAAGGAACCATTTCGGTAGACAGCACACGTGGCAAAGGAACCGCCTTTACCGTGTGCCTGCCCTGTTCCTAACTACTAGCGGCGATATGCCTGCTGCATGTATTGCTCCGCCTCGGAGTGAGAGTTCTGGTAATCGGTCCACGAGAGAATCTTGTTGTACTGCACCTTGGCCAGTTCTCGTTTTCCTTGCAGATCGTAAATCTTCCCTATGGTCATATTCAGGCGCACCATGAATCCCGATGGATCTTCGTCGAGATATCTGCTGGCCTCGTCGCACTTGTATAAATACTGCAAGGCTTGGTCGTTGTTACCACGATTGAATTCGTAGGTCCCCAAGTAATACAATGACTCTCTGGCACTGAATGCATCGTAGCCGAATGCCTTGCGGCGATAGTTATCAAGAATCATCTTCCATTGCACGTCGGCAGAATCCGAGTATCCGTTCATGATCAGGGCCACTGCGTATTTGCGGTGAAAGAACGCATTCTGCGGATACGAGACATAAAGGTCTCTGCTCCATCGAAGGTACTCCGCCGGCTGCTTTTCGAACTGCGTGCCATACACCATTTGCAACACCACTTTTGCTTCGACGGCAGCGTAGCGCGCGTTGCGCGCCGCTGCCTCGAGCTGAAGCATACCTAATTTCTTATCTCCGGAGGGCAGGAATACCATGATTGGCTTCAATGCCGGATACTGGTTGGGAAGCGCGTCCGCAAAGTAGTTGTAGATACCGGTCCCGAGCATTATGTCGTAGTTCTGCGGAGCCAGCTGATTACACTTCACTAGTATATCCAGTGCCTGACGGGCATCGTTGGTGGCCTTCAACCAGCTTTGATTGGACGCGTAATATCTGCCGCGATAACCAAGAATGCCGCCCTTGAAGAACAAGCCAGAAATGTTGTATTCGTTGGTATCCAAAATGGCATCGCAAACCTGCAGAACCTTATCCACCTTGCGCAGGAAGGACTCGCCATAGCTTTTGTTGCGCTGATCTATCTGCATTCGCCACCAATCGATCATCGCCTCCATGAAATAACCGGCAGGAAGATCGGGATACAGCGCAATGACTTTCTCGAAGCATACTGTGGCACTGTCGAAGCGCGTGTTGTAGATATGAGAGGTCCCGCGCTTGATGAGGTCGTCGGCATCGGCGCGCATTAACGCCCACTGAGCACTGAGTTTGAAGGGCACAACAAGCAATGCAGCCACAACAACACCAAGGATGTGCCTTTTGAGTTTCATACTACCGGATGTGATGAGAAGAACTTTGCTTCAGGACGAATATCAGGCCTGCGTGGTTGACGCTTCTTGAAGCCGAGCGATGTGCTCGGTGATTTTCTCTTTCATGGCATTCTCCACTTGCTCATGTTCCTCACCCTTGATCATCAGACCAAGTTGGGGGCAGTATGATGCATAGCGATTGGCCATGTCGTAACGACGAATTAGAATTTCGTAGTCGAACAGATTAGTGCTGGTGGATTGCTGCATGAGAGGTACCAAAGAAATTCAACAAGCTTTAGTGTTAATTCCGTTTGACGGAGTCGCGTTCTGTAGTACTCTTGGGCTGAAGAATGTACAAGGCATAAAGTGTGTCTAAGCCCTGCCCAATCGACGGCGATGTTACTACAATGCTATCGACGAGCGAGAGCGCCGATAAGTTTGCGGTGTGAAACAGTTTTTTTTCCAGCACCACATAATCACTATTCAAAAGCCGTTCGTAACGCCGATTCGGGAACGCTCTTCCTAAAAAATAGTCGTCTATGGATAGTTTGTAACCAAGATCATGAGCCGCATACCAAAGACTGCCATCTCCATAGACCCGTGAACCGCGGGGCACTCGTGCTTCCAAAGTCTGTCGAAGATTATCAGGATTACGATCGTTCCACTGGAGAATGCTCTTTACAAGTCGCCCCCCCGTACCAACACTGAATGTAAGAATTACTACGGTACTCATAGCTGTATAGAGTACCCTACGACGCGTGGCAGTAACTTCAAAAAACTCAGCGGCAATACCAAGGGTTACAACAGCCACAGTTACCGGATACATTCCATAGAATCCCACACCCTTCGTCATGAAAACAACGTTAAACACAAATGAAGTGGCGAACCATATCAACACCATTTTGATAGTTCGCTCTTTCGTTAGGAACGCTTTTCTAACAGCTAGCGCCACAGCTGCCATGTACAACGGTAGCACCACGAGAGCTCTGTTGTAATCACGTACGTAGCGGGCCCCTTCTTCCAATAACCGCTGCCACAATGATGAAGACGCAAGATGATCTGATCCATGCCTCAAAAACTGATCCCGGAAGGAATCCCACTCGCCCGAAAACCACGCATAGGCAAACCAAAGCATGGGTAAGGCAGAACTGCATGCAACAAGCGCAAAAGTGTGCGTAAGTCGTGGCCGGTTGAACAATAGCGATCCCAAAACAATTCCCACACCTATGCCTGCCGCTATCGGGTGTGAAATCCCCGCAGCACCCAAGAAAAGCCCGGCCGCCATGCTCCACTTCTCTTCACAAGTTTCTAATGCTCGCAACACAAACCACATACTCAAAAGCATAAAAAATATGCACATCGAATCCATGCGCCCCGAACGAGCAAGGAAAGAGAACACGGGATCGCATCCAAATAAGAGTACCGTTAATATTACGGTTGTTCGAGAAGATGTGAATCGGTACAGAATAATACCGATTATGAAAAGTGACGCAGATGCAAAAAGCAGAGGCGGTATGCGAGTTTGCCAAACACCAAAGCCAAACACCGAGTATGTTCCGGCCGACACAATAGACTGTAACGGCGGCTGCCAGTAAAAGCCATGAGCAAACGCGGGAACGTCTGCAAAGACTGAAGATCGAACATGACCGGTTGCAACGTACTCTCGGGCAGCATCATTAAGTGTAGCTTCATCCACCCAAAGCAGCGGCGATCGAGTAAGGCCAATCAAATTGATCACAAAGTATGCAGCGGCAAGGACCACGAGCTTACGTCGTGCATGAGCGTTGGTATGTAAAGGAGTCGAGATCACAGATTGGCACGATACTGTTGATCGAATCGCTCTGCTATTGAAACTCCGGCAAGAGCAAACGCCAACACAAACACAGCACTTCTGAAGAAAAATATGGCTGCCGTAATATTCTCGATGAACATTCCGGTTAGAGTAAGAAAACACGAAATAGCTATTACTCTGGGAATCGTACTTCTCATGCGACGCGCTACCAAAAACGAACGCCCTACTGCAGAAATGAGCAATACATATTGTAATAGTGCGCCGACGACTCCAAAGTAATACAATGGCGACAGGAATCCGTTGTGTATATATGTTTTTGGTGTGGACTCGCCTGTGATTCCGTCATACCCTTTAAATGTTGAAGCAAGGCCATAACCGGCTACCGGATTTCGCTCAATGTATCTCGCTACCACACGCGACTCATACACACGATTCCCTACAGCTTGATCCCGCTTCACATTGGAGGCCGATGTAAAGCGATTAGCAAGAACCTTCGTAACAAGAGTCGCTGTAGGACCAAATACTACCAGTATAGATGCATACGTTATCACGGAAAAACTCGCCAGCAAGATCACCGTACGCCACCTTTCTTGCTTCACGAAGAGGAATTGTGCAATTGCAATACAAAACAAAAAACCCAGCCACGTGGTTCGAGCATAGGTGGTTACCAAACCAGCAAGAAACAATAGCGAAAGAATCAATGGAACAATTCGCCTCCATGTCAGTTTTTGGTGGATAGCCCAAACAAATGCACTCAGCGATGCCATGAGAAACACATGAGGTATCACTCGACGGCCGGCAATCTGGAAGGCATATTCACTCGATTTAACAATAGAGCGATAGTCCAAAATGGACTTAAATGTTAAACCGACAACCACTACCGTAAGTACTACAATCAACCGGCGTAGCACCGCGGGATCTGAGCAATACACGCGTACCGGGAAGTAGTATAATACAAGAATACCAATACTGTATGAACGAAGCCAATCAAGAAGTGTGGTTCCTTGTGCGAGCGCAACCGCAACGTTTGCAGTCAAGAATACCATGTACAGCACCAGCAGCGCATCAAACCAATTCTCAATAAAAGGCTGGCGGGTAACTAATACTCTGTAAAGCATCCACAGGTAAAGGCTGCCAATTAGGAACACTCCAAGCACAACATCGGTGGCTGAAACCCCTACTTCACTCGTCGAGAAAAAGACGGGGAATGAAAGAGCAACGACATACAGCCATACTTCCGGCTTGATAATGCTAAAAAAAACAAGTGCAATGCCGGCAACAAAAAGTAAAGGCAGGAACCATAAGTCAAAAAGAGCGGAGCTAACGGCTACTGCAATTGCCCCAATGGCAGCAAAGGCGGCCAAAGCAGGATGCAATGACGCATCGTGTATATTCCACCACGATCGTTGATGTGCGTTGGTCATGCCGGATTCTGTGACGAAACGCGGTTTAGTTCACGGCGAAGGGAGCGAATTCGAGCTTGCAACAGAACTATCAGGCAGCTTAAAAAGAACGTTCCAATCGTTGCCCCTATAACGATAAGACTGCGCTTGGGTCGAGATTTTTTCTGCGGTGCCTGGGCTTCATCAACTACATACAGCGAAGGCGAAAGCTTATTCAAATCCAACTTAACTTGTTCAAAAGATGGAAGCAGAAAGGCCTTCAGTTTGATCAGAGCTTCAAGTTCCGCAGTCATTCTCACATACGGAAGTGCTGCGCCCGCCGCATCAGACAACGATGCTGTGCCTAAAAAACCTGACCCACCTTCAGCTTCTAACTCTTTGGATTGCAACTCGCGCACAATGGTATACTGCTGCTGAGTAACCGGGTCCTCTTTGCCGTATGTGCTTTCCAATATTGATGCCGTTACTTGGGCCTTCATCTTCTGAGATTTCAGTTCAGCAAGAGCTGTTGCTGCAGCTTTGGCCTGGTCTGCAGGAGAAAACAACTTATTGGCACGACCATATCGACTGATCGAGTCACGAAGCTCCGATATTTGCCGATCTGTGGCTTCGATTTTAGATTCAAACTGTTTGTACAGTACCTCGGTTTCAGAACGGTCCAAGCGCGCGGAAAGTTCGTTTGCTTCACTTACGACATAGTTAGCCATTTCGGCAGCTCTTTTCGGATCTGTATCATCAACGCTTACCGTGTAATTGCCCTCCGCTTCCAAGTTCACGGCTAAACGATCGCTGAGTTCCTCACGAATCTTCGTCATGGCGGTATCAGGTAACTCGTACACTTGCGCAAGCTTAAAGTTCGAAATCAGAGAATCTTGTATCTGTCTGCTTTGAAGCAAGACCATAAAATCAAAACTCTCGCCTTTCTTCCCGCCAATCTTTGTCAGGCCAAACTCTCGCAACGTTGAACTTACCGAACTCATGGCGGCATCCAACGACGAAGAAGACTTTCGTGGAGGAACAGCACTGACACTGGCAGTATAGATATTCGGTAGCCGCAGAGAAACGACAACTGTTGCTACCATTGCAATCAGCGTCACTCCAATGATGTACCGTGCATTTCCAAGCAGCATTCGCAGAACTACATACGAATCGTCACCCGAGGGTTCCATTGATGTCTCACGATCGCTCATATCTTCCTTCGTTACTATGCTAATCAGTCGTAGTTATAGCGAGGCATTTTTCTCGCGCGAACCAACAGCGAGTTGGTTTTTATACGTAACAATTTTTTTCAAGAGCTCCGAGTCCGCCGTGGCCAAAATTTGCGCTGCCAGGATGCCGGCATTTTTCGCTCCACCTATAGCTACTGTTGCCACGGGCACACCCGAAGGCATTTGCACGATGGAATATAACGAGTCCAGACCCGATAGATTCTTGGACGGCACCGGCACACCAATCACCGGCAACGGTGAATATGATGCGGTCATTCCCGGCAAGTGTGCTGCACCTCCGGCACCGGCAATAATAACGCGTATACCGCGCTCGTGGGCAGTCTTTCCGTATTCTGCCATGTCGTCCGGCGTTCTGTGGGCCGAAACAATCTTCAGTTCGAAAGGTATACCGAATTCCTGCAGCACGTCTGCTGCTTCTCTCATAACGGGCAAATCCGAATCGCTGCCCATGATGATTCCTACTTTAGCTTCTTTCATAATCATCGCCTTGTTGATCGTGTTCCTTCACGGAGGTATCAGTCGGTAGAGCCTTCCATGCATCCGTTGCACGTTTCACAGCACCTATCACATGATCCCTACCCATTTTTTCTACGGTAGAAAAAAGAATAATGCCTCGGCAGTGCGCGCACTCGGAAACCAGATGTTCCATTTGTTGCAGTCGCTCGGCCCGGTGTGATTCTTTTATCTTATCTACCTTGGTCAGCACAATTACATAAGGACGCCGGTTGTGTTCCAGCAGTTCTATGCACTGCAGGTCTATAGGTTGCGGGTCGTGCCTGGAGTCCACCAGCACACAAACCAATGCTAATTGCTCACGATGCAGCAAATAATCCCACACCAAAGCGCTCCATTTTTCGCGCTCTTCACGAGAAACTTTAGCATACCCGAACCCGGGAACATCGACAAACATCCATTTGGATTCCACCGGAAAGAAGTTAATCTGCTGAGTCTTACCCGGTGTTGAACTTACCTTCGCCATCGTGCGATCGCGCACAACGAAATTAAGCAACGAAGACTTCCCTACGTTGGACCTGCCCACGAACGCTACTTCCGGAAACGGAGACACGGGAAAATCTGCCGTTGCGGCAGCCCCCTTCAAAAATCCGGCCCGTAGTGTTTGCTTCATTATGAGGTTCCGCTTAGGTGGCTGCGTGGAGCAATCCACCTGCTATGCCGTAAAAAGAAAAACACCGAAGCGTTTCTGCTTCGGTGTTTTGATTTCGTCTTGTGTTTGATTACTCAGTGTCGGTACTTGATTCGCCGGATGCTGTTGAGTCGTCCGAAGTTTCGCCACCGCCTTCAACTTCCGTTGCTGTCGGTGTGTCTGCTGTGGTTGAGTCCTCGAATGCCGGAGCTTGCTCTTCCGAAGCAGCTGCTTCAGACACTTCCTCCGATACGGTCTCTGCTGCGGCAGTTGCTGCGGATACGGTTGCAGTATCTGCAACTACATCAGCCTTTGCTGCTGCCTTCGGAGCTGCTTTGCGAGTAGCAGGCTTGCGCTTTTTATCGTTCAAAGAAACTACACCGTCTTGTTTTGCCGACCAATCAACAAGTTGAATGATCGCCTCTTCAGCACCATCACCACGACGCTGACCCAGCTTGATAACACGTGTATATCCGCCCTGACGCTCAAGTACAGCAGGTGCGATTTCATCGAACAAAGCTTGAAGAGCCTTCTTGTCCTTGATGACTTTTCCCACTTCGCGACGTGCGTGCACGTCTACATGGCCATTGGCAAATTCGCCGTTGCGCTCGCGAACAAAGGCAACCTTTGCGCGGGTAATCAACTTCTCGATGTACGGGCGAAGTTCTTTTGCTTTTGCCAAGGTTGTGGTAATACTCTTCGAGTCACTGATGATAAGCGATGTAGCCATATTGCTCATCAACGCTCGGCGGTGACTCCATGTGCGACCCAACTTACGGCCTGATACTAAGTGTCTCATAATCTCGTTCGACGTTATTCGTAATCAAATCTTAAATGAAGCTACTATTATGCTTCGGTGCTCTTCGGTGAATCCTTCAAGTAGCGGTCTACGTTCATTCCGAACACAAGACCCATGCCCTTTACGGTTTCTGTAAGCTCTGAAAGAGACTTACGACCGAAGTTGCGGAACTTCAGCAAATCTGTTTCCTGAAGCATCACCAATTCCGAAACGGTCTTGATGTTTGCGGCCTTCAAGCAATTGTGTGCGCGAACTGAAAGTTCCAAGTCGTCCACTTGTGTTTCCAGCAGACGGCGAACTTTTTGGAATTCCGCAGACTTGCTTTCCTCTTCAACAGGATCGGCGCTTGTCTTTGCAACGCTGTCGGATTTCTGACTGAAGTCGAATCCTACAAACAGGTTCACGTGATCAAGCAAGATCTTTGAGGCTTGTTGCACTGCATCCAATGCTGCAATACTGCCGTCGGTTGTTACATCAAGGATAAGCTTTTCGTAGTCAGTCTTCTGACCAACGCGGAAGGGCTCTACATTGTAGATAACATTCTTAATTGGCGTATAGATTGCATCAATAGGAATCATGCCCACGGGGAATTCGGTTGTTACCTGCTCTTCAGCCGGCACATAACCTTTGCCCTTTGCAATGCGAAGTTCAACGTCGAACTCGGCATCGTTGGCAAGTGTGGCAATGTGATGCGTGGGATCTAGCACCGTAATACCGGTGGAGGCGTCCTGAATGCTTTGAGCCACCCATGTGCCGGCACCCTTAACCTTGAAGCTGACACGTACAGGCTTTGAATCGTCAAGCTTTACGCGAACTTCTTTGAGGTTCAGGATGATCTCACTCATATCCTCAACCACACCCGGAATGGTTTGAAACTCATGCACAACACCGCTGATTTTTATGCCTACAATGGCAGCTCCATGAATGGAGGAGAGAATCACACGACGAAGTGCGTTACCCACTGTTACGCCATAGCCTTCCTCGAGCGGCTGTAAGGCGAATTTTCCGTGATACAATGATCCGGTATCATCCGACATTACACGCTCTGGCATTTGCATCGCTGTATTCATACGCTCTCTTTCTCTACAATGATTATTATTCTCGAATTGGGAAACGACATGCGTTGCATTGATGAATCATCAAATGACAACTGCTGGCTCTGCTTTGTAGGCTAGCTCGTTACAAGCGCCCACAGCAGAATTACACGCGACGACGTTTCGGAGGACGGCAACCGTTGTGCGGAATGGGAGTTTTATCCAAAATTGAAAGCACTTCCAAACCGGCCGTTGAGAGAGCGCGAATCGCAGCTTCGCGACCGGATCCAGGTCCGCGAACACTCACATCAACCTTACGAAGACCCATTTCAAAGGCCTCGCGGGCAGCTTTCTCCGCCGATACTTGAGCAGCATACGGCGTATTCTTCTTAGAACCACGGAAGCCGTTCTTTCCGGCTGAAGACCAGGTAAGTACGTTTCCGTAGGAGTCCGCTATGGTTACTATCACGTTGTTAAAGGTTGCGCGAATAAAGGCTTTGCCATGTACGTCGGCAACTATTTTACGTTTTACTTTTCTTTTTGCGGCTGCCATTCTTATAACTCTATAGGTTTAAAATTTCACACTTACGCCCCACCTGAAAAGTGTTCAGGGGTAACGGGCTATTACTTACGAGCTGCCTTCTTCTTACCTGCAACCGTTTTTCTTCTACCCTTACGAGTACGGCTGTTGGTACGAGTACGCTGACCGCGTACGGGCAGGCCCTTACGATGGCGAAGACCACGATATGCGCCAATGTCCATCAATCGCTTGATGTTCAGCTGGATCTCGGATCTCAACTGGCCTTCTACTTTATACTCGGATACGGCAGTACGAATGCGCGCAATCTCCTCGTCCGTCCAGGTTTGAACGCGCTTGCTTTCGTCAACACCGGCCTTGGCAAGAACTTCTTGCGCTGCCGTCTTGCCGATTCCGAAAATGTATGTTAGACTGATAACCCCACGCTTATTACGCGGAAGGTCAATACCTGCTATACGTGCCATTGAATCTCCTTAGCCTTGACGCTGTTTCATTCGTGGATTTTTCTTGTTGATAACGTACACGCGACCTTTACGACGAACGATTTTGTCGTTGGGATCACGTTTCTTTACCGATGCTTGAACTTTCATATCTCTATTCCGAAAAAATGAATTGCTTATTTAAATCTGTAGGTAATGCGCCCTTTAGACAAATCGTACGGGGATAGTTCCACCGTTACCTTGTCGCCGGCAAGAATCTTGATGAAGTTCATTCTCATTTTGCCGCTGATATGAGCCAACACCTTATGACCATTATCAAGCTTGACGATGAACTGGGTATTGGGAAGTACTTCCTCAATCACACCGTCTACTTTGATAAGATCTTGTTTGGGCATAGTCAACAATTAAGAAAAAAACGTCAACACTCTCGGGGTGCCGTTATCGACCATCACCGTGTGTTCAAAATGTGCAGACGGCCGTCCGTCCGATGTAAACACCGTCCAACCGTCGCGAGCTGTTTGCACCAAGAAGGACCCCATATTTACCATAGGCTCTATGGCGATAGTCATTCCCTGCTCAAGCTGCGCTTTTGGATAGCGGTTACGTTGTAAAAGACCCGGAACGAAGTTTGGAATACAAGGCTCCATGTGAAGCTCCTCTCCCACTCCGTGACCGACCAGATCGCGCACACAGGAAAACTTATGTTTCTCCACGTGTGTTTGAACTGCTTTGGCAATATCATAATTGGTATTGCCGGTTATCGCCTGTTCCACTCCAAGATCTAAGGCCTGGCGCGTTACATCAAGCAATCGTTGTTTCTCGGGACCAATTTCACCAATACCAAAGGTGAAAGCACTATCTCCGAAAAAACCTTCTTTTTTCACTCCGCAATCGACGGAGACGATTTGACCTTCTTTGAGCTTTCGCGATGAAGGCATTCCGTGAACAACTTCTTCGTCTATGGACACACACAATGTATAAGGAAACGCCGGGCTTCCGCCGTGTCCGCCATATCCTTTGAACGCAGGTTCTGCATTGTTCGATCGGATAAAATCTTCGGCTATTGTATCGAGTTCCAGCGTCGTCATTCCGGGAGCAATGCTCTTTCCAATCAGAGCCAAAGTTTCCGAAACCAATCGACAAGCTTCCGCAATTCGATCAATATCCTTTTTAATTTTCAAAGCTGGTGCTTGTACCGGATTCATTTCAATACGCCTTGCGGCGCTTTGATGATCATTGATTAGAAACCGCTACCAACACGCTGTTGATTCGAAGCCATACCGCGACCTTGAATCTTACCACTCTTCATAAATCCATCGTAGTGACGCATTAACAGGTACGACTCAATTTGTTGAAGCGTATCAAGTGCTACACCTACGATAATCAGCAAGCTTGTACCACCAAAGAACTGAGCAAAAGAGTACGGAACATTCAAAACGTTTGTCACAAAAACAGGCAACAATGCGATGATCGCAAGGAAAATTGCGCCTGGCAATGTAATGCGAGTTAGAATATGATCGAAGTACTCAGCAGTGGGCTGTCCGGGACGTACACCGGGAATAAAGCCTTGAGCGCGCTTGAGTTCCTCGGCAGTTTGACGTGGGTTAAACGCAATTGCTGTATAGAAGTACGTAAAGAATACAATCGATAGACCGTACACTAAAGCATACACAACAGAACGATCGCTAAATAGTTTCGCCACCTTCATCAACGCAGCGCTTTCGGGGAAGAAGCTCGAAATGGTGCTGGGAATAAAGAGAATTGCTGAAGCAAAAATGATTGGCATTACACCCGCAGTATTAACTCGCAACGGTATATATGTGGTGTGGCCACCATATTGTTTACGACCTTCAACGCGCTTGGCATATTGAACCGGTATGCGTCTGGCACCCTGTGTAATCAATACAACCGATGCAATAATCACTCCGAGGAACGCTAAAAGAATGACGTCTATTGCAACATTACGTCCTGACCCGATCAATAAAATTTCGTTCTGAACAGCAACGGGCAAACGAGAAATAATACCGATAAAAATGATCAACGAGATACCGTTACCAAGACCGCGCTCCGTGATTTGCTCTCCAATCCACATAAGAAACATGGTACCGGCTGTGAGCAAGGTCACCGCAGTAAGCGTGAACAGAGGGCCATCGATCATGACGACCTTGGCAGTATCAGCTGCAGTCTGTGCATTCAGCTTGATGCTCAAACCAATAGCCTGCAATGCAGCAATACCAACGGTTAGAAATCTTGTCCACTGATTAATGCGACGTCTTCCCTCTTCGCCTTCCTTCTGCATTCTGGCAATTTGCGGTACGAATACTGCAGCCAACTGCAGTACGATCGAAGCCGAGATGTACGGCATGATACCCATTGCAAATACGGCGGCATTGGAGAATGCACCACCTACGAACATGTCATACAAACCAAACAACCCGTTAGCATCGCCTGATGCATTGGAAGATTGCAGAGCTTGCACATCGATACCCGGAAGTGACACATGCGCACCAACGCGCACCACAATGAGCATAAGCACCGTAAAGACGATCCGCTTACGCAGTTCCTCTATACGGAAGATGTTTTTTGTTGTTTCGATGAAATTAGCCATGGATGTTCGCCGTTCCTCCGGCCTTTTCGATTTTTTGTTTAGCTGTTTCCGAGAAACCGTGTGCCGAGATGGTCACAGCGGTTGTGATCTCTCCGTTACCAAGGATCTTTACAGGTTGCGTCTTCTTCGAAATAGCACCGGCTGCGTATAACGACTCCGGTGTGATCGCGCCGCTCAAACGATTCTCTGCGATCAATTCCTGAACGCGAGCAAGGTTGACGGTTTGATACTCAACTCTGAAGATATTGGTAAAACCGAATTTAGGAATGCGACGACTGAGCGGCATTTGGCCACCCTCGAAGTTACGCTTGAAGGTATGGTTCGCACGTGACTGGTGGCCCTTATGACCACGTGTGGATGTTCCACCGTGACCCGAACCTGCACCGCGACCAATGCGCTTCTTTGCTTTACGTGAGCCTTCCGCGTACCGGAGATTTCCTATATGCTTCATATTAGTTTCCTATTTCTTCTACTTTAACTAAATGCTTTACAACGTTGATCATGCCAAGAATCTGAGCATTTTTTTCTTGAACAACGGTGTAGTTCGGACGGCCCAAGCCAAGCGCCTTCATTGTACGCTTTTGCTTTTCCAGTCTGTCGATAACACTTTTTACTTGAGTAATCTTGATCTTTGCCATGATTTCGTCCGATGGATACGTTCGTTTTACTTAATTAACCGCGAACTACTTTTTCAACTGAGATACCGCGGCGTTGCGCTACCGTTTGAGCATCTTCCAATGCTTCAAGAGCTGCAATAGTTGCCTTTACAACATTGTGAGGATTTGACGATCCCAAAGACTTGGTCAAAACGTCCTGAACGCCGGCCAACTCGAGTACCGCACGAACACCACCGGAAGCGATAACGCCTGTACCGGGAGCTGCCGGACGAAGAAGAATCTTCGCAGAGCCGTACTTGGAGAACACTTCGTGAGGGATGGTGGTACCTTGCAAGCGAACTTGAACTACAGCCTTCTTTGCTGCATCCGTTGCTTTTTGTACCGCATCTACAACCTCACCGGCTTTACCAAGACCATAACCAATATGTCCCTGGCCGTCTCCTACAACGACGATTGCGGAAAAGTTGAAACGACGTCCACCTTTTACCACCTTCGCGGTACGACCAACGTTTACAAGTTTGTCCTTAAGATTCAGCTCGGATATTTTAAACTTCGCCACTAAAACTCCTACACAATTATTGTCGTTTATTACTTCAGTGATTAAAACGAAAGTCCGCCCTCACGTGCACCCTCAGCCAAAGCCTTAATGCGTCCGTGATAGAGGAACCCGTTGCGGTCAAATGCTACTGTCTGTACGCTTGCTGCCACAGCTCTTTTAGCCAAGAGAGCACCAACCAACTTGCTTACGTCACCTTTCGATGTTCCGGCGGTAGCAATCTCTTTGTCCAGAGATGAAGCCGCAGCAATGGTTTGCTTCTTGTCATCGTCGATGATCTGAGCATAAATGTGCTTCAAAGAACGAAACACTGTTAAACGCGGGCGAAGAGCATCTCCGTGAATATTCTTGCGAATACCCTTGGAACGACGTGTTCTCCGTACAATCTTGTTTTTCTTACTCATAACTCTTTGACCTATCGATTTTTTCGTTACCTATTAACAAACACCTTAATTACCGCGATTACTTACCTGCTGCCTTACCTGCCTTGCGACGGATATATTCACCTTCATACTGCACACCCTTACCCTTGTACGGTTCAGGCGGACGTACCGAGCGAATCTTTGCGGCAATCTCACCTACCAACTGCTTGTCGTGACCCTTCACGGCGAACTGAGTGGGAGACGATACAGTAAACTCAATACCTGCAGGCGGAATGATCATCACAGGGTGTGAGTATCCAACGGTCATGATAAGCTTATTGCTCTTCACTTCCACCTTGAAACCAACGCCTACAACGGCCATGTTTCTGGTAAATCCGTTGGCTACGCCTTCCACCATGTTGGCAATAGCTGCTCTTGTCATACCATGAAGAGCGCGTACCTTCTTGTGATCGCTTTCGCGACTAAAGGTTACGGATGTTCCCTCCTGGTGGCAAGAAATACCTTCCGGTATTTGGAATTGAAGCTCGCCTTTGGGTCCTTTTACCTTGACCAATCCCGCGTTCAATGAAAACTGAACACCGTTAGGAATGACAAGAACTTTTTTTCCAACTCGTGACATAACTGCTCTGTAATTGTTTCAACGTAAATAAATCATGCAGACACTACACTAGCGCTCACTCTTACCACAGGGTGCAAAGCACTTCCCCGCCAATACCTTTTTGGCGAGCCTGCTTGTCGGTCATAAGACCTTGCGATGTAGAGATAATTGCAATGCCCAGACCGTTGTATACCTTAGGCAGATCTTCTGCACCGGCATAGCTACGGATACCCGGACGGCTGATACGCTTCACCTCACGAATGGCGGGTGCACCATTGTGATAGCGAAGGCGCACACGAAGTGTACCCTGAACGTTATCATTAATGCGCTCGTAATCAGCGATGAAACCTTGATCTTTGAGGATGGCTGCTATGGATTCTTTGATCTTGCTTGCAGGCGCGTCAACAGTCTTGTGCTTGGCACGCTGACCATTACGCAGACGTGTGAGGAAGTCACCAATCGTATCGGAAACTGGCATAAGTGATAGTTCAATAGAGAAAATTCCGTGGATTCAGCTAACGCGAGATTACCTCTCGCCTACCGGTCGTTTCAGACCCCACGTCTGTCTGACGCTCCGGTATAGTTTGAACTCTTCGCTTTCTATGTTGTGTGCGTTCCGTAACGCTGTTTCCCGGCGCCGTGCGCGAGGGGCCACAAAGATACGGAACAGCCGTGAATAACGGTGGAAAAGTTTCCCCTGACAGGAAAAACCTTACCAGCTCGCTTTTCTAACTCCGGGAATCTTACCTTCCAGAGCCAGTTCACGAAGTTTGTTACGGCACAAACCGTATTTGCGGTACACTCCGCGACCTCTGCCTGTTAACACGCAGCGGTTACGCAGACGTGTAGGCATGCTGTTGCGGGGAAGTTTTTGCAATGCATCGTAGTCACCGGCCTCTTTGAGAGCAGCACGCTTTTCAGCATACTTTTCAACGAGACGTTTGCGTTTATCATTACGAGCGACGACAGCTGTTGTAGCCATGAGTATTCAGTATTACTGTGAATCTTAGTTGGAACGGGTAAAGGGGAAACCAAATTCGCGAAGCATTGCTCCTGCTTCTTCGTCGGTGTGAGCCGATGTTACAAACGTGATATCCATGCCCGCAATCTTGTTGATCTTGTCAACGTCGATTTCAGGGAAAATAATCTGCTCTTTAATACCGAGCGTGTAGTTGCCGCGACCATCAAAGCTCTTGTCAGAGTATCCGCGGAAGTCACGTACACGGGGCGAAGCGATGTTGATGAAACGATCCAGGAATTCGTACATACGAGCGCGGCGCAAGGTTACGTACACACCAATAGGTTGGCCCTGACGCAACTTGAAGTTCGCTACCGACTTCTTGGCACGTGCCACTGCAGGGCGCTGACCCGAGATAAGCTCGAGCTCGTTGATAGCGCTCTGTACGATCTTTTGATCTTGGGCTGCCGCACCTGCACCGATATTGATGCAAATCTTTTCCAAAACCGGCACCTGCATTACCGACTTGTATTCAAACTTCTTCATAAGGGCAGGAACTACCTGCTCTTTATAGAAGGTTGCAAGACGCGGTGTGAGGTTTTCGTTCGAACCTTCGTCCTGACGAGGACCTTCGGGTTTGAAATCAAGCTTCTTTACTATCTGCTTTGCCATGATAATCTCTTTAGTTACTTCCTGATCGTTTTTTAGTGCTAACTACTCGCCACGGATCATTCTACGCTTACTCGCCGCGCTTGCGGGAGGGCTTGCCATTCACTACCAACATCACGTTGGAGTAATGAATAGGCATTTCGCGAGAAATGATTCCACCATTAGGGTTTGCCTGTGAAGGGCGTGCATGCTTCTTGCGAATGTTAATGCCCTCTACAACCACACGCAGATTGGTGCGATCAATGTCAATTACACGTCCGGAGTTTCCTTTGTCGTTACCGGAAATCACTTGAACGATGTCGCCTTTTTTAATCTGTAATTTCATACTCATTCTTTCGCTGGGTGTCAAATTCTTGGTCGTTACGCTTAAATAACCTCGGGTGCTAACGAGACGATCTTCATAAAGTTGCGCTCGCGCAATTCGCGGGCAACCGGTCCGAAAATGCGGGTACCGCGGGGTTCGCCCTGATTATTCAGGATTACTGCCGCATTCTCATCGAAACGAATGTACGATCCATCGCGACGACCGATCTCCTTCTTTGTGCGGACGATAACGGCCTTACATACCTCGCCCTTTTTAACCGCACCGTTCGGTAGTGCCTGCTTCACAGATACTACTACAATGTCTCCAACCGACGCGTAACGGCGCTCGTGGCCTCCCAGAATACGAATGCAGCGTACGCGACGCGCACCGGAGTTATCTGCTACTATGAGGTTTGTTTCTTCTTGTATCATGACCGTACCGTAAAATGTTTAATGTCAATCAGTAAGTACTGTTCCGGACTCTTTAACCGAAGCGATTACTGCACGCGCTCTACTACTTCAAGCAACGTCCAACGCTTGCGTGCGCTCAACGGACGTGACTCCACGATGCGTACTACGTCACCGATCTGGCAATCGTTGTTTTCGTCGTGAGCCATAAACTTCTTGGTCAGACGGAAATACTTCTTGTACAGCGGGTGCATTACCTGGCGCTCTACTGCCACAACGATGGATTTATCCATCTTGTTACTTACAACTTTTCCTTGACGGATCTTCTTACCTTTTGTAACCGGATCTTTTGAAGCTTCGCCGTGGTTTTGATTTGTTTCCATGTTTTACGCTTTCGATTCCAGTGAACGTTGTTGCATTATAGTTTTCATACGGGCAATATCCTTTTTCAGAATGCGCAGGTACGCGGTATCCTGAAGCTGCTTCAGCGCATGCTGGAAGCGCTGCTTCGCGAGCGTCTCTTCTGCTTCTTTCAAAGTCATCGCCAACTCTGCTCCGTTTAAGTCGCGGAGGTCTTTTGCTTTTCTGTGCTTCATACTTCTACCAAATCAATGCGTGTCACAAATTTTGTTTTGATGGGCAGTTTGTGCGATGCCAAACGCATAGCTTCCATAGCAGCTTCCTTAGAAACACCGTCCACTTCGAACATGATGCGTCCGGGCTTTACTACTGCTACCCATCCCTCAGGATTACCCTTTCCGGATCCCATTCGAACCTCAGCGGGTTTCTTGGTGTAGGGCTTGTCCGGGAAAATCCGGATCCAAACCTTACCATCGCGCTTCAGGTAACGGTTGATGGCAATACGCGCTGATTCGATCTGACGATTCGTAATCCACGCTGCATCAAGGGCTTTCAAGCCGTATGATCCAAAAGCTACCTGCGAGCCGCGAATTGCTTTGCCGCAACGACGACCACGCTGGGTTTTTCTGTGCTTAACTCTCTTCGGTAATAACATGATTCACCTTAATCTTTTTGTTCCTGATCGAACTCTTACTCTTTTTCCTGTGTAACGGGCTTACCAATGATTTCGCCCTTACAAATCCAAACTTTCACACCGATTGCGCCATATACTGTGTGTGCAGTGGAGGTTCCGTAATCGATGTCTGCACGAAGGGTGTGCAGAGGCACGCGGCCCTCTTTGTACTGCTCGGTACGAGACATGTCCGCGCCGCCAAGACGACCTGAACACATAACACGAATTCCTTCAGCGCCTAATCGTGTGGATGCTGCCACCGCTTGTTTCATTGCGCGGCGGAAAGCAACTCGACCTTCCAGCTGGCTGGCGATATTATCGGCTACCAGTTGTGCATCGAGCTCCGGGCGCTTGATCTCGTGGATGAGAATCTTCACGTCCTTGGTGGTGAGCTTACGCATCTCCTCTTCGAGCTGAGAAATGTCTTTACCGGAGCGACCGATAATTACACCCGGCTTCGATGTGTGGATGGTGATACGGATTTGCTTTGCCGTACGCTCAACCACAACGCGAGCAACGCCTGCTTTTTTCAATCTGGTTTTGATGTACGAACGGACTGTCATGTCCTCCGCAATCTTGTCGGCCATGCTGTTCGGTTCGAACCAGTTTGCATCCCAGCCACGGATAATTCCAAGGCGAAGACCGATCGGATTTGTTTTCTGACCCAAGAGAACTCCCTGCGATTAGTCGTTAGTAGATACAACGATTGTTAAATGATGCGAGCGCTTTTTAATCTTGTACGCACGACCCATAGGAGCCGGCGAAATGCGCTTCAATGTTTTTCCTTGATCAACATGAACGGCTTTCACGATCATGTCTTCCTCCTTCGCAAACGAACCACCGCTATTGCGCAGATTCGATATGGCTGAGCGAAGAGTCATCTCTGCAACTTTCGATGCAGACTTCGGCGAGAAGCGAAGAATGGTCAGCGCTTCTGCTGCAGACTTTCCGCGAATCGTATCAATCACCAGGCGCATTTTACGCGGCGATGTAGGTACGTGGCGAGCTATTGCTTTTGATTCCATAATGTGCGTCAGAGATGTTTGTCTTTTCTTTC